>CAZQMI010000042.1:0-19019 GCA_964594475.1 uncultured Thermoplasmatales archaeon
AACCTGATACCCCGTGAGCAACACCGCATTTTTAGGATTGTTTTTCAGTTTATTCATGTAATGAAGCACTGGTCCTCCATCCATCATCCCACTTGAGGTGATGATCACATCGGCATCCAATGCAAGTTTTCTTCCATGATCTGAATGAATAAAATTCAATTTATTAATGGCTTTTTTCAATTCTTTTGGAGATCGGATATATTGTTTATATTTCAAATAAATCTTTGAAACTTTTCTTCCCATTCCATCAAACCAAATATTGAGACCGGTCTTTCTAAGAACCATTGCGATTTCCTGAGAACGTGCTACTGCAAACGCCGGAAGTACCACTGTGCCACCTCTCAGAACCACTTCATCGATTTTATCAAGAAATTCTTTTTCAATCTCCCCTCGCTTTGCCGGATGATCACGACCTGCATAGGTTCCCTCCATACAAAGCACATCACATTTCCTTGCTTTCGTTCCCTTCACTAGATGTGTATCAGAGGTGTTAAGATCACCAGTGAACAAAAAACGCTTATTAGTATGTACTTCAGTCATCAACGATCCCGGTATATGACCAGCACAGTGAAAACGGATCTCGATGTCATCACCGAAGTGTTTTCTGTTACCCGGTTCAACATCAACAAAATGATGTTTCGCTTTTCGTATCTCACCTGGCTGATAAGGAGGAGCATATCCTTCAGATTTCGCAATTTTAATTGAATCCTTATGTAATAAGTTGGCAATCACTGATGTTAACTTAGTGGTATGAACCGGTGGTTCAGCTTCCTCAAACAATGAAGGAATCATCCCGGAATGATCCAAATGAGCATGAGATAAAAACACCGAATCAACCGGTGGAGCTGGCATCGGGTATTCTGGTGGTTTACTTGGCGTCATTCCATAATCAAAGAGGAATCGTTGACCATCTGTCTCGAGCAGCATGGCAAGACTTCCAACTTTATCACTGCCGCCAAGAAAGCGTATCTGTAAATCGCTATCCATGAACTATCTGGAGCGGAAAAGGCAAAAGGGGTTGATTAATGTTTGGTACTATCTCCAGAGGGTTTTATTTTTAGTACGGAACCTTCTTTTTTGATGATAGTGACTTTTTCTCCCTTCTCAATCGCTTGGTCTGCCGTTGCTTGCCAGAGCTCGCCATGAAACCGAATATATCCCTTTTTCTCCGGGGAAATATCATCAATTGTTTCTCCCTGTTCTCCAACAAACTCCCCAACAGCTTTTTTCTTAGTACGAATCTCGATGACCTTATACAAAAGGAACACGAAAAAAATTGAAATCATCACCACTGCAGCAAGAACAACGATGATCAAATCATTCACCCAGCTCAATGACACCACCCATTCCCTGCTTGAATACGTTGGAATAAGAAAAACAGATCCAATCGCAAGACAGATGATGCCTCCCATGCCGACCACACCAAATCCAGGAATAACAAAGATTTCAACAAGCAGCAATATTGCTCCAATAATTAAAAAGATTATGCTTAACTCCGAAATGGCAAATCCTGAACCAATCAAAGATAATAAAATAGCGATGACACCAAAGACCTCCGCTCCATATCCTGGCGCAGATATTCCGAAAATAAGAGCGAAAATACCAAGTAAAAACAACAAAGACGTCAACACTGGATTTGATATGAAACGAGAAAGCTGGACACGAAATGAAGGTGTATACCATTCAATTGCACTATTCGCCGTAGCAAGGGTTTGATTTCCAGATGCCGTGGACGCATTCAATCCAACAAGAACGGAAAGTAATTCATCCATTGAAGACGCAGTGACCTCAATCACACCAGCCTGCTTTGCAACACTTGCATTCACATTGGTGTTCTTTCGAATGAAATCCTCAGCTAAAGATGCATTTCTTCCAAAAATACGGGCTCGTTCTTGAATCCAGCCGACTAAAGCATTAATGGTCTTTGAATCATTAATCCGTCTCGTACCCGACGCGGTTATCTCAACCGGTTGACACGAACCGATCACCGTGTTTTCCGCCATGGCTGCAACATGAGTGCTTAACAGAATGAAGGTTCCTGCAGACCATGCTGTGGCACCACTAGGATACACGAATCCAACAACAGGGATACTACTTTTCTGAATCAAATCCGCGATTGCAAAGGTCTGATCCAATCCACCACCAGGAGTATCAAGGGTGAGCACAAGTGCTTCAGCATCATCCCGCTGGGCAACAGTTAAGCTTTCAGAGACCAGTTCCACGGTTGCCTGATTAATGGTTCCCTCAATTTCAACCACAAGCACCGTCGAATCCGCTGCTGAAAAAACACTGGAGAAACAGATGAAGAACAATAAAAAGAAAATTGGGAGAAAGTACAACCGGCTCATACTTTCTTGGGTTCCTGATTCACCGCTTTTGCAATACCTGCTACTTGACCGAGCTCACCGCCAGGGACGACAATAAGGTTTCCCTCTCGCGAAATCTCAGCAAGTGTCTGGAGTTCCCTTAAGCGAAGAGCCATCGGGGTTTTCTCATAGAGTTTTGCTGCATCGGTCATCCGCTTTGATGCCTGAAACTCACCTTCCGCAATAATAATCCGGGAGCGTTTTTCCCGTTCAGCCTCCGCCTGCTTGGCTAAAGCTCGAAGCATGGTATCCGGTAAGGAAACATCGCGGATAGTGACCGCTGAAACCTTTATTCCCCAAGGATCAGTTGCCCGATCAATGATTGATTGTAAACTCTTGTTCAACTCATCACGTTTGGACAGCAATTCATCAAGATCCTGTTGACCAAGCACATCACGAAGCGTAGTTTGCGCTTGCAAACTGGTTGCCACATCATAGCGCTGGACTTCGACAACGGCCTTTTGTGGGTCAACCACCCGGAAGTAGACCACAGCATCAACATCAACAGTGACATTATCTTCAGTGATCACCCGTTGCTTTGGAACATCAATGACTCGAGTTCGGAGATCAAGCTTGATAATCTTATCGATAACCGGGATGATAAACACAAGACCTGGACCTTTAATGCCTTTCAATCGGCCTAATCGAAAAATGACGATACGTTGATATTCCGACATGATCTTAATGGCAGATGAAAGAATCAACACCAGAAAGATGACTGCAACAAAAAGAATATATTCCCACATTCAACATTCACCGGTAAAAAAAGAACATTCACACATTATTAAGTGTTTCTAAACGTTTTTTGAAACAGGTTCTCAAAAGAAGGGCGTTGTAAAAAAACCAATAAAACCAATGAATACTTATCCCTGTTCAATTATTTTCCACTTGTTTTCCTCACATATTCCCATTATTTTTTCCTTGATTTTTTTAATCGCATTTTCCTCTGACAAAAAAGAAAACTGATACGCAGATCCCCCTCCTCCGCAAACGATTTCGATATTACAACAATTCTTTTCTGAAAAATCCAGAATAACAAAGGGAAAAAAGTCCTGATTTGTTCTGAGATAATAATACGATCGTGCAAAGAGCATCAACTGTTTTGATTTATACATGTAATCTGGTTTAACTCATATTCAACAAGATCAATGAACTCTTCAGACAGTGCACCTTTAACAAAAATGTTTGCACATTTCATAACATATTCATCCGGAAAATATTATTTAGAGCTTTCTTTGTCAGAATCCTCAGAGGCAAAACAATATCTACATAATAGACAATTTTATTAGAGGAAAGCCTATATTGGCCTCGGCAAACCCAGCGAGGAAAGAAATCTATGTCCGAAATCACCAGCATC
Organism: uncultured Thermoplasmatales archaeon; assembly: GCA_964594475.1. GTDB lineage: Archaea > Thermoplasmatota > E2 > DHVEG-1 > DHVEG-1 > EX4572-165. The sequence continues at coordinate 3,724 of CAZQMI010000042.1, forward strand.
AAAGCACGCGAAGTATTGGATTCCAGAGGAAACCCAACGGTGGAAGTTGACGTTAAAACAGACCATGGAATTTTTCGAGCCATGACACCAAGTGGCGCAAGTGCAGGTCAACACGAGGCACTGGAACTTCGAGACAACGATAAATCAAGATATCTTGGGAAAGGAACGCTGAAAGCAGTAGAAAACGTCAATAAAAAAATAGCCCCAAAGCTCATTGGATTGAACTGTGTCCATCAAGAAACCATTGATAATATCATGCTAAAACTAGATGGAACCTCAAATAAGGAAACATTTGGAGCAAATGCCATATTGCCAGTTTCCATGGCAATAACAAAAGCTGCTGCTGCCTCAAAAAATCTACCACTCTACGGCTACATCGCAGAACTCTTTGGTGTCATTCCTCATCTCATGCCCGTACCAATGTGTAATGTGATCAACGGTGGAAAACATGCTGGACAGGGAAACTCCATTCAAGAACACATGCTGATGCCAACCGGTGCAAAATCATTTAGCGAAGGTATTCGAATGATTTCAGAAACCTATCATCACCTCCAGAAAATTCTGAAAAAGAAACTTGGTGCAAGCGCGGTATTAATCGGCGATGAAGGAGGATTTGCCCCAACCAAACTGACAAATATCTCCGATCGGCTCGATCTCATGCTAGAAGCGGTGGAAAATGCTGGATACACCGATATGATGAAAATCGCTTTAGATCCTGCATCAAGTGAGTTTTTTTACGATGGGACCTATAAAATCGGATCGAAATCATTTACTGGAGGGGAACTCGTTGATTACTACGTAAATCTCTGCGAGAAATATCCCATCATCAGCATCGAGGATGGACTAGCAGAAGATGACTGGGAATCCTGGACCGAAATCACCAGCAAAATAGGAACCGAGGTACAAATCGTCGGAGATGATCTCTTTGTCACCAATACCAAACGTATTCAAAAAGGAATTGAACTGGACGCGGCAAACTCCGTTCTTATCAAACTCAACCAAATCGGAACCGTCACCGAAACACTGAATGCAATTAAAATGGCTCATGATGAAGGCTGGACCGCGGTTGTCAGTCATCGCAGCGGGGAAACAGAAGATTCCTTCATCGCAGATCTTGTGGTCGGCACCAGTGCCGGTCAGATAAAAACAGGAGCTCCTGCTCGAAGCGATCGTAACGCAAAATATAACCAACTCCTTCGCATTGAAGAAGATCTTGACGATGAAGCAGAGTACCTGGGCATCGATTTCAGGCTTGATCATCTAGCGTAAACATTTTTAAATTCATTCTCATACACCATGCTCAGGGGTTAGAAATGAAGATTCTTATTAATGACAAGATGGCTGAAGAAGCAATTGATTCTTTTAAAAACGCTGGTCACGAGGTCACCTACGAAGAATATAATCCTGATACCTTACTTAAGGAACTAGGAAACTTTGATGGAGTGATGATTCGAAGCAGAACCAAATTAACGAAGGAAATTATAGAAGCGGCAGCAAAAGGAAAACTCAAGGTCATTGGAAGAGCAGGAATCGGTGTGGATAACATCGACATCAAAACCGCAGCTGCTCAAGGAATCAAAGTGGTCAATGCACCAACTGGGGCAACCATTAGTGTAGCAGAACTAGCAATCGCTCACATGCTATCACTATCACGACATCTCAGCAAAGCTGACAGCAGCATGAAAAACGGTGATTGGATCAAAAAACAACTAAAAGGAACAGAAATCCATGGAAAAACACTGGGCCTCATCGGTACGGGAAACATTGGGATAAAAACCGCCGAGCTTGCACAAGCATTCAATATGAATGTCATCGGCTTTGATCCATTCATCTCAAAAGAGGATATGGCCAATCACGACATCAAAAAAATGGAAAAACTGGAAAATCTGATGAAAAAATCAGATTACATCTCCATGCACATTCCACATACTGAAAAAACACATCATCTGATTAATAAAACCATGCTTTCACAGATGAAACCAACAGCCTATCTGATCAACTGCGCCAGAGGGGGAACCGTTGATGAAGAAGCATTATATACTGCTCTGAAAGAGGAAAAAATCGCAGGAGCCGCCTTTGATGTGTTCGAAGAGGAACCACCAAAAAACAGCCCACTTCTCAAATTATCAAATATGGTGTTCACTCCTCATCTTGGAGCCAATACAAAAGAGGGCCAGATCAGAGCTGGAACAGTCTGTGCAGCACAGGTGATGAAGGTATTAAACGGTGAAACACCAGATTACTGGGTCAATAAATCAATAATGAAATAAAGGGAAAATTATAATTAGGTTAAACCAGCTAGGAACCACAAATGAAGGATTTAGAACCCATCATCGACAAAATCGAAAGATACATCGATGAAAAAGATCAAACCAGAGAGAAATCCATCCGCTACTCAAGAAACATCATCATCAATTGCCGAAAGGCCATTCATAACACACACCAGCATCAATTCCATGAGGCAGAAGGATATATCCGAAAAGCATCTTCAACTCTAAAAGAACTTATCACAATTACAAAGGAGTACCCTGATCTAACCTACGCGGGTTTTGTTGAAAACGCAAGTCAGGAATATGTGGAGGCGAACTGTTTTTATCAACTAATGCAAGACAATACACTCCCAGATCCCGATGAACTGAACACATCCTATACCTCATATCTTCAAGGGATAGGCGACGTAGTAGGTGAACTGAGACGGAAAACGCTGGACTGTATTCTCGAAGGAGAACCACAGGAAGCACAACAATATCTAAGCATCATGGAAGAAATATATGAATCCATTAATCGGTTCGATTATCCCTCAGGTCTTATTCCCATTAAACGAAAACAAGATGTTGCACGAAGTCTAGTAGAGAAAACAAGAGGAGAATTAGCTGTCGCTAGCTGTGAGCAACGAATCAGTGAAAAGACCGATGAAATCAAAGATACATTAGGATCTCTTACCGATGAAAACAGAGGGAAGCGGCGGAAAAAACGAGCTGGAGAGCTGGATCTAGACCGGGTTTGGTAAATAACCGAATAATTGTTTTTATTTTTGATCTTGTTCTTTTCTTATCAACCATTTGGATATTTTTTTATAAACATCTTCTCTAACATTTTTACCCAAATGAAAATCAAGATGAGAATAGTTTTTTCCTATTGTGGATTCTTCTGAAAATTCAAGATAGATGATATCAGTGCTTCCCAATTTACTGATCACCTTTTTTACCTCCTGGGGCGGTGCCTCCTCATCAGCACCACCAGCAATGGCCAATAACGGAGTTTGAAATAAATGCAGATGATCCTTCCAACTAAATGGTTTCACACATTTTCTAAGCAAAGGAATATGACTCATGAGATCATAGAACCAGGGACATTTCGGGTAACGGCAGAGGTCCTGATGACGAAAAAACAAGCCAAAATGACTGACTATTTTTGAGGAAATGCTATTATCAAATCCCATTTCCAAATATTTTTCAATTAATTCATCAGAGATTTGATCTGTTTTTTTCGCATTTTTCACAAACATTTCTTTCAAAAGAGGATTATTTTCTAGAAAAGAACGAAGATTAATACGAAAAAACACATGCCTTGGAGCAAGACCTTTGAATTTTGCAAATGTTGATTTAGAATGCTCAAAAACCGCAGGCGATCCAATGGTAACTACACCCTTGAAATCACGTCTCCCACCATCTGTTTGACCATGAGCATATGCTAGAATTCCACCCATGCTCATTCCTACCCAAAACACTTCGGGAACGCCTTTTTTCTCTTTTTCATAGGTCTTTTTCACACATTCGATGATAGCGGGAACGTCTTTGTCTACATAATCATCAAAACACCAATGCATTGACTCTGGAACCTGCCCTCTCTTTGCAAAATCATACTCAGAATAACTTCTTCTTCCTCTCAGCTCTGGCACCCAAACATCAAAACGAAGGTCATGGTCATTTTGTTCATGGTATAAATAGGCAGCAAGGCTATACTTATTCCAATAATCATTTTCTTGGTCTTTATCACCAAAATCAAGACTATATTTATTGGCCAGCAATCCATGACAGAGAATCACCGGAGTAGTAGCAATATTTCCTTTTTCGGGTTTATACCGTTTTATCCATAATGTAACATTATCAATGGTTTTAATTGAATAAAACCCATCATTTTCCCGGGTGGTTTTCTTTTTTCCTCCCATGATTTTCACGGTAGCATATCAATCATTAAAGATAAGCTTGTCGAAATCTTATGTATTCACCCAAAAGCTTTTAAAAACCCTTTATATACTCTCAGGAGGGAAGGCTGGTAGTTGAATGGCTGATATTGTTATGGAAAACCTTATTGCAACCTCACATCTGCATCAAACCTTTGATTTAGAGGAACTAGCCAAGCAGATACCAGAGTCCTCTATTGATCAACAAGAACAGAAGGTTCTCGTCTTTCATTTTAATTACGGGAAAATCGCAGTATTGTTATCAGAAGATGGAAAAATAGTCTGCACTGGTACGACAACCATAGATGATGCAAGAGAGAACATCAATTCAGTCATCAATCAATTACAGCAGATAGATGACTCAATCGATCCATCCGACACCACGCTGAGTTTCTCAGTAGCAACAACCGATTTAAACCAAACACTGTCCCTTGAGACCATAGCAGAGACTCTTCCAGATGAAAAAATCAGTTATGAACCGCAAACAAACCCATGGCTACAGTATCAATTCGATGAACAACTCTCAATCCTTATCTTTTCATCAGGAAAAATCGTTTTCACCGGCAATAAAAATAAGGAACAACTCTCAACTATAGTAGAAACCCTTAAAGCTACTCTTACATCAGCAGGAGTTTTATAAATAGGAGAATTAGGAGGAAAAAAATATGCCAGAAGTAATCGTGGAAAATATTGTTGCATCTACCTCGTTTGCAGAAAAACTTGATTTAGATGCCATCGCGCAATCACTTGAGGAAGCTGAATACGAACCGGAGCAATTCCCTGGACTAGTCTATCGTTTAGATGACCCAAAAACAGCAACACTTCTTTTCAGAAGTGGTAAGGCCAACTGTACTGGTGCAAAAAACGTTGAAAACGTTCGAAAAACAGTCAACATTATCGCAGATAAACTCAGAAAACTGGGGATTGAAGTCTATGATAACGATGATTTAAAGATCGTGATTCAAAACATCGTCGCCATTTCAGATCTGGAAACAGAGCTGAATCTGAATGAAGTGGCTATGGGGCTGGGACTTGAAAACGTGGAATATGAACCAGAACAATTCCCTGGACTGGTCTACCGGATATCTGAACCAAAAGTAGCAATGCTTCTCTTTGGATCGGGAAAAATCGTATGCACTGGCGCTCGGAAAACCGAAGATGTCTCCATTGCCGTGCAAAAACTCTCCGATGAACTCGGATCACTTGGGCTTATCAGAAAATAAGCCATCTTTTTCCTTTTTTCTTTCCAACCCATTTTAAAAAAAACAAAGAAAACTTGGGTTGAAAACTTTTATTTTTTCAGTTCTCCACCACTATTCATCGCAACATTGACCGCTTGTACTGCAGCCATCGCCGCAGCGGTTCGAGGTGCTGATGACTGAGTCTTCATTTCCTTAACATATTCAATGACCTGATCGAGGATCCTATAGCGAGGAATGAAGCTGGTATCATATATTCCCTTCAACCACTGTTCATTGTTCATGACCACGGAATGGAATGGAATATTATGACGCACGCCACCGATCTGAAACTCCCACAAAGCTCGTTTTACCCGTTCAATCGCACGAGGCCGGTCCTCTGCCCAGATAATCAATTTTGCAATCATGGAATCATAATAGGGTGGAATCTCAAATCCACGGTACACACCTGAATCAATACGAATACCAGGGCCACTCGGTTCAGCATAACGTGTGATCTTACCAGGAGCAGGAGCGAAATTATTCAGTGGGTCTTCAGCGTTAATCCGGCATTCAATGGCATGACCGCGGGGATGAATATCCTCCTGTTTGTTCTCCAGAGGAAGATCCGATGCCACTCGAAGTTGTTCACGAGCAAGATCCACACCCGTAGTTGCCTCAGTTATGGGGTGCTCTACTTGAAGCCGTGCGTTCATCTCCAAAAAGTAATATTTTCCATCCTTGAACATGAACTCACAGGTTCCCGCGTTATAATAGCCCGCGGTTTCAGCAGCTAGGACTGCTTGTTTTCCAATCTCTTCACGAAGCTCAGGGGTCAATGCACAGGATGGTGTTTCCTCAATTAACTTCTGATGACGACGCTGCACACTACATTCCCGTTCATATAAATGAATAATGGATCCATCCTTATCCCCGATCACCTGATACTCAATATGACGAGGGTCAGCAATGAACTTTTCAATAAACACAGCATCATTTCCAAAACTGTTCTTGGCCAGTTGCTTCACACTGTCAAGTGCTTTTTGCATCTGCTTGCTATCATCTACTTTTTGAATACCGATACCGCCACCGCCAGCCGATGCCTTCAGCATCACCGGATATCCAATATCGTGAGCGATATCCTTTGCTTTTTCATGATCCTTTATTGCTTTAGTGACTCCAGGAACAACATGGACACCTGCTTTCATCATGGATTTCTTAGAATCAATCTTTGATCCCATCAACCGCATAGCAGAAACCGGAGGCCCAATGAACTCAATGTTATTCTTATGACACATCTCAGCAAAATCAGCATCTTCGGCCATAAACCCATAGCCAGGATGGATCCCATCAACCCCACAGTCAAGTGCGGTATCAATGATTGTTTGTTTCTGCAGATAACTCTGACTGGCAGGACCTGGCCCTACACGATATTTCTCATCAGCATATTTCACAAACAATGCCTTGCTATCTGCATCAGAAAACACAGCAACGGTTCCAATGCCAAGCTCTTTACAAGCACGCATAATGCGAAGAGCGATTTCGCCACGATTGGCAATCAGGACTTTTTCTAACATATCATATTTCACATCCAAACATCAAATAGTATCATAAGATCTGCATTAAGAGATCACCGCTTTTCACAGCATCTCCTTCATTGATATAAATCTCTTTAACCTCACCTGCTTTTTCCGCTTTGATTTCCTGTTCCATCTTCATGGCTTCAATGGTTGCCAGTACATCATCGGTTTTGACCTTATCGCCCTTGGAAACTTTCACTTTCAGAATGGTCCCCTGCATATTTGATTTAATACCACCTTCTACATCCTTTGGTGGTTCAGGAGCAGCGGCTCCACCACCGCCAGAGACAAGATAGCCACCGGTGGGGGTTACTTTGACTTCGAATGGTTCACCATCAACTTCCACTTCAAATTCGGTTGGAATTTGCGCAGGTCCACTGCGTTTTTCCGGTGGTTCTGTTTCCAAATAAATATCATCAACATCAGGGAATGATTGTTTCACCATACCCCTGGTAAGTTTATGATCCATGGGAAGTGGGAGTTCATCTGAAGTAAACTCTGCTTGGGCCTTTCCTTTCAAAAACTTTAGTCCTACTTGTGGATAAATGGCATAGGTCATCACGTTCTCATCAGTGATTTCCACGTCATCATGATCCTTTAACTCTGCTTTTCGTTTCTCCCACATCGGTTCAAGTAGATCAGCAGGTCGGCAATCAATGACTTCATCTTTCCAATCTTTTCCCAGCACGGTCTTCATCACTTTCTTATCGATTTCAGCTGGAGGTTTTCCATACATTCCTTTACAGTAATCCTTAGTTTCCTTTGGAATTACCTTGTATCTTCCGTGAAGCACGTTCATCACCGCTTGCACACCAACTACCTGACTGGTTGGGGTAACCAGTGGTGGATAACCTAGTTCCTTTCTTACCCGTGCGGTTTCATCAAGCACTTGCTGATATTTCCCATGAGCACCTTGCTCTTCCAGTTGGAATATAAGATTTGAAAGCATGCCACCAGGTATCTGATGAACGTTGACACTAGGATCAACCTTTAAAGCATTAAAACGATGGAGATGTCGGTATTTATCCCAGACCTTTAAGAAGTATTTTCTGATCTCAATGAGTGCTTCGAGGTCATAGCCAGTATCATACTTGGTATCCTGTAATGCAGCAACAACACTCTCTGTTGGAGGTGCAGCGGTTCCACCGGAGATCGGGGAAATCGCAGTGTCAAGTACATCAACACCAGCTTCCACGGCTGCCTGATAGGCCATCCCGGTCATACCGCTGGTGCAATGTGAATGCAAATCGATGGGTGCTTTGATGCCTGCATCCTTAACTCCTTTGATGATATCATAGGCTCGTTTTGGTGAAATCATTCCGGCCATATCCTTGATACAAAGGGAATCTGCCCCCATTTTCTCCAGTTTTCCGAATTCCTCTATATAATATTCAACGGTGTGAACTGGTGAAATAGTGTAACTCAAACAGGCCTGCACATGCCCTCCGTTTTCCTTGACTGATTCCATAGGGACTTTTAAGTTCCGAAGGTCATTTAAAGCATCAAAAATGCGGAAATAATCAACACCGTTTTTCTTAGCTAGATAAATGAATTTTTTCACTATATCGTCTGGGAAATTCCAGTAAGCAACAATGTTCATCGCTCGCTCTAACATTTGCATTGGCGTATTAGGCATTGCTTCCTTTAACAATCGAATACGTTCCCAGGGATCTTGGTTGAGATATCGAATAGGAACGTCAAAGGTTGCTCCACCCCAGACTTCCATTGAAAAATAACCAACTTCATCAAGTTTATCAGCGATGGGCAGCATATCTTCCGTGCGCATTCGGGTTGCAAGCATTGATTGATGAGCATCTCTTAATATTAACTCATGTAATTTAACCATCTGTCTTTGGCCTCCATTTGAGAGATGAATTGACTTATTTTTTACAAAGAGGATCCGCACCGAATCCTAAATGATGCATGGTATCCTATCCCCCTACTTAATAATATCGGGAAATTCTCGTAGAAATAGAATCTTCTTTTTCATTTAATCAGATGAAAATGAAAGGTTTTCAATCATGATTGAACGCAATTTCATGTCATAGTGCTGTTGTATTGATCATATCAATAAAAAATTCGACAGTTTACTATATCATTATACAAAATCTTATAATATAGAAGCAACAGATATATATCTGAAGAGGTGATAAGTTAACTATGAAAAAAACACGAATTGTGGGAGGAGTAATTCTCATCGTTTTTCTTCTCATTTGCTCAATGAGCTTTTCTGGAGCAGTGAAACCATCATTTTTTTTAATAAACAAATCAAATCAACAACAAAACACATCATTTCAAGAACAAACAATTGATGCAAAAATGCTATTAAAACAACTCTTTTTCAGTCGAAACACTGATAGAAATGGGCTGAGAGATCTTTTCACCAGCACCATTAAAACCAAACTGAACGATATTGAACAAAACAACGAAATCACTTTTGGATTAACAAACGATATTGATGTTGATAATAACGCAGATACTGGCGTAAATGGCAAGGATATACGGGTACAATATCTCTTATTGCCCTATTTTTTACCAAGTCCAGAACTACGTCTGGGGCTAGTGTTTTCCGTAACTATTGATAGAATCGGTGAAGAAATCAAGGATGAGGAATTTTCAGTTTCTGCATCCATTGCAAATGATCAGATCTCAGTTGGTTATTCGGCGTTTGATGATGCTACCAACGAAATACCAAAAAGAATGCAACTATCTTCAACAGTGTTTCTGCAATTATCAGAGGGAACAAGTGGTTTTTCCTTTTACATGGATCCAACATATGATTCCAATGAAGAGGGAAAACAGATCACGCTTAATGCAGGAATAAATGATGGACAGGTACAACGAAGCTATTCATTTGGATTCACTCCAGCAAGTGAAACTCAAATCACCCTGCAATCAACAAAAGAATCAGGAAAATGGAATTATACCTTTACAAAGGACACACCATATAATACCGTCTTCACCGCAGAATTGACAAAAACAGTAGCGGGCACCACAGAACAAACAACATTAACTATTGATTCCCTGCCAGATAAGGTTTCTTTTACCCTTGCCCTCACTCCATTCACCAGAGAGGGAGGCAGTATTGAATATCAGAGCAATACCATGTATGACATCAGTGTACTCGTTGAAACTGAAACCATAGGCCTCTGTAAATATGCTCTTATCAAAAACACTCCCCGAAGCTTATCTGCACACTGGATTCCTTCAAGGGAAAATGGATTCTTTCATGTGGACCTTGATTCAGATGGAACCACCATGTATCTTTTGAACACCTTACAAACACCCACTATTAATATTTCCATACAGGATCTACAGTCCGTTGATATGGATGCATTTTGGAATTTAACCAATGCTGGAGACCTAAACATTGTAAAGGATCCATTATTACATGTAGATCTTGATGTCATCTTTGATGAATGGGAAATACAATTAGATGCAGAACCAACAGCAAAGAATATCTATTTTTCATGGGAGTCAAACATTTCCGGTTTTCTCACTCTCGACACTCAACAACAACCAGTCAGTGATATAGATATGCTGGTCAAAGGACCCTCCAATGGTATTTCAATCAATGGAGAAACCCTTAGTGCAGATGATTTTCATCTGGAATGGACGGTCTGGCCACTTTCAGATTTTTATGTGAATAAAACCGGTTTTATTGATTTCATCACCATCTCAATTGATGTATACGTCAATGGTGAATGGTATCATCTCTGGCCATTATTTTAACACAAATAATCTGTCCAATCGAAGATAAATAAAAAACGTGAAATAATATAATAGAGATTAGAAGGCAGATATCGCTTGCTGTTCCTGATAGTATTTCAACAGGATGTGGTTTACAATCTCCCGGATATTACTATTCTGTTCAAACGGAGGAAATGAAACGATGTTATACAGGGTTTTATGAACCATTTTTCCCTGATATCTTTGATTATCTTGAAAAACAGTGGTATAGGTTACATCTTCAACGATATATTGTTCTTCAACGGTGATTAGATCTTCTGAATCATCTTTAATACCTTCATCTGGCGAAAGATATGATTTTGTGAACACAAGCGCTGAACCTTGAGCGATGAGGATGATGAGGCTTACCACTATGGTGATAATCGTTTTTTTCTGACAGTGCTTAAATAAACTCACGAATCGGTCGGATAATGTTGGATGAGTTGAGGTGAGCTGAAGTAGTGAAACAGATACAACAGGTGTTTTCTTTGATTTTGTATACTGTGATAAACGAGAGTGGTCAGCAATTTTGATGAGAGCTTCCATAAAGGAAATCTTGTCCTCATGAACGCTGTTATAACATTTATCTGCAATGAGTTCTCTTTTGTTGAAGATTTTACCGGCAATGTGGTGTATAAAAGGATTGTAAAAACACAGGATTCTTGTAGCCTGAACAAAAGCCTTCAATAAAATATCATGATTTTTGATATGAGCAAGTTCATGGCGAAGAGTGGTTGTTAGTTCTTTTTCTGTCAATAATTTTATTAACTGATCTGATACCACTAACATTGCTGGATATCCCAGTACAAATGCATTTGGGGCTCCTTTATACACATAGATTTTTGGTTTTTTGATCTGAAGATCATCTGAAAGATGGTCAATGAGTGCGTTCAGATATGAATTCTTTGAAGGAACTGCATTGATTTTTTGTAAATAGCGACTTTTTCCCAAGAACAATTGATAACATACAAAGACAATTGCTAAAAAAAAGAGAATAAACACCATGAGAACAAAAGGTGGAAGAAGTGACAATGGAGCAAGAAACGATGATTTATCGGTCGATTCCGCTTTTTGATCGGATCTATCTTGATTTGGGTTCTCTTGTTGAATATCAGCTGATTTTTCCTGATCATGATTGGTTGGTTCTAGGATGAGATCATACCAAGATATCTCAAGGAGAAATCGTGAAGGAGTTGATTCAGCAGTAGAATCTAGTGTTTCTTGTTCAACAATAGGTGTAATTTTTGAAGTGATTCCTGATTTTGTCATATTGTCAGTTCGAATTGGTCCCTCTGTATGAGTTGACATTATATCTGCATTGAAATCTGATTCAGAGTTAGAATTTGATAAACCAGCAATAGTGAGCGGAACAAAGGAAACAGCGACGATAAATACAATAAAATACACAAAAAAGGTATTTTTTGGATGATCGATTTTAAAGATCTTTATGAATAATTCCGCCATTGTATACGCGGTTCCAGTAAGAAGGATTGGAATTAGTATCGCCATGATGAGATCATTCATTCTCTTTCATCTCAGCTAGTTTTTGTTTTAGTTTTTCAATATCTTGTTTATTTTCAGAGAGTTCCTCAGCTAAATAATTTATGGTGCTCTGTTCGAATCTGTTCAATAAATCTGAAAGGGTTTTTCTCACAATGGAGGTTTCCACTTCGTCTTTTGTTTTCAGTGCGGTGTAGATATATTGTCTGTTCGTGGGATGTCGGTGTTGTGAAATAATATTCTTTCGTACCAGTCGATTAATGATGGTTCTCACCGTTGAATATGCTCGTCTTTCGTCGTTGTCTTCTAAAGATGAACAGATCTCTCGAGCTGTGGCTTCTCTTTTTGTCCAGAGGATGGCAAGAATCTTTCGTTCTAGTGGTCCGACATTTTTTGTCATAATCAATATATAAATGTAATCGCAGTATTTATAATTTGTCACGCTACATTATGTAACCTATTTGATTTTTTACAAATAAATCCAGTTATTTCTCCTATTTAACAGAAAGTTATTTATAGTGCCTTTACAATACTAATTTTGGTAACGTTACTTTATGTAACATTACTGAGGTTCGGAAGATGATAGGAAACAAAAAAACAAAACAATTCACTTCCCCTAAACAGCCCCCAAAATTCACCAAAAGGCCATCTTCGAATCTTCAATGGAGGAAAACGGTAAAACCCCCCTTACTTTTTTATAACCCTCCTAACAAACCGTTTTCCTCCCTTGCCTCCTCTCAAGAAAACGTGTTACAAAAGTTTATAACACAAAACATTTTCAAAAGATTTACTATCAACCAAGTAACACCAACACTTAATACATAATAATAATCAATAACAATATCTACATACAAAAATGGGGTGAAAAAGTGAGAAAAATCATGAAAAAAACATCGATAAAACAATCCCAACAAACAATATATATCATCGCCATAACCTTGCTAATCCTTCAAACATTCAGCATACAAAGCACACTTGCAGCCACTCCAGGAGAAATAGGAAATGAAAGCATTTCTATTGAATACCGAAATGTAACCGTGTATGCACCCGCAGTCGGTCAAACGGCAAATGGATACATAGGTGTAATCTCAACAGTAACCGTTACCATACAAAACCAAGGAAGTGGACGAGTCTTTGTCGATACACTCCCCCTAGCTCAAATTGATATGCAAGGATCAGCACGATTAGCAGTAAAAGTAGCAAGTGCATTGGTTGAAAACGATCCAAACTGCAGTATAAACCCATCACAATATGATTACTTCTTTGTTATACGAACCGAATCACCTATCATCGGTGGACCCTCAGCAGGAGGCATACTCACCACCGCAGTCGTTTCGTTACTGCAAAACTGGGAAATGGATGATCAAACGGTGATGACCGGTATGATCAACCCAGATGGCAGTATCGGGCCAATCGGCGGAATCACCAAAAAAATCGATGCAGCCAACTCAGTTGGGGCCAACCGATTTCTCATTCCCGAAGGACAAGGAACCTATACAGAAACCATCTATGAAACCGTTCAAACACCTTGGGGGGAACAAATCGTATCCAACCAAGTCACCCGAAATGTTTCAGATTATGCTATGAGCAACTATGGAATCGAAGTCATCGAAGTAGCCGACATCAAAGATGTCGTCTATTACTACACCGGGTATGAATTTCAAGTGACCGCATCAAATCAAAGTATTTCAACTGAACAATATATTGATTCAATGAAACCACTGGCCACTAAACTATTAACTCAAGCAAATGAGTCTTATCATAATGCAAGCACGGCATTTGATGAAACAGACATACCCAATTATTTCCCCACTTACCATCGAAACCAAGTCACCGATTTTCTCAACAATGCAGAGGACACCTTAACTGAATCAAGAGATTGGTTTGATCAAGAACTCTACTATACCAGTACCAGCAAATCATTTCAGTCATTGATTAACTCACGATTTGTGACCTATGTATGCAATTATTATAATGCAGATGATCAACAAGAGTATCTTTCGAACCTGCTTGACCAAGTTGAACAATATCATACAAATCAAAGTGAAACCGCTAAAAACGCTGAAGTGAACGGTATGATTTCATTGCAATGCGTTGGCGCTGCTCAAAAAAGAGCAACAGAAGCAGACCAATATTTACTCTCAGCAAAAAGAGACTACAAAGATGATGATCATTTCTCAGCTCTCTACGAACTTGCCTTTACCTATCAACGAAGTGAAAGTATTGGTTGGTGGCTGGGACTGACCACCTATTTCAATGATACCGGATCCATCAGCTCTGAGCAACTAGAAAATCTGGCTAGTGACTACATCGATGATGCGCAACAATCCATTGTGTATTCAAATGTCATCCTGCAAGAACTCGGATCATCATCAAGTCTCATTTCAGAAGCAGAAACCATGCTTAAAACCGCTCGAGAAGATAATAACAAAGGATATCCAGCTGCAGCACTCTTTGAAGCATTGGAAGCACTATCCAAAGGGAATCTTGCGCTTGAACTGGTCGATGCTACCACTACAGAGAAAATACAAAGTAAAATACAGCGAGCAAACGAAAGTGCAAGTGCAAGTATCAGCGAAAGCAGACTGCGAGGAATAGAACCCATCCTAGCTGTTAGCTATTATGAATATGCAGAAAGCCTCATCGAAGAAAATGTGGAAGATGCATTATTTTATTATAAATATAGCGACCTCATACCAGGAGTACTGAGTTTCACGGGGAGCTGCGGGAAACAAACCTCACGATACGTCGGCATCCCCGAGATTGCAACATCAACATCTCTATGGAACTTCAGTTTCGGAGGATACACCGAATTATTGATTGCTGCTCTTTTCTTTGGTGGTCTTATGGGTTTAGCACTTGGCATTCTCATCGGAGGCAAGATCAGCGACAAAGACAGGCAACAACCGTTGAAAAAGGATTCCTCATATACACCATACAATATTTATGATTACCATCAACCAACCCCAAAGAAGAAATACCAGTTCCAAAAGCTGCCGGAAAGTATCCATGATTATCATCAAAATCAACACAAATTTCGCTGATAGATATACCAACATTTTCTTCTCTTTTTGTATTTGTTTAGCTTAAGATAAGCAAAGTTCCTTTCTTAGGAGTCTTTCA
>CAZQMI010000043.1:0-6555 GCA_964594475.1 uncultured Thermoplasmatales archaeon
GGAAACAACATCACAGATAAAACCATCGTACTCACCGGCGCACTTATCCCTTATGCATTTGGCAGTTCAGATGGATTATTCAACCTAGGAAGCGCACTTGCCTTTGTTCAAGCCCTTCCATCAGGCGTCTACATAGCTATGAATGGGAAATATTTCCACTATAATAACGTACGAAAAAACAAAATCACCGGTGAATTCGAAGAAATTACAAATAAAGTATGTTAGACTAGGTTACAGATACAATTCTATTCTCTTTTTATTTGGTCTTTTCCAAATAAAATCCCACTTCTTATAAAAGAGAGTTGCACTAAATCGTATTGTAGAAACCATGACAAAACTCATGCTTGATCTCCAATCATTCAAAGCACTCTCCTCAGATACACGGCTTTTAATACTAAAAGCACTAGATGGAAAAAAGATGGGATTAAAGGATCTGAGCAGAGAAACACGGCTTTCAAAAGCAACTCTACATGAGCATCTGCAAAAGCTTACTGATGCAGAACTGATCAAGAAAAAACAACGACCTGGGCATAAATGGGTATATTATAAGCTCTCATGGAAGGGATCAACACTACTACACCCAGAAAACAACAGAGTACTTCTGCTTTTTGCTTCCTCTTTTGCTGCTCTTTCTGCAACCATCTATGGATGCTACCAGTACATCCAATCCATCACACCCGATCTCAGTCGCACTGGTCCGGTCCTTTTACAAAATGATGGGACACTGAATAAATCTATAGAAACCTTTTCAGAACCCACATCCTCATCAGGGTTATCCTTCCCGCTCTCGCTCACTGTGGTTTTTTGCATCCTATTTATCATCTTCATCAGCATAACAATTTGGAGATACCAAAAAAATAAAGAAGCAAAGCTTTAAACATCACTTAACGCGGCATTTGTTTTTCACCAGAAAAATACCGGTGAATATATAACCTCTATCTGGTTTCATCAAAAAAATGGTTCAATGTAACAATGTAGCTACTCTGATATCCTATCTTCTCTCACCAACAGTCTGTGCTTTTTACGTTATCGTTAGTTTTTTTCTTTTTCCACCCTTCGCAACACCAGGGAATACTAGAATACTATCTTTTCTATTGGCGTTTCTTTTGCTCTGCGTTTTTCCCATTATTGCCATTCTTTACTATTTTAAGAAAGGACGAGTTGATATCTGGGTATCAAATCAACATCAACGCCTACCCTTCTATATCGTTGCCATCACTGGATACCTCATTGCATCAATCATTTTTTATCTTCAGCAAGAAACCATTCTGTTTGTATTATCCTCTGCCTATGTTGGGGTGACCACCACAGTAACCCTAGGCAATTATTTTACCAAAATCAGTTCACATAGTGCAGGGGTTGCTGGACCAATTGCTGCATTGTCTTTTGTCTATGGAACCATCGCTCTTCCACTCTTTCTGCTGCTTCCTGTGGTCTTTTGGGCACGATTACAACTGAACGCTCATACCAAAATGCAACTCACGCTGGGAACCATTATCGGACTTACCATCACCTACACCTTTTTTTATCTGTTTCTTCCCACACCTTTTCATTTTCTCTGATCCCTCACCCCATCTTTTTAAGACTAATACCTCTATGTCATTTCCAGTATGCAAGTTACTGAAATACAGGCAAAATCACTTCTTCGACGGCAACGAAAAATCGATTCCTGGTTCATCTCACAATATGGAATGAATCTCTACCGAGGATGTGCTCATGACTGTGCATACTGTGACGGTCGAGCTGAAAAATATCAAGTCAATGGTGAATTCGGAACGCAGGTAACCGTCAAAATAAATGCAATAGATCTATTAAATAAGGAACTGAATCTGCGACGGCGGCAAAAAATCTACAACCATGGGTTCATCATGGTCGGTGGTGGTGTCGGTGATAGTTATCAACCCGTTGAAGAACAATATCAACTTACCAGGAAAACGTTACACTTTCTATCCTCTATCAACATTCCAGTTCATATTCTTACCAAATCAACACTAGTCGAACGAGACATCGATATCCTCAAAAGCATCGAGGACCACAGTAAAGCTCTCATCAGTTTTAGTTTCTCATCAACCAATGATGAAATCAGCAGTATATTCGAACCAGGTGTTCCCCCTCCAACAAAAAGACTTGACACCATTAAAACCCTAAAAAAAGAAGGATTTACCTGCGGGATCTATCTACTTCCAGTTATTCCCTTTGTCACTGACACTGCAGAAGCTTTAAGACAGACCATCCATGATGCATCAAACGCAGGAATTGATTATCTCCTCTTTGGAGGAATGACGCTTAAAAAAGGGAGACAAAAAACATATTTTTATGATCTTCTCAGTAAACACTACCCCGATCTCATCAGCCAATATGAACAGATCTTTCCCGATAAACCCTGGGGGAATGCAAGTACAGCCTATTATCAATCCATCAATCAAAGCTATCAAGCAATCATGAAACAGTACCCTATTCCGAAATGTATTCCAGCAACACTATTCAATGATTATGTCACCGAAAACGATCGCGTCACCATCATTCTTGAACAAATCGATTATTTACTCAGACTGAAGGGACGACGATCGCCTTATGGATATGCAGCATATCAGATCTCAAAACAAAAAGAAAATCTATCAAGTATCATTTCTGATCTGCAACAAATCAAAGGGGTTGGAAAGGTAACAGAAAAGATCATTCGAGAAATCATTGAAACAAAGACCGCTAAATACTACGAACAACTATTAACAGCATAAAGAAACGCGATATTACCAATCCATAGGTTTTGCAATCACATCGAGAATGCGCATTTCCATCAACCGACGGCTATTCGCCGGTTTGATCAATAATGCCGTATCTGCACCATAACCAGTTCCAGCAATGGCAAGTACTGACGTATTGGAAATCAATCCCGCATCAGCAGCCATGGCAACAATTTCAACGGCCACCTTCGTTCCCTGACCAAACAAACGCAGAGTATCAGCAATCATGGATGTAGTGGTCACCGTTCCCTGTTTTTTTCGATAATAATCATTCCAGGAATGAAAGATCATCGGACCCGTGAAAACCCTAAGGTTTTCTTGCATCATCTTTTCTTTCTTTTGCTCGTTAAGTTCCTGTCTTCCAGGCTTTTTAAAACCAGTGGAATGAGTCACCGCAACAATAGCGATATCCTCTGGAAATATATCTGCTGCAAGAATTCCCGTATCGCCTCTCGTAGTCGCCACCACAACCTCTGAGATTTTATTAGCAATCGCATATTCTTTTGCAATCTTAAGAACCTCATCCGTCTTTTTATTCGTTGTATCGATCATCGTTTCATCAAAACCCAACAGTAAATAGCAAGCATGTCTAATAAATTCACTGTACCTGATTTAAAGAATCCAGAGATCGAATCTCTTTGTACAAAATAAAAACAAAAAACTACATTTCATTCATAGAAACGAATTCAACATGCTCTTTGAAGTAAAATAGGCAAAATCATCATTGTGCTTCAGCCTTTTTCATTTCCTCATCCATCATCTTCTCAAGTTTCTTATCAACACCAAGCTCATGGGCGATATCCTGCATTTCTGCAATAATTTTTTCCCAAAGCACCTGTTGACCAAGTGCATAATCCCACATGTCAAGTTTCTTTGATCCTTCCGCATCCTTGAATTCATCCATGAACTGTTTCTTATCATCATCATTCATTATATGCACCACAGTGAATCCATTTTTTTATGATTTCTTTTGCATGGCTCTTAACTGTTTAATGCGAGCGATCTTGGACATCTCATCAAGCATCTCCTCCCAAATCGCCTCTTGATCAAGGGCAAAAAACCACATGTCAAGTTTCTTTTCCAGATCTGCATCCTTGAAATCCTTGAGAAATACTTCCTTGTCTTTTTCGTCCACAGTTAATCCCTGCCACACACTCAATTGCATCAAAGGTTTTATGTCTTTTGCTTCCAGCAGCGAACCTGCATATCAAGCTTTCGGTTCAGTGATAATAAATCCCTTACGTTTCTTCCGCCAAGTTGCCCACACTTTCAGAAGGGGTGGCAAAATAAGAATGGTAGTCAATAACGAATACACAATGGTGATGGAAGCAATAAATCCGAACTGCTGCTGAGGCGTAATCGGTGCAAGGATTAAAATACCAAATCCCGCAACCGTGGTTGCAGCCGATGCAATCAAGGCTCCACCAGTGTGACTCACCGTTGATGCAACCGCTTTTTCAATATCACCAGTTTCATCAGCAATTAAACGGAACCGCTGCACTGCATGTATGGCATAGGTTACCCCAAGTCCAATAGTAATAGAGGTAATCATAACCGTCATGATATTCAGATCAAGACCGATGAAATACATCGTACCAAGAATCCAACTGATGGATAATAACACCGGTACCAAGGTCAATAGACTAAGCACAGGATTGCGAAATACAACAAGAAGCACAAGTGCAGCAAGCACGATACAGATCATAGTTGAATTGATCTGGCTTTCCGTCAATGACTGAGCTGTGACATACATCAGGGTCTCCATACCAGTAACAGTAACCGTCAGCCCGTTTAGACCACTGATATCATCAGTCAATTGATGATACAAGCGTTGACCTTTACTCTGATCGTTCACAGAACCATTTGAATTTCTTTCCCCATTGGTATACACCCGAATGACACTGGCATCAAACACCGAATCCGCTGCATGCAATACGTTTTGCATCTCTTGACCGTATTGATCATGTTCAAAAAGATACCACAAAAATTCATGCACCAGATCATTATTACTTGGAATATTTTCATCATTTAGCTGAAAGGTTTTCGATAAGCTTTCATTTTGCTCAACAGCATCATCGATAATTGAAATAATTGATTCTACCTTAGGTTCACCCGTTGGTCTGACTGCCACGTAATCATTACCGTGAATATTGTATACTGTTTTTCTCATATCCTTGATCGTTTCGATACCTGCGATATCCCCTTCAATGAGTATATATTCCTGGTCCATACCTGAGGAAGGAAAATGGGTTCCAATCTCATCAAAGACTTCTATGGTGGGATTATCCTCAGGAAGCATACTCTCCATATCAAACGACGTATTAACCTGCAACGCAGCAAGTCCCATCACTACAGACAATACTACTGCAATGAAGATTACCGTTTTGGTATGAAAAATAAGCAGTGCTGAAAGTTTTTTCAAATACGGTTCAAGTGAGAACCGAGAAGATGACGGTTTTTTCGGTTTCCATTTGGCATCAATGATATAACGAATCGCGGAAAGAAAGGTAAGTGTTATTAGAAACGTAAAAATAATGCCCATCGCTGATAGAAGTCCTAAATCCTTGATCGGTTGAATGGTTGCAGTTAAAAACGAAAGAAAAGCAATCACGGTGGTAATGGTTGCAAGAAACAAGGCAGTTCCAATCTCCTGAATGGATGCAATAATGGATGTAGCAACAGATTTTCCATCAGCTAGTTCTGCCCGATAATTATGAAACATATGCACAGAATAATCAACACCCAGCCCCAGCATCAATGGAACGAGTGCTACATACATCATATTAAAATTAATGCCAAGAAGTACCATACTTCCAAAAATCCACAAAATAGAAAGAGAAAGCCCGATCAAAGGAAGAAACATATAACTGATCTTTCGAAAAGTAATGAACAATAGGGCAAGAATGGCGATAAAAATAGAGGGCATGATGATCATGTTTGATGACATCGCAACATCATCGATTTCAATGGATAACTGGGTATTTCCAGCGGTTCTCATGGAAAAATCAGAATTTTGTTCAATAGCATCGATGTCCTGATTGAACGCTTGTACTATCTCCTTTCGCATACGTTCCGGGATGCTTCCATTGATAAAGGCAAGCATGAGTGTTTGTTTTGTTCCATCATCAGGATCAAACTGTTTTGGAAGAAAGGTTAATGTTGAGGTCTTCAACTCATCGATAAACGCTGGTTTGATGTAGAGTGTTTGATCACTGGTACCACTATCAGGAGCAATGTCTGCAGTAATCCACCAGGATTCAAGTGCCGTTAATGAAATCTCATTGAAGGTATTATCATCTTGTGATAACCGACCTTGCATCTCATCAAATTGATCAGCTGAAAACGATGGAAAATCATTCATCAGACCTGCGGTTATCTTCGACAGAAACGGCCGATGTTGCATGAAATCCGTCAAACGTTGAACGGTTTCCATCTCAACATCCATGCGTAGCCAGGGTAAACGTACGATTGGTAACTGATAATATCGAAATGAAGCAGAAAACTCTGCTAATCGAGCAGGTAAACCATATCCATCATTTTCAGGTGCAACACCAAACGTCCCGAGTTCTGATCTATTAACCGTCCATCGTATCTGATTGCGTTGCTGATCAAAGTCTACTGTTGCCGAAGAAAGGGGAATAGGAAAAGAAGCTGAAGAGCCCGGCATATCCAACCAGAGGACGACAGAAGTGTTGAAGGTGTTGAACAACTCTCTTTGTTTCAACTGATTCATTAGATTCCTCATGTTCGGAAGGATTCCCTGACCAACCGTCCAGAGTTCATGTTTTGGCTCCAAATGAGCAGCAATTCG
>CAZQMI010000043.1:6565-11601 GCA_964594475.1 uncultured Thermoplasmatales archaeon
AGTGGTTCTGGCCCAATTTGATTAGAAAAAGAAATGGACCATTCCATAACGTTCAGCGGGAAAAACAGTTGATTCAACTTCCCATCGAGGTCTTTCAAATCATAAACCTCAATGGTGAACATGATAGAATCATTATGATGTTGAATGAATGCATTTTTGATATCAGCACTTTCAAATGATTTTCCTCTGGACAAGCGGGGAAAGCGTTTGTAATCAACCGCTTCATTTGCATCATCAGAATCAAACAATCGAATAGCATTGAGATTGGGGTCATTGAGTATATCCTTAACAACAGTCTTGATTTGTATATCTGTGGCATTTTCAATGGACGTGTTATATTCCATTCCACAGATCATATCCACAAAATGGGTGAAACTCATGACACTTTCAATATCTTCCGTTTCAGCGAGTTGTTGAGATGTGCTGTAAAGTTTCCGAATGGCAGATGGAGAAAGAATGCTATCTGATCCATCATATTCAGTCAGAATCATGACCACATCCTGATTTTTACCAAAATAATCCGTCACCCGATTGCTTGCATTTGCAATCTCTGAATCCGGCATGAAATCCTCAGTTGAAGTGTTCATATTTAGTTGAGGAATATTGATTGCAAAGGCGATGGTGATAAGAACAGTGAACAGAATGATGATATAGGGATGTTTTGTCACCTGTTTTCCGATTTTATCAAGCATTACCGTGTTGTCCCCTGTAGATCTGTGTTTGTAACCAAATCTATTTTTTAATAGTATGGTATATATTATTTATGCTCAATATATAAATATTTCGATATCGAACTGTTCTATGTCGAAATATATTTATACAAACAAAATCAGTATAGATAACCATGACCACCATCTTCAATTTTCAAACAAAATCAGGAAAACAACAAGGAATCTTAGCCGTTTATATTCTTCACAGTTTACAAAAAAAACCAAAATCAGGTTACGACCTTCTCAAAGAAATCACCAAGAAAACAGAGGGAACATGGACCCCGAGCAAAGGAACACTTTACCCATTATTAAACAAGCTCGAAGAAGACAAGCTCATTTCCATAAAAAGAGTTGAACAACGATCCAAAACCATTTATGAAACAACAGAAAAAGGAATCTTGCATCTAACAAATATCAAAAACCACGCCAAAGAAATGGAAGAAAAAATCACCCAATTCAGAAACATGCTTTCAGAAATCATCAATGAAGAAAAAGCAGCGATCATCAACCGCATGTTGCAAATTAGAAAACTGGTGTTACAACTCTCTGAAACCCATGAAGAAGAAGTGCAACAATTACTAGATGAAGCCCTTTCACGACTACAAGGTCTTTCCCATAAAGAATGAGAAAAAACAAGCACCATCAAGGATAAACGCTCATCTGGAATCAATCAGATCAGGCCAAGAAACTCTTTTCAATCTGAAAAAGGTAAATATGCTTTCGATTATTCATCCCAGTTACCCATGGATATCGAACAAGTCATCACTTCTCTCGTCCGTTTCGCCGATGAAACCCGATTGGAAAACATGAACAGGTATGGCATAAACACAACACAAGCACTTGGTATTCCTCTCTCCATTCTTCGCCCATATGCCAAACGCATCGGGACAAAACATGCCCTGGCATTATCATTATGGAACACGGATATCCATGAGGCACGATTAATTTCCACCATAATCGATGATCCAACTCAGGTCACAGAAGATCAAATGGAACAATGGGCAGCTGATTTTAATTCCTGGGATCTCTGTGATCAATGCTGTATGAATCTCTTTGATAAAACAGGTTTTGTTTATAAAAAAATCAATGAGTGGACAGACCGACAAGAGGAATTCGTTAAACGAGCGGGATTTGTGCTCATCGCCGTACTCGCCGTCCATGACAAAACAGCAGCGGATTCAACTTTTAAACGATTTTTTCCTCTGACGATCAAAGAATGTACAGATAATCGAACGTATGTGAAAAAAGCAGTGAGCTGGGCATTAAGAAGCATTGGAAAACGAAATATATCCTTAAACAAAAAAGTGATTCAAATCGCTGAAAAAATGAAAGAGGAAAAAAATAAAACCGCTCAATGGATAGCATCTGATATTCTGCGAGAATTAACCAGTGAAAAAATTCAGCAACGAATAAGAAAAAAACAATAAAAAAAACTACTCATCACCCATTTTACTAACTGGAGGAGGAAAAAAATGAAAACAAAGACCAATATTGCAGTTTCACTATTTTTTCTTTGCTTATTACTCGTTTGTCAAAGTATCCAGATAACAGCATCACAACCAACACCCATACAGACTGATTATGAAGGGATGCAACAAGTCATTAGAGATCAACTAGAAGGTATAAACGCCAAGGATATTTTAATCATTAAGGGAAGCAATCTTTCAGTCCAGGAAGAGCTGCTCATGGCAATCGCCCGATTACAGCTTTCAAAAATAAATCAAATACAAGCCATGATGGATACCGGCATCGATGATATATCTGCCACCTCTCTTGATTATGAAAAACTCATTTTTTTAGGTGGAGATCAGAGCAATAACCTCATCGCATCGCTTGAAAAAGATGATAATCTCGATTATTCAGCTGTTTATGCGTTCACTTCATTTCACATATCAATTGCAACCATGACCACTACCGGAACAGAAGTACTCGTATTTTCCTCAATCCTTGAAGAAACATTGCTTCAAAACAAGGCACCAGAACGATCGTTTCTTTCCCCCATCATGGATAAACGAATAATTCCAATTGTTGCCACCATCACCAGTATTTCACTGTTGCAACTGGTAAATATCTTTGGGCAAACAATAAGTGAGTTCTTTTTTGATTTTACCAGTGAGAAACTCGGCAGCCGAAAAAAGGAAAAACATCGAAGGAAAAAAAAGCAACAGACGCGATCTAAACGAATCATCAAAGAATTCTTATCAATCCTGATAGCAACGGTTATTTTTGCGCTCGCGCTCAGTTGGACATGGTCAAGTGATCTTACAACCATCTGGTCTCTATTTCTAATCAATCTCGTAGTCATCGGTTTGTTTTATCTAATAAGAGAGTCACTTCGAATTTATTACTCAAAAAAATACCAGCTTCATACTGAACATGTATTCTGGCCACTGGGTTCAATTCTTACCATTGGAAGCACCGTTCTTGGCAACACGTTTTCACTTGCATCATATACCTATTTGGAAAACGAAGAAAAAGAAAAACGATATGCACATATGTATCATACCATTTTTAAGATCCTGTTTCTAATCACCATTTGTTCATTTCTATTAAATATTTTTATTCCCATGATTCCCCTGCAAATGTTTTATGTGTTTACCATCATGAGCCTGTTTATCGATATGACACCGATCAAACCGCTTGATGGATATGACGTCAAACGATGGAACAAAAGAAAATGGCTGCTTCTCTACATCTTTGTATTCCTCAGCTATTTCATCATCATGTTCTCAACGTTTCTTTGAGAAAGAAAACATTATAAAAAAAATCTTCTTAAACATTACCTATGCAACAGGCAACGTTTGGTGCAGGATGTTTTTGGGGAGTACAACATGAATTCGATCAGTTAGAAGGTGTGAAAAAAACAACCGCTGGTTATATGGGAGGGCATACAAGCAATCCAACCTATGAAGAAGTATGTAGTGATAAAACGGGTCATGCAGAAGTCGTCCATATCGAATTTGATGAAAACAACATAACCTATGACGATCTCTTAAAAACATTTTGGAATATCCATGATCCCACCCAAAAAAACAGGCAAGGACCGGATATTGGTTCACAGTATCGATCAGTTATTTTCTTTTATACACCAGAGCAAAAACTGCAAGCAGAGCAATACAAAAATGCGTTGAAAGAATCAGGCCGATTCCACAATCCAATCATGACTGAAATTAAATCTGCATCCACCTTTACCCCCGCTGAAGAATACCATCAACACTACTTCAAAAAGCATGGTGTTACCGGCTGTCATTTCTAAGAGAAAATATTAATTTAAAAGTTGGAAGGGAGGGGAAGGGGGAGGATAGAGAGGATGGGATGCTTAAAAAAAAATGGAGAAGTCTCCCCCTGTTGGTAAGGAAATGATCATCATATTCAAAAAAATCAACAATCTATTTATTTATAAGATTAATCTCTATAGAATATATATGATATTGGAAAAATAGTATTGGATTTTTCAATTTCTTCTTTTTAGAGGACAATCATCATAAAAAAATGATAAAATCGTTTTTTTCTATCATCAGAAAAATGAATTCTTTTCATCGTGTAAACACAGATATCTTGGATAAATCAAACCATTCTTCTCCCTATAAAAAGACAAGAAAAATGTAACAAATCTTGTATAAAAAAAATTATATACATAAATCGCCTATTTTATGTTGGGGTTATCTTGGGTAGATAATGAAGAGGTGAATAAAGTATGGACAGAAAAAATAGTGTTTTAGCAGTGATTTTCGTTGCATTCCTGCTTCTGCTACCAACCTTGTCCGTTGCAACAACAAATATACATTACGGTCAAGGGCAAGGATTGCAACCGATGCCAGAAAAAGAAATAAGAACAAACAGTGAAAACGAAATCAGAGACAACCTACATTGTATGAAATCAGTTTGGGACAATGATACACAGACATGGGTCGATCAAATCACGATCACTCCAGATCAGCGAATTAGATTCAACATCACCGTTCTCTACATCGGAAATTCTTCGCTATTTGAAATCTCCATTGTTGATATCTTACCGAAACAACTGGAATACGCAGGAAATGCAACCATTCCAGAAACAGCTATGTCGGGGAGAAAGATTTACTGGAATCTTACCACTACATTGTTACCAAATGAATCTCTTTCCATCGAATTTGATGCCTTTGTTAACACAACCTCAGCAGCAATTTCAATAATGATTACCAATACCGCAACGGTTTCCGCTGTTGAATGTGGAATTGGTGAAGTACAATGTGAAGATACTGCATATATTATCATTGAACCAGCATTACAAATCTGTGAAAAACAGGTATGGGATACAGAAACCGAAGAATGGGTAGAGGAAAC
>CAZQMI010000043.1:11701-18954 GCA_964594475.1 uncultured Thermoplasmatales archaeon
GTCAAAGACACACTACCAGATGGACTAACATATGCAAACAATGCAGTGCCTGAAGAACCAGTGATTGCTGGAAACAATCTCTACTGGAATCTTACAGAGGTCTTACAGGATGGTGAAAACCTTACTATTGAATTTGATTCCATCGTGGTCACAAATGGTCTTAAAACCAATTTTGTCACGGTTACTGCAAATGAATGCAGTGGTGACATTCACTACTGCTCTGATTCGGCAAGAGTCTCAGTTGATGATGTGCCAAAGATTTGTGAGAAACAAGTATGGGATACTGACAGCGGACAATGGGTAAAAGAAACCACTGCTTTTGTTGGTGATACCATCCGATTCCGCATTACCATCACCTACTATGGAAACTACACCCTCTACACCATCCACGTCAAAGACACACTACCAGATGGACTAACATATGCAAACAATGCAGTGCCTGAAGAACCAGTGATTGCTGGAAACAATCTCTACTGGAATCTTACAGAAACGTTACATGACGGAGAAAGTTTCACCATTGAATTCGACGCTCAGGTTACCGCAGATGGCCTTCAAACCAATTTTGTCAGTGTTACTGCAAATGAATGCAGTGGTGAGACATGGAACTGTTGTGATACTGCATCAGTTCTCGTTGAAGAAAGTTGTAAAATCTGTGAAAAACAGGTATGGGATACAGAAACCGAAGAATGGGTAGAGGAAACAGATGCAAACATCGGAGACATCATCCGATTCCGCATTACTATCACCTACTATGGTAACTACACCCTCTACAACATACACGTCAAAGACACACTACCAGATGGACTAACATATGCAAACAACGCAGTGCCTGAAGAACCAGTGATTGCTGGAAACAATCTCTACTGGAACCTCACGGATCGATTAAGTAATGGAGAACAGACCATCATTGAATTTGATGCAGAAGTCACTGCGGATGGAGTTCTTGTTAATTTTATCTCAATAACGGCAAATGAATGTTGTGGGGCAATCCGATATTGTACCGATACCGCAGTAGTTACTGCTGAGGTGGCAAATAATCTCATTTCAGATGCCGGTGGACCCTATCAAGGCTATGCTGGTCTCCCCATACAGTTTACAGGTACGGTTACCGGTGGAACGCCGCCATATACCTATCGTTGGTATTTCGACGATGGGCAACTCAGTAACAATCGAAATCCATCTCATATCTACACAACACCAGGATCATATCTGGTAAGTTTTATGGTAACTGATTATCTAGGCTTAATTAGCATGGATACTGCTAATGTCACAGTTAAGGAGGATATCACACCACCAACACTTGAGATCAAAAAACCAGTGAATCAAGCGCTATACATACAAAATGAGTATATCTCCTGGTTTTTTACCACAGTCATCATTGGTTCAATTGAGGTAGAGGTCTCTGCATTTGATACCGAAACCAGCATCAAACAGGTTCAATTCTACATCGATAATGAATTACAAAATACACAAACGACTGAACCGTTTAGATGGATATGGTCAGATGGATCAATCGGTAAACATACCTTATTAGTAGTAGCTGAGGATGGTGCTGGAAATAATCAATTTAAAATGATATCGGCGTGGAAACTCTTCTAACCACCCATTCTTTCTTTTTTTTAAGGGTTTATAATAAGTAGAAATGCAAGTTCACTGATTTAAGGAAGAGAAGAGAGAGTTATTTTAGCTAAGAAGGAAAAAGCAGGAAGCGTTATTGCGTCTCTCTCTCGTATATGGCCCGTTGATTTTTGATATTTTCTTATCCATCTATAAAGTTGACCGCTATAATCTATATATCCAAAAATAACTATAGAAATTGTATAGAGAAAATCATCGGTAGAAATTACCCAGTTCATCATCAATGGCCTGAGCGATTTTGAGCATTTCATTGAAGATCCGCTGAGTGTCCTGTCTAATTTCCTCAATGCTTTTTTGCAGACTCTGGGAACGAAGTCGATAGGTGTTTCGTTCTCGAACTACAAGACCTGCGGCAATAAAACTATTCAAATGATAGACAATAGTACCACGAGACACATCCAGTTTTTCAGCGATTTGATCACTGGTTAACCCATCTGTTTCTCCAGCTGTCTCCTTTACCAGTAACCTGAAGATTCTTCCTGCTGTACTATTTTTATCTCGCTGAGTAAAATATCCAAAGGATCGGCAGATAAAATCAATATCGCTTTTGACATCTCCGGGAGGTGGAGCTTCAATTCGTTTTAATTTGATTTTATATGCCATATTAGTTATTATGGTAGCAGCTCTAATATAAATTTTTCGATTTTTCATTTATTTTGTTTGCTTTAAATAAACAAAAGCAAAAACTATTTATACTATAACCGACACACTATATAGCGTCAACTTAAAGTTGACAAAAATAAAATATAACTAACAAAAGAAAGGTGAAATAAAATGAAAGACAAAAAAGACCCATTCAAAAAAGACAGATTCAACGAGGATAACGACGACTTTTTCGAGGGGATCTTTCCCAGACGGCGTACAGGTTTCGGTAATTTCTTCGAAGAAATCGAAGAACAGTTCAGACGCATGCAACAGTACATGAATCAACACCAAACAATGAAAGAAGAATTCGGTCAAGAAAACAATCCCAACGTCCGCGTCTATGGATACCGATTCGTCAGAGGACCGGATGGAAAAACTCATTTCCAAGAATTCGGAAACACACCCAAAAACAGACCACACGAACTCTCTGAATCACAGACACCCACCGCTGAAGAACAAGAACGGCTCATCGACGTTCAAGAAGGTGAAAAAGAAATCTATGTCACCGCAGAACTACCCGGTTTCAACAAAGAAGACATCAGCCTCACCGCAACCAATGATCAACTCATCATCGAAACAACAAAAGACGGAAAGAAACAAGAAAAAGAAGTCAAACTGCCATCAGCAGTACACAAGAATAAAACTGAAGCAACCTTCAACAACGGTGTCCTAAGCATCACACTGAAGAAACAAAAGACCAAGAACAAGCAAAAAGGATCCAAAATAAACATCGACTAAACAACACCGCTCTCTCTTTTTCCTTTATACATTTAAGGGAGGAAAGGTTATGACAAAAAATAATCAACAATACGTGAAAATCAAAGAAGCAAAACCCCGAGATACTGGTAGAGGAATCGCTCGCCTAGATAATCAACTCGCATCAGCTCTAGGCTTTACCGCCGGAGATGTCATTCTAATCAATGGGCCCAAGAAAACAGCCTGTATCCTATGGCCAGGATATCCTGAGGATGCTGGTACCGGGACCCTCAGAATCGATGGAACCATTAGAAAAAACGCTGGAGTAGGCATCGATGATAAAATAACCATTCAGAAAACAACGGCAAAACCAGCAAGTAAGATCAGCCTTGCTCCAACTGAACCCATTCAAATCGTGGGCGGAGAACAATACCTCTCACAAATCCTAGAAGGTAGAGTGATCAACCGAGGAGATCTCATCGAACTCAACATCATGGGAAGAAAAGTGGATCTCGTGGTCACCAAAATCAGCTCCACCACCGATATCGCCCTCATCCAACAAACAACTACAGTACAACTCAGCGAAAAACCAACCAAAGCAGAAGAACACAAACGACCACATATCACCTACGAAGACATCGGTGGACTCAAAGATGAAATCAAACAAGTACGAGAAATGATCGAACTTCCCCTCAAACATCCAGAACTCTTTGATAAAATCGGCATCGACCCACCAAAGGGAGTATTGATGCATGGACCACCTGGAACGGGAAAAACACTGATCGCAAAAGCAGTTGCTAGTGAATCAAATGCCAACTTCTTCACACTCTCCGGACCCGAAATCATGAGTAAATACTACGGGGAAAGCGAGGAAAACCTGCGGAAAATCTTCAAAGAAGCAATCGAACATGCTCCATCCATCATCTTTATCGATGAAATCGATTCCATCGCAAGCAAAAGAGAAGAAACACACGGCGATGTCGAAAGACGAGTTGTCGCACAACTGCTGGCCATCATGGATGGACTCCAAGAACGAGGAAAAGTCATCGTGATTGGTGCAACAAACCGAGTCAATGCTCTTGATCCCGCCTTACGACGACCAGGTCGATTTGATCGGGAAATAGAAATCGGCATACCAGATAAAAAAGGCCGACGAGAAATCCTGGAGATCCACACCAGAGGCATGCCACTAGCTGAAAATGTTGAATTAGAGAAACTAGCTGAAATGACCCATGGCTATTCTGGAGCAGACCTGGAAGCACTCAGCAAAGAAGCAGCCATGAGAACACTACGAAAAATACTTCCAGACATTGATCTCAATGAAGAAAGCATTCCAGCAGATATGCTCAATCAGCTTGAAGTGAATGGTGGTGACTTCTATGAAGCATTCAAATCACTCACCCCATCAGCGATGAGAGAAGTGGTCATAGAATCACCTAATATCAACTGGGAAGACATCGGTGGTCTCAAAGATGTAAAACAGGATCTACAAGAAGCAGTTGAATGGCCGATGAGATACTACGATCTGTTCAACCACATGGATGCTAATCCACCCAAAGGAATCCTTCTCCATGGTCCACCTGGAACAGGGAAAACGCTCCTTGCAAAAGCCGTTGCTTCAGAAAGTGAGGCTAACTTTATCAGTGTGAAGGGACCGGAGTTTATGAACAAATGGGTGGGAGAAAGCGAAAAAGCCATACGGGAAACATTCAGAAAAGCCCGGCAAGCAGCACCCTGCATCATCTTCTTTGATGAACTGGATGCCATCGCACCAACACGAAATGAAAGCTGTGGGTCAAGTCAGGTCACCGAACGGATGATCAGTCAACTGCTGACTGAACTTGATGGACTGGAACTGCTCAAAGACGTTACCGTTATTGCTGCTACCAACCGACCGGATATCATTGACACAGCATTGCTACGACCAGGTCGATTTGACAAACTGGTTTCCATACCCATACCAGATAAAGAAGCAAGAAAAGAAATCTTTCGCATACATACCAAACGAAAACCACTCGCAGATGGCATCGATTTGGAAAAACTGGCTGAACAAACCGAAGGTTACACCGGTGCAGATATCGCAGCCATTTGCAATGAAGCAGTGATGGCAAGTATCAGAGCATACATCGCTAGAGGCAAACCAGTGCAAAAGACAGAATTAAAAAACCTCAAGGTCGAGCAAAAACACATTGATCTGGCCATGGAAAAAGTCAAACCGATGACTAAGGAAAAACTAAAGAAATACACCGATATCGCTCAATCATTTGAGCAGTAAAACACCACTTTTTCCTTTTTTTATTTTCATCCAAACATCTTTTTAGTAAAAATTTATTCATCACCGCTGATATGGTTAAACACATCCTTGTCATCGGATTATCCGGAGAACATGCCGGAAAAACAAGCCTTGCAACAGCACTTCTCAACTATTTTTCAGATCAAAACCTAAAAACCTGTGGATTCAAGCCATTCTCTGGATACAATTATTGGTATCATTTTTTCATGGCCCATCATAGTCTTTCAGAAGGACGATTATACGGAAAAGATATCACCAAATTACAAAATTTTTCATCACTTGATCATCCCATTGAACTGGTCAATCCCATTCATCGACTCTGGAACGAACCCGCAACAATTGATCCGCTCCTTAATATCCCTCCATTCATCATGGATCGATTCAGTATCGCTGAAAAAAAAATATTGAAACATCATCTACTCATCAATAAACAGCTTATCAATCAACTTCCAGATCACTACATGAAAAAACTAAATGAAAAAGAATACAGAATACATCAAGTAGACACGATTTCTGCCATGAACGAAGTAATCAAAACATATTATAACAAGGCCATTGAAACCTGTTATCAGACCATCAAACCAACCTGTGATGTTGTCGTCATCGAAAGTTACGCAGATAACGCACTCCTACCCTGGAAAAATCTTGATAATTTCGATGCCGTACTTGGCATCAAACCCTGGAAAATCGAAAAATATGACCCAGAAAAATACGTAAAAGCAGTAGAGCTTTCCACACCTGCTTCAGCCTGGGAAACCTCAACAAAAAAACTTACTCCACTGTTAAAACCAATCAAATCCTTTGATCAACAACCCCGTCTTTCAAATGAAATCATTCCAACCCTGAAAAAACAAATCCCAAAGATGCTTGGTGATATAGTATAAAATCCTACATTGTTTTTGAAAAACGAGAGACATCCGCAGCAAAATCAGTTGACAGTAACATTGATAAATCACCAATAGCATCTTCAACTCGTTCATCAAACCTTAAAGTTGCCAAATGATCCACGTTTAAATCGTTTAATTTATTTGAAATGAAATCATTATCAAATCGAACCATGTTTTCTACCACACCAAGCAACTTATGATTTCCTTCAATGAGTATTTTCAACAGTTTTTCCACCGCTTTAAACGCAACTTTCGAAGGTGTTGTGACCACCAGAAACTCCGTTTGAGGAATATAACTGATCACATCAAGGGTCTCATCACCAATACCCGGCGGCAGATCAATAATCAGATAATCAAGAGTATCCCAGCGAGTAATCGCCAGTAACTCAAGAATGATATTTGTAACATCACCCCCGCGAAACGCACCTGGTTTATCCTCAGAAAAATACACTAAACTCATAAACTTAATTCCTTCAATCTCTTGAGGAATAATACCCTGGTCTTCATCAGGGAAGCCCTCCGGAGTAAACCCTAAAATAACGTGAGAAGATGGTCCATAGAGATCAAGATCAAGAAGACCGACTTTTTTACCCTGTTTTGAAAGACTTAAAGCAAGAGTGGATGCGACCATGCTTTTTCCAACACCGCCCTTCCCACTGGCAACGGCTAACACCCGCTTAACATCCTTTAACCGGCTTTGAATCACGCTCGGACGAGGCTCCATTTCCTATTTTACCCCCTTCAGAGATGAAATGCTTACTCCTCTACCGGTAAGAATCTGAAAATCAGGGCTTCCACAGTTAGGACATCGAGTATGCACAAAGGCAACTTCAGGTATGAAATGAATGGCTTCAGCTTCATCATCATCTAATTTCTCTTTCATCTCCCGGAATTTCCAGGTATGATCGCATTGTTTACATTTTAGAGTCGATTTTTCGGTTTCAATAGTAATGTTAACATCCTGAAATTTATCATTATATGTTTCAACCAGCTCATCAAGAGCAAACCTAAAAATTTCATTATTAATTTGCTGCAGTTCGCCTAAAGAAACATTGATCTCTGTGATTTTTTTCAACTTTTCTTTTTCTGCTGCA
>CAZQMI010000044.1:0-18328 GCA_964594475.1 uncultured Thermoplasmatales archaeon
ACCATGTACATTGGTTTCATTTCGTTTAATGGGAATCGATATGGCAAAAACGGAAGCACCTCAGATCCTAACCTTTCGCTGATAGCTATCGACGAAGAAACGTTTGAAACCGCTCAAGAGGTCATACAAAGAATCAAGGGTAAACGATCTAAAAATGTAACTCCTCTAAAAGATTCATTAGGTGATTTAGTCGAAACTTATGGATTTGACATGGTAATCAACTATCTGGACAAATTCATTTTGATCCGTTGTCCAAGATGTGGAAATAATAAACTTGATAGAAACGGACCAGAGATAAATCAGGGATATCTTCTCCAAAAATATAAATGCACTAATGGAGAATGCGACTATCAATTTCGTTTTCCTTCGGTTCAACAGCTGAAGCACTTACGAAGTATGGATCCACGTCGGTGTCCACATTGTGGATCAAGTAATAATTTCAGTATAAAGAGGAGTGCCCTTTCAGGTTTTTTTAAAGTGATCTGCAACGAGTGTCATTATGAGTGGCATGGACCAGATTCAGATAACGAACTATTGCGATTATACCATTTGCAAATGGATGACAGTGATACGACAAAATGATTAGATTTCTTAAATTCGTCCTTTGGACGCAAAGGACAGGTGACATGATGAAGGGAGCCTCTGCTCCCTTCAAAGAACCTATGAAATCATTGGATGATTCATGAATGGCTTACGGGGTGCTTAGTTTTCACCGCGAAACCCATGTTGAATCATTCATGATTTTGTAGTTCGAGTAGGTGGATAACGGTTCTGTCCATCTACTCGCCATATATGGCTGTATGATACTCCTCATCCATGTTTTCCATATCATCAAGGAACTGTTTATATCCTTGGATCAATTTATCGATTAGATACTCCTTTCGATCTTTTGGAATTGCTTTTCGTTTATGTCTATATCGAGTATCATGGACTTTTGAGTATAATTTGTCACTTATGATGCGTAACTCAGGTATATATTCACTGACACCAGCGACCTGGTACTGACCAATATATAATTTATTATCAAGGATGTATTTGATAACGGTTGCATTCCATTGATCTGCTCGTCTCGGTTTGATTCCTTTCATATTCAGTTCAAAGGCAAGTTGATTCATGGATTTTAATTTTATATAACTCTTATACATTTTTTTCACAATCTCTGCTTCAACCTTATTGATTTTAAGATGACCATCAGTTTGAATATCATATCCATAAGGAATGATTCTACTTGGCCATTGATGTTTCAAAGCTAATGCCTGCATTCCCATCCTGGATCGTTCTGCAATCATATCTCGCTCCCACTCAGACGCACTGGCAAGTGTTCTAAACACAAATCGCCCATTACTTGTTGTCGTATCGATTGCTTCGGTTATTGAACAAATGCTTACGTTCCATTCTCCTAGTTTCTTTTCAATATTTGCAGCATCGATTAAACTACGGAATAGTCGATCAAGTTTCCAAGTAACGACAATATCAATTTTCTGTTGTCTTGCTGCCCGCATCATAGCGCTGAATTTTGGCCTATCTGTTGTGGCACCACTTATTCCATCGTCTCTAAAGATGAATCGGACTTTCCATCCGTTTTGTTCGCATCGTTGCCTGCAGAGCTCAATTTGTTGATTCAAACTAAATCCTTGAACCTGTTTCCCTGAGCTAACACGCGCATAGATTGCTGCTATCTTAGGCTTTTTATCTTCTGTTTTACTTGTTTTGGAGTTGATGGCAGTCATTAGTATTATACCTCCATGACCAGATGGATTCGTTTCCAGAGTTGATAGGTGAGTTCTACGTCCTGTCGATTGTAGTCAAGTATTTCAAGGAGTCTGCCTTGTGTTAAAAGATCTTTGATGGTACCGTTTTTGGACAGCTTTTCTTGTCCAAGAAGGAATCGGCTCCATTCATTGAGTTTTCCAGGTTGGTTGTAATTGTAGCCGTGATTAAATTCTTTGAGAATTTTCATGATGTCAACAAGTTTTACATATTGGAAGTCCATCAATTTAATTCCATATCTGAGACATTTTGCTACTATCTGCCGATAATCAAATGGAGCGTTGTAGGCAATGAGTTTGGTGAATTTGTGCTTGTTAAAATATTTGAGGAAATCGACGATGAGTTTTTCTTCATGATCATCATAGAATGTTTTTGTTTCTCCGGTTTTAACATTTTTACAGCCGATGCAGACGATTCTTCCATTCCAGGGTTGACCTGTTGATTCTAAGTCAAGAATGAGACAGTTGTCTTGTTTCATATTAGGCTACCTCTACTGCTTCTTGATTGGGGCAATCTCTTGAAGATTGGGAAGATTTCTTTTTATTTTTATGTAGTTGTTCTTTCTGTAGACTGTCAAAAAGGGATTCAATGATCTGGCTTATGCTTGCTTTTGGTAATCTAACTTCGATTTGAAGTGTTTCTTCTTGACCAACATATATCTTGTTGTTGTTTTCGTTTTTTATAAATGGAACATTTGCATAGAATAAGAGATGGCAGATTTCATTGTTTATGCAGCTGAATGCTCCATCTGCAGCGATTACTTTTGTTTGATGATGTTGTATTTGCTTGCTATTGTGATTTGGTAGTCTTGATTGTTTTTTGTTGTTCATGATGATTGCCTCAGTCGTATGATTTGTTTGTATTGGATGTGGTGGATTTCCTTTCGTATTCTGTTTAGGTCAAAGGTTTGTTTCTGCTTCAGTTGTCTTATTTGTGTTCTTTTTTGTTTTCTTTCGATTTTTTGTTTTTTGTCCATAATATCTCCTCTTTAATTTATCGTGCATAATTCTCATGCACACTTAACGTGAATGTTTGGACAACTTTTAAAAGTTTCGCATGCATACTTTGCATGCATGACCGGCACAAAAGAAGATATTCTTCAGGCAATAAAACACGCTGACCCTCCGTATGTTACCATTCTTGATATTGCAAAGGAAACAGAATACACCAGGGAAACTGTTTCAAAATACATGCACATTCTTCATGCTGAAGGAAAAATCAAAATCACAAAAAAAGTCGGAAAGATTAATCTTTATGAAGCAGTGAATGAATAAAAAATTGAGTTAATCCTTGTAATTTCCGAAAAACTCGAATGTATCCTCCTGCATTTCATGAGTTCATTGATGATATACATCGAGATACATTTTAAAAGTGATATTATATCTCTTTGATTCTTCATACTCATATTGGGAGCTAACTGCTTTAAAATTGTACGCCTCCCAGATATTTTCCATTTACTGGTAAGATGTGTATCAGATGATAAGAGATCTAATTCACAATGGTAAATGTAATGGTGAATTTTTTGATATTCTTCAGGATTGAATGGTTTTCTCACTAAATATTCAAAATCATCTACGGCCCATATCAAACAAGTCTATTGATTTTACTCTAACACACCGCCATTATCTCTTTTACCAGTAGTTACTCCTTTGAAAAAGAAGGTTTTTTTCTGAAGAAGAAGCAAGCTATTATCAGAGCCGCAATACCTGCTGAAATAAGAGGAATGGTATATCCTTTAGTCCAATCTCTCTGCAAAGATATTGTTAAAGCATATTCCGATTCATCCTGAAATGTAAACCTTGTTTCATCGTACCATGGAATGAACATTCCTTTTTGGCTGATGAATTCCACCTCGCCTCCACCAAGGGTTAGCGAAACGATGCCTTCATCATTTGTGAAAACTTCTTTTCTACTATCTTTTCCGTTACTGAATCGATTATACGATTTCACTGACACGGCTACATTTGATAATGGGGTTGAAGTATCATCAACTACTTTGATTGTGATATTTGAAACATTTGTATAACGCAGGGTAACATCTTGAATAGTGCCATTGGCATATTCTGCATAGACATACGATATATTCTTTGTTCTTTTTGCGTGAATACGTTCATACGATGATGCATTAAGATTATAACCAGTTTTGTTCAATCTATCGACAACATTTGCGGGTTCAACGATAACCCATTCATCATCAAGCATGACTTCTGCCCAGATATGATCAATGCCATGACAGCAAATCAATCGAACTGGAATATCTGCTTCTTTTGCCATCTCTCTGAACAAAACAGAATGTTCTTCACAGGCGCCACATCGGCTGGTTAACACCCATAATGGAGGTTTGCGATTTATTGTTCTTGTGCATAGGATCCAATCGTCAACATTTCTTCCTAAAAAATGGAATGGTGGCAAAGAGGGAGCTCCCCAGATATTTCTGATATTTCCAGAATCCCGCTCAAACCATTGAAGAAGGGATCTTAACTTTTCCTCATTGGTTGAACAGTTACTACAGAGATCTTCAACGATGTCGCTCAACTCGTTCTGGTTGGACTCAGCACGAAGGTACGATGTTGGAATCATAATAACTGGAAAAGTTGCAATGCTAATTAATATCGGAGATATGAAAAGAAAAGTAATGATAATACCCAATAGTAAATCAGGAATCTTTCTTTTTTTCCTTTCAATCTTTTTTGAGAAGTACTTAAAGAGAGGAATCCACAAAAAACATGTGAACAGTATCCAACCAGTAAATATTAGCCAGAGCCATATCGGACCATTAATAAAGAATAGTGAGATAGTTATGGAAATGAGTAAAAAGATTAGAAGTCGTGATACTCTTTTGAATTTTTTTTCAGCCAGGTTCATTTTTATCATAATAACACAAAAGTTATTCCCCGTCTTTCCCAATATGTTGCATACTCCTTTCTCTAAACATATATCCGATTAAATCAATTCAGAAATATAGTTGACTTCTATTCAATCTTAACCATTCCTTCCTTTGTTGAAAATCAGGAATTACGGAACTAACGATTTCCCAAAATTTTTCAGAATGTTTGCTTTGCTTAAGATGTGTAAGTTCATGGACGATAATGTAATCCTGCACGAATGCTGGTGCCATGATTAGCCTCCAGTTGAGAAGAATCGTTTCTTTTCTGTTTTCACCCCAGAACCGATCTGTATCAACAATTTCTATGCCTGCAGGGATTAACCCTAATTTTTTCGCATAATGGTGTACTCTGTGTGGGAAATAGTTTTCAGCTTGATCCTGAAACCAGGATTGTACATTAGAACGTATTGCGTCCAGATCGTGTTTGTCTTCTGGAGCAGTTAACACAAATTTACCTTTAATAAATTTGAACTTTATCTGATCACAATCAGTTCTTTTTACCTTGAGGCGATACCGTCTTCCTTTGTAGTATAATTTTTCTCCACTGAGAAAATCCAGAGGCTGATGTGAATCATGAAATTTATTTACCTCGTTACTCTTTTGAAGAATCCATGGTTTTTTCTGCTGCAGAAATTGGATGATTTCTTCACTTGTTCTTTCCATTGGAGTTTTAACGGTGAGCCTACCATGTGGACTTATAATTAGTCCCATTCGTTTTCGATTCTTGCTTTCTTGAACATCATAGGATATTGTTTTGGAGCCGATTTGTAACTGGTTCATCTTAGTACCATCTCCTGGCGAGTTGTAATAGGTTAGTGACCAATGCATCTATTTCGTCCTTTGAAAGTTGTAGGTTTGGTTTGCTATATAGATAGAGTTTGATTGTTTTCCGCATGTTTTTTTGTACTTTGATTTTTGCTTTCCAGTCAATGACGCGCATCTTTTTTACTTTTTCAGTGATTTCTTTAGTCATTTCAATGAGTTGTTGTTCGGTGAGTATTGTGGTGTCTTTTTGTTTGAATGTTTCTTGTAAGGTATGATAAAAGCTTAGTTGACTGGTGTCTTCAAAACCGAGTTGTTCTGCTTCTTGTTCACGATTGCGAACCGCGTCAACGATTTTCCAGTATTCAGAAATGAATTGTTGTTCATCTTTTCTTCGTGTCCGATATTGTTCAATTAGGTCCTTTACTCGTTGATGTAAGGAATTATAAAACGGTGGATCTTCTGCTTTTCGTTGACTGATTTCATACTGAATTTTATGTTCCATGATGCTCATTTTTCGTTTCGGTGATGTGGTAGTATTGATTTCGTTGTCGAATTCTTGTCGGTCCATAATAGAGACAGGTTGTTGATTGAGGATATCGATTCCTGCAGATGTGATGTGAGTGCGGATGATGTCTTTGACTTTTTGTCCGCACCCGGCAAGGTTCATGCTTTCATCCATATAATCATTTTTTGCTTTCGCATATATTTTTCCCAGTTTCTTCAAATCTTCCTTGTAAGGATTTGCTTTGGGGCTGGGAAGGACAATATCCATCATTTTTGAGAATTGTTTAAAAGCTTGGTTAAATTCGATTCTTGTATCTTCTTTTTCTAAAGCACCGACATAATCATCCAAATCTTCGGAATCGATATTAGTGAAAAAGCTCATCGCTTTCCGATGTGCTGCTTGCAGTCGTGGTAGTTCATTTTCCAATGGCGTCATCGCGGATTCCACATCTTCACTGGTGAATCGTTGCAAGGCTTCTTTGAGATTATCAGAAATACCATAATAATCAATGATAAGTCCATAGTTTTTTTCTGGATATGGTCGGTTCACCCGAGCTATCGCCTGCAAAAGACTGTGTTCTTTGAGTGGTTTATCTAAGTACATGACTTGGAGGATTGGTGCGTCAAATCCGGTGAGCAGCATGTCGCATACGATGAAGATTTTGAGTGGATCATTTGGGTTGAGAAAGCGTTTTTTTAACTGATTTTTTTCTTCTTCAGATGGTGTATAGGTTTTGATGTCTGGTTTATCATTGTGTCCTTGTGATATGATTACTGCTGTTTCTGGTGCATTGTATTTTTCCAGTTGTTTTTTGTAATTTACTGCTGCTTGTTTGCTGGTGGTAACAATCATTGCTTTGAATGGTTCACTTATTTTTTCTTCATAGTGTTGCAGTAGATCTAAGCAGATTTCTTCAATGCGTTTTGGTGCTTCAGCAAGGTCTTGTTCACGAGCATATCGTTTACGGATTTCTTTTTTTTCTTTTTCGGTTTTGTCTTTGAATACGCGATCAAAAATAGTGTCCAGGTCAATGCCATCTAAGTGAATGTCTGCAAGTCTTCCTTGGTACTTGATTTCAATAGTGGTACCGTCAGCAATGGATTGATCAATGGTGTAGGTGTCGATGTAGTTGCCAAAGGTTTTTTTGGTGTTTCGTTTTTGTTTTTCAATAGGAGTTCCAGTAAAGCCGATGTAAAATGCGTTGGGAAGAGTGGTTCGCATATTGTTTGCTAAGTCTTTGTATTGGGTTCGATGGGCCTCATCAATCATCACGTAAATGTTGCTACTGTCTGAAACAAGCGTGTCTGGTTGATCGAATTGGAATTTGTGAATCAATGTGGTAATGGTTTCTCCTGCGTTTTGAGATAGTTTTTGTTCAAGATCCTTAATACTTTCGGCTCGTTTTGGATTTGGGAATCCACATTGCATGAAGGTGTCATGGATTTGTTGATCTAATGCTTCTCGGTCAGTGATGAGTAGCAAGGTCGGATTATCCTTTAATCGTCGGAGTTTTAACCCAAGAAACAGCATAGTGAGGCTTTTACCACTTCCTTGTGTATGCCAGACGATACCACCTTTGGGATCAGTTGGTTGCAGATTTTGCAAACGGTGTAAGGTTTTCTGTACTGCTCGGTATTGTTGGTAGCGGGCAACAATTTTGATTGTTTTTTGATTTTGTTCCTGAAACACCGTAAAATTTTGTAAAAGATCTAATAATCGGTCTTTTTTGAAAAGAGAATAGATGAGAATATCTTGATTGGTGATATTTTCTTTTTCAAAAAGTGTTTGTAATTCTTCTTTGGTTGCCGGATACGGGTCTTTCCAGGATTTGTAGTATTCCGCGGGTGTTTTGTAAGTGCCTACTTTGGCATTGTGATCCCAAGTGATGATACTGAACAAGTTGTATCTGAACAAGGGTTCGCATCCTTCATGGGTTCCACCGCGCTGGTTTTGATACCGCATCATTTGTTCCAGTGCCTGGTTTTCCGGGTCAACGATAGTCGGGCTTTTGCATTCCATGACTGCTATGGGAATGCCATTGATGAAGGCGACAATGTCGGGTTTAATGGTTTCTTTTCTCCCGGTGACATTGTACTGGTTGAGGATGAGAAAGTCATTTTTTGATATGTTGTCGTAGTCTATGATTTTGACGGTTTGATGTTTTTTTCCTTTTCCTCGGTCTTGTTCCACGCTGAGATGTTTGACAAGCAAGCTATGAATCTGTTTGTTAGCCTGCATGTGGTTGATGGCTCGAATGTGTTTGATTTGGTTGACGGCTTTGTTAAGGTTGTTTTCGTTGATCCAGGGATTGATTCGTTTGATGGCCTCCCGTAATCGGTCTTCAAGTAGAAGTGTTTTAAGGTTTTCTCGCTTGTCATAATTTGAGCGATTGTAGTCTTTGGTGGTATCATGCACGGTCCAACCAAGTTTTTCGAAGTCGTGAAGTGCTTTTTGTTCGACCAAGTGATATTCATCCCATTGTTGACTCATAACATCAAAACCATTTCAAAACAATATATTTTTTTAGGTGTTTTCCACCGTTACTCTTTTCTTTCCAGTCAGTAAGTCTTGCATGAGGCCTTTTTTGAGTTCCTCAAGTTTTTGTTTGTATTCTTTTTCTTTTTGAATTTTATTTTCCAAACTAATAAATATTTCAGATATTTCATTCTGTTCAGATATTGGCGGTAGGGGAATTTTTATTTCTTTTAAAATACCTAAATTCAATCCTGCTCTCCCGCTATCCCCCGCCAGTGATCTTAAATATCTGTATTGCGTCATTAAAAAATACATTACATAAAAAGGATTTAGGAATTCTTGGTTTATAAGATATACACCAATAGATTGATTTACAGTTATCTTTTTAAAATTTATTGCAACTGTTCCTTTAGTTCTACCTTGTCCATTTAGTGCCACCAATACTGACTTTTCTGGTATGATTTCTGCTCTGGAATTATGCAATCCTTCTTCTGTGATTCTTCCTTTAACGTCGTAAACATATCTTTTATGTATCTCTCCAGAAACCATCCATGGTATTTTACCACCCCAATATTCTCCCTTTGCTGTTGAAGGAGTACCACCTGTAGTAAGGTTAGAATATTTTTTATCTCCTAATCTAATAACTCCCCATATCTCAGGTATTTTTATTTCTTTTGGCCCAATTTTAATTTTTTTGAAATCGCTATGTCCAATACCTTGTGTTAGGAGCTTTTGCATTAAACCTTCTTTAATCAAACATGTCTTTACTATGATCTCATCAGTTTGAGCGATGGCGTTGTCGACAGTTGATAGTATTTCAGCAATTCTATTTTGAATGTTCGTTGGAGGTAAGATTATATTAAAATTTTCTGCGTTCTTCTGGCTTATCATCGGAACTCCAGTTTGACTATTCAATAAATTTATTCTATCCTGAATATGCTTTCCACAAAGATAATAATATAAATATTTTGAATTTGGATTTATGTTTTTTAATAAAATCATGCTTGGATTAATTGTAGCTTCTCCAATTTTCTTATCAATATGAACAATCTTGCCCAATGACCCTCTTTGAACTATTAATATATCTCCTTTTTTCACTTTAATTTCTGGTGATTCTTCATATTTTTCCCATGATAGATGACTTGTGTTAGATAAATTCAACTTATTGTATTTTGTAATATTTCCTGCACCTATGGTAATGGGGCCTTCTTTCCGTAGATCTTTTTTAGTATATCCTCTCCAACCAATTCTGCCCTTAATTGTTGCTAATTCACCCAATTTTTTAATTTTCCAATCAATAGGTATCTCAACTTCTTTTGGACCATTTTTCACTTTTTTGTATCCTTTTTGCACTG
Organism: uncultured Thermoplasmatales archaeon; assembly: GCA_964594475.1. Classification (GTDB taxonomy): domain Archaea; phylum Thermoplasmatota; class E2; order DHVEG-1; family DHVEG-1; genus EX4572-165. The sequence goes on from CAZQMI010000044.1 coordinate 9,758, forward strand.
AATCAGATTCATTATGCATATCCCAGCTCCTCCATGAAGCTGTTCAACTTCTGAGTAGTCTCATCCCGTTTCTCCTCCAACTGATGAAGTTCCCTTAGTTTCTCTGATACATCCACTGGTTCCTCCGGTTCAGTGGTATCCACATACCGTGGAACGTTCAGATTCCAATCATTCTCCTCAATCTCATCCAAACCAACAATCCGGCTATGATATGGTTCCTCAGCATACTCTCGATACGTATCAAGTATCTTAGCAATACCCTCATCAGTCAATTGATTCTGATTAGATAACTCATCATACATCTTCACCTCTGATTCCCGCAACACCTGATCCTCAGCATAAATGAACAACACCTTCCCCTTTCGTTCCTCAGGCTTTTCCTTATCCAAAATCAAAAGGCATCCTGGACTGCTGGTATTATAAAACAAATTCTTCGGAAGTGCCACCACTGCTTCAATGTAATCATGTTTCAAAAATTCTTCACGAATCTTTCCTTCAGACCGACCACGAAACAATACTCCATTATCCAACACAATCCCCATCTTACCCGTTTTACTTAATGATGCAAACATGTGCTGCACCCACGTCCAATCACCGCTACTATTCGGGGGAAGCCCATACGGAAACCGATTATACGGATCATCCTCTAAAAACGTCTTACTCCACTTCTTCTGATTCCACATAGGATTCGCAATCACCCGGTCAAACACCATCAACCCACCACTATCCAAAAACTGCGGACTCCGCAACGTATCACCCTTCTCAATATTTGCATCAGGAAGATCATGCAAGATCATATTCATTTCACAAATCGCCCAGGTATTCAAATTCCGCTCCTGACCATACAAGGTCACATCCTCAGGTCGACCACCCTGATCCTTAATATGTAATGCAGAATACACAAGCATTCCACCACTCCCACAACACGGATCATAAATCCGCATTCCAGGTTCAGGATCCAAGATCTGAACTAAAACACTTACAACTTCCCGAGGCGTGTAGAATTCTCCACCTTTCTTCCCGGCATCATCAGCAAACTGCCGAATCAAATACTCATACGCCCGACCGAAAATATCCGGATCAGACAAATCACTATTATAGAATCGTTTCTTAGAGAAGTGAACGATTAATTCTTCCAATACATTATCTGGAAGACGGTCTTTATCATTGAAATCAATACTGGATAACACACCATTTTCAATGTTATCATTTTCATCCTCAATCAGCTCAAAAGCCTTATTGATACTTGCACCAATGTCCACGGTTTGTTTTTGAATATGAGGCCATCTGGCACGTTCTGGAATAAAAAACGTGTGCAAGTCTTCATCTTCATACGCAATTCTTTTGTTTATTCCTTTCTTTTCAATAAGTTTTTCAGCGACTTCTTCAAAACGGTCACTTAATCGTTTCAAGAAAAGCAATCCAAAAATGTAATTTTTATAGTCGGATGAATCAATGCTTCCTCTGAGAATGTCAGCGGCTTGCCAAAGATAATTTTCAAGTTCTGCTAAGGTGATTTGGGTTGAAGATATTTCTTTTTGCTGGTTAGTCATATATTAAGTCCTCCCAAAAGAGGTATAAGGTATGGTGTTATGTTTCCTCCCTGGATAACATACGTTGTTATCAATCGGAATGATTTTTCCGAATATTAAGTTTTACAAATTATTGAGGAGAAGGCCGCATCATCGATGTAAAAAAAGTCAAAACCAAAGTCTATGACATCGTACAAGTGGCCGAAAAATGCGTCGAAATCATCGATATGCAACCCAAAGACGATATCATATACAAACATCACCGCAGGAAGAAAAACCAAAGCACTTGGACTGCTCTTCGCTGCATACGCCAGATGTAATAGAGTCAGTAAAATCGCATACAACCCAGAAGAAGAGAAAAACACCGTTATCTGGCTCCCGAAACTATCCTTCAAACTCAACGAAAGTCAAAAAAAATACTCAACGCCCTCTCAGAAAAAGAAAACAAAAACATAACCATCACCCAACTATCAAAAAAAATACAACTCTCACGAGCCATGGTATACAGAACCATCGATGAACTCAGAGGCCATGGATACATTGAAACGGAAAACGGATTAAAACTCACTGATGCAGGAAAAATAGCTAAATTATAATGATAAAAAAATAAAGGAAAATAAATTATTAAATTACCTTGATTGTATCAATTCCTTCAAACCGCATTCCATCTACCATTTCACCTGTAATTTTCACTTCAATATTATCTCCAGTTTCGAGGATATCAATAAGAGATTGCCTATCAAATTTAACCATTAAGTCCTGAATACCATCATTATCGTAATCTCCGACATTCACAGGATGATTTTCCGGTGAAATTAAATTATTCAGCAATATTGATTCACTGTTTATCTCAGCAGGATTAAAATCTTCTGCCAACTCGATATAACTTGTTATCCATTTGCCATTGCTGTTTTTGTTTAAGGTATCTGGATTAATATCAATTGTAGACGGAATCAAAACTTCAACTTTCTTCATCATCTTATGAGTTAAACCATCATCATCAGTAACCGTCAAAACAGTCTCATAAACTCCAGAGTTGTCAAATGAGTGAGTTACAATTTCTCCATATCCAAAAGTTCCATCATCAAAATCCCAAGTCCAGTTAACTATGTTTCCGTCTGAATCATAAGATCCAGAGGCATTGAATGTAACTGTTTCAGTAATATATTTTTTATTTGGATAATATGTAAAGTTAGCCTCTGGTGGTTGGAACGTATTATCTGTAATAATAGTCTGTTCAAAAGTACCATCTCCATCATCGTCTATTTTAATTGTAACTCCTTTTTCACCTTCAGAAAGAGCGGGCCAATTGATCGTATATTGATGTTTTGCATTTGCTAGAATGGGTATGTTGGTAGCATTGAAAATGGTGATTTTCTGTTGTGAAGATAATATTTCCAATCCATATGTTCCATTAGATTTTCCATTAACAATGTGTTTATATGTAGAAAATGGTGGAAAAAGGACAACAGCTTCATTTTCACTGTTATAAATAGAGTTGGGTATCTCTGTCATTATATTTCCATTGATTAGTCCAGTTTTTTGGTTTTGTTCATCAAGTACATATTGCTCAACTGGACTATTTATTTTCGATAAGATAAACTCATTTACCTTATCATACATATTTCCCCTGATCTTTGTTTTCATGTCCATTCCATAAATTCCAGTATTTGTTTTACCTAATAAGTAAAAAACTATTTTTGATGTATCATCTGGCAATTCCAATACAATTGTTTTTTCCTCTTTTGGCCCTAATATCCCCCAATCTTCTCCTAATGGATCAATACCATAAGTTTTTATATCATATGCTCTCTCTCCAACTGGACCAAGGGGAAGCAGCTCGAAGCTACAATAGGTGTGTTCATAATTATACAAAAGTCTGAATTTTGTTTCAATATTCTCCTTATTTCGTATAGTGAGCGTATAGGCATTTTCTTGTTGAGTAATCTCATTATCTATCTCTATATCAGGTATAATTGGCATGTTACGATTCTTGATGTTATTAAAACCTTGAAGTGTATTATAAGAGATTCCATTAACAACATTTAAATTGAAATCATTACTATCCTCAAAGCTACATTTTCTCAAGGTGTAATGCCCCAAATGCCATAATTTTACATCATTTACTAATGCACTCCAATCAGAATAGGAACTTGCACCCCAAGATAAAAAACTCATACCCGTACCGACTGAAAATAACGTAATACTACCACTGAAAAGCGCCTTTCCTGCCCTCAATGAAAAGCTCTCTTCATCTGTCTTTTTGATTTCACGAGCTAAATTTACAAACTTAGCCTGACCAAGATATAATTCACTCATCCACATATTCGCCATTTTTCGCTTCTGGAGATCACTTAAATATATCCTTAACTCCTTAGGTTTTAACTCTTGAAGTTCCTCTAAAGTATTTGTTGCAGTATTAGAGATTTTAGAAATATTTTCATTGACATTTGATTTAATCTCTGGCATAAATATATCTCGGTATTCATAATTAGATAAATCAGAATTTAAAACATAAGAAAGTATTTCTTCAGTTATCGTTTTGAGTTCCTCTTCATATAATTTAGATACAATCTCATCATACAAAGGATTTTTACTTAACTCTTTAGTTGGTATAAGTTCAAAAAGTAAACTGAGAGAAATGTCTACCGTGTCTGTATTTATATCATTTCTGAAATTATCTGTCGATATTGTGAGATTTTCGGAAATTGGTATAAATTCATTTAAATAGTTTGTAGTTATACTTTTAATTAGATTAATTTGTTGCTCCATTTTCTGGATTAATTGCAGGGTTGAATCAGTAATGTGAAGCGTTATTGAATATTCACTTTCTTTATTTTCATTGTCTTTCACTTTTAGTTTTACAGTATACACGCCTTCTTCCGAATAGGCATGTGTACATTTTTTTCCATATGATGTTGTTCCATCTCCAAAATCCCATTCATAGAGTACTATATTTCCATCAAGGTCTATGCTGTATGATTCAAAAACAATATTTTCATATATTTCATAATTAGGAATGTAATATATGCATAATGGAAATATCGCATAGAAAAGCTCTAAATTTTTTGGAAAATGTCTGTAAAAGGAAATAGGCGGATAATTATCTATTACAAAAATATTATTATAAGATAAATTAACCAAACCATTTTCAGATTTAATCTCTACCCATATCTCTTTTAGTCCTCCAGTTTGAAAGGAAGTGTTAAATACTTTTTTTATTGCATCCCAGTTGTTTGATGATTCTGTCCAATCATACCACATAGTTTCAGTATGTTCTTCATCAATTTCACCATTTAGATTATGATCAGTTAACAATCTAATTTTATCAATTTCACTGGTATAATCTTCGATGCATATTTCAAATTCTATGTTTTTGTATACTCTTTCGATATTTTGATCATTGTATTCAAGAGTTATAGAACAAGATGGCGGTTGGTTTCCACTTGATGTCTGAAAATATAAGGTATTAGAAACATCGCTCCATCCTCCAGCTCCACGCGCTTGCATATTCCAACGGTATTCATGATCAGTCTCTAATGTATCAACTGGTACTTCATGAGAGGTTCCATAGACTTTTTGAGGATTGTAAACAATTGGTCCATTAGGTGGATCTTTTCTTATCGCTAGCGCATAGTAATCTGCACCTGAAACTGCATCCCATTCAAGTGTCGGCGTAAGGCTAAGAATTTCGGCTCCGGGTGAAGAACCTGAACCTGGTGCAGCTATGGTTGGAGGAAGTGGAGGTTGAGTTTCGCTAAGAGAATAATTCGTGAAATTTTCTGTCAATGGATAAAAATCATTATTATTACCATCAATTTCATATGATGTGTCTCCGATGCCATCATTATCAGCATCATTTCCAGTGTAATCTGGATACCAATAATTTCCTAAGTAATTATAGTAATTATATCCTTGATATTCATAGGTGATTTTATTAGTTTTATTCCAGGTATTATTTGAATTTGAGGTATGTACGTTTCCTCGTTGATTATCTATGAAATTGTTTAAATAAATCAGGTTAGAGTTGGATTGACTTAATTGAATACCGTATTTACGATTATTCGCCATTTCATTTTTAGTAATTGTATTGTTATCTGATTGAGAGAGTGCTATCGCTGTTCCATGGTGGCTGTTATAATATGTGTACCCATTATGGTGAATATTGTTTCCTGTGATCTGGTTATAATGACTGTTTTGAAGATCTATTCCATTTGCAAGTTCTGTGAGGGTATTATTAATTATACGATTGTAGTTACATCCGTCTGATAGACGGATTCCCAATCCCTTCCTATTCGTTCCCTGGATAGTATTGTTGATGATAATGTTGTCTGTAGAATATGAATAGAGGGAAATAATTGTTCCTCCTCCGACCATGATGGTATTATTTGCTATGACACAATGATCTGCGTTTTCAAGACGAATACTTAATGGTTGGATGGTAAGATCTTTTATTGTTACATAGCTCACAGTAACTTCAAAAACATTAGAATGTATGATGCAATTAGCAGAGCCATTTTCAGATTGCAAGCTAATCTGTTTATTCACCAAGATGGCTTCAGAGGAGGTTCCGTATGTTCCATCTCGGATGATAACAGTATCACCGTTACTTGCATTATCAATAGCTTGTTGTATAGTCGGATAATCATCAGGAACAAAAATGATATTCGGTAAGGAATCATTAAAATAATTTTTCCAGGGCATAATAAGAGGGTAATAATCACTATTGTTATCGTCGATTATATACGACTCATCTCCCACACCATTTCCATTGGAATCATATCCGGGATAATCTGGATACCAATAGTTCCCTATATAATGATAATAGCTTTCACCTTGGTGTTCATAGGTGATTTTATTTGTAGAATTCCAGGTATTATTTGAATTTGAGGTATCGATAGTTCCCCATTGATTATCTATGAAATTATTTAAATAAATCAGGTTAGAGTTGGATTGACTTAATTGAATACCGTATTTACGATTATTCGCCATTTCATTTTTAGTAATTGTATTGTTATCTGATTGAGAGAGTGCTATCGCTGTTCCATGGTGGCTGTTATAATATGTGTACCCATTATGGTGAATATTGTTTCCTGTGATCTGGTTATAATGACTGTTTTGAAGATCTATTCCATTTGCAAGTTCTGTGAGGGTATTATTAATTATACGATTGTAGTTACATCCGTCTGATAGACGGATTCCCAATCCCTTCCTATTCGTTCCCTGGATAGTATTGTTGATGATAATGTTGTCTGTAGAATATGAATAGAGGGAAATAATTGTTCCTCCTCCGACCATGATGGTATTATTTGCTATGACACAATGATCTGCGTTTTCAAGACGAATACTTAATGGTTGGATGGTAAGATCTTTTATTGTTACATAGCTCACAGTAACTTCAAAAACATTAGAATGTATGATGCAATTAGCAGAGCCATTTTCAGATTGCAAGCTAATCTGTTTATTCACCAAGATGGCTTCAGAGGAGGTTCCGTATGTTCCATCTCGGATGATAACAGTATCACCGTTACTTGCATTATCAATAGCTTGTTGTATAGTCGGATAATCATCAGGAACAAAAAAAGTATTCTCAATTGGATCATCACTATTAACGATTGGAAAAAAACTTGTGCTGATAATCAAACTTATTATTGAATATGTTAACATTTCGGTTTTATTCAAATGCATACTCTTTTCTGCCTCCTCAAAGTGTTAACTTATCTATCCCCCTCACAAAAGGAAATAGATGAAACAGTCACATCTATGCATGTACTTATAGATACATAAATATTATGTATCATATATAAAACATATGAAACGAGTAAAACAAAAAAACATTTTTCATTAATACAAGTGTCAAAAATGAGACTGCTCAATCCTCCATCCATAATTTATCAACAAAAATAACAACCAAAGAATCCTGCTTCATCGACCCTGCACACAACCATTCATAACAATTAAAAACAATTGGAATCACCTATCAATCATATTCAATTTCTGCGGCAAATTTCATAATCACTTCACACGAAATTTGCCAATTTTAGAATTAACCCCATCTCTTGTTTTAAATTTTTGTAATAATACTCATTTCCACTATCCACTTCATCGAATCTACATCAAAATCACTCAAAAAATAGAAATCTATTATCAAAGGAGAAAAACAGTGAAATTTACTAGTAAATTCGTGCTCACTTCCCGATGCGGACAAGAAAAAGAATATTATCAAATCCAAAGAGAACAGGTCCGCTCCTATGTAACACAATGGATGGATGAACTACCCAGAGCATATCAAAAGATAGTAAGTGAAGGGGCAACTGGAGAACAGGGACGGTATCAGAAGTATATTTGAGATCATCAAAAATGTTGAATAAAATGAATGAAATGAGTCAGTAAACATTTAGTTGGGGTATAGAAGCCAAGTATTTTTTTCGAAGATCCTCTAAATCAATGTGATCGTATATGTCAACAGCATCCTTACGAATATCTCCTCGAAGTTCCTGAACATATTCTCGAGGCATCCCATTTTTTAACAGGTGAGTTGTGAACCAATGCCGGAAAAAGTGAACTGAAAAACGGTCAGCTAGTTCTTCTGAGGATTCATCAAACAAACCAACTTTTGTTGCCCATTTTCTGATAGCATTATAGACTCCAGATCGTTTCAATCTTCTTCCCCCCATCCCTAAAAAAAGGGCTTTACTATCCACATCTTCATATTCTTCCCGAAGTTTTATCCATCTTCGCAATACCATTGCGCATTCCCCATCAAAAAATACTATACGATTAGTTCTTTTAGCCATTGGTTTCAATTTGATGCTATAGCTACTCCAATCAATATCGGTGATATCGATTTTTACTAATTCTTCTCGTCTTATCCCTGTTTTAGCTAGCACAATCGCTATTGCCTTATCTCTAATATCCACAATAGAATTTATTAATCGGGACATTTCTTCTACAGTTATCGCTCGTCTTTTATTTTCACCATCGCTGTTCTTTTTATATGTTCTAAGATACCGTTTTCTAACTTCTAAAATCATATTTT
>CAZQMI010000045.1:0-18161 GCA_964594475.1 uncultured Thermoplasmatales archaeon
AAAAAATAATCTTTTTGTTCCCCATTCTCCTAATGATAATTAAAGCTTCTAATATATAAATATTTTTATTAATATATTAATACTATTATTTTTAAATGGCAAAAGATGAACATATTAACAAAGCAACACAACCCTCAACAATGAAACCTAATTTGTCAAAATGTCACCTCCTTTTTAAATATTATCATAGTCAGAAAAACATAATGAACACAGATGAAAAAACAAAAACAAACATCTATTAAGAAAACCAAAACATCCACCTACAAAAAAAAACGCCATACAAAGATTCGATGCTATAGTTTTGGATTTCTCGCGGGAGATTACTAAAAAAACCACAAAATTTTATATACTCATATAGGATTATTGGTACCTGGGATGCTTGGAGTAAAGAAGAATAGATAGACAACACTAGTAACCCTGCATCACAGGTGGGATGGACCTGTATCTCAAAGAAATACGAATGGAAAACTTTAAATCTTTTGGAAAAAAACTTACGGTTCCCTTTTTCAAAGGATTTACCGCAATCACTGGACCGAATGGATCCGGCAAAAGCAATATTGCCGATGCCATTCTTTTTGTTCTTGGGCCGAAAAGCTCAAAAGTAATGCGAGCAGGAAGACTCACCGATCTCATTTTCAACGGAGGGAAAAAAAGAAAAAAACCTGCTAACCACTGTAAAGTAAGCCTCATCTTTGACAATAAACAACGGAAAATGCCCATTAATGATGATGAAGTGGTGTTAACCAAAATGATCAAACGAGCACCACTCAAAGATAACCCTGATAACTATTACTCCTATTACTACATCAATGAAAAGGCCTCTTCATACTCAGAGTTTTCAAATGTACTTCTCCATGCCAGAATCTCAGGGGATGGTTACAACATCGTTAAACAGGGTGATGTCACCAGCATCATCGAAATGGGTGGAGTTGATCGACGAAGACTGATTGATGAAATCGCTGGAATCAGTCATTTTGATGAAGATATCAAGAAGGCAGAATATGAAAAAACCGATGTTGACAGTAACATGGAACGGATCAATATCATCCTCAAGGAAATAGATACACAACTCAAACAACTCAAAAATGATAGAGATGAAGCCATACGATACAAAGAACTCAAAGATAAATTGTATATCATCAAAGCAAAGATAGCTGAAAAAAAGAAACAGGAAGTCGAATCACAAATCACTGAAATCAATCAGCAAATACAAAACTATGAAAAAGAACAAAAATCACTACATAGCGATGCACAATCATTAAAGCAAGTATATACCACTACTCAACAAGAACTTGAACGAATCGAAAAAGAAATCGCCGAAGTCGGTGGTGATGAAGTAAAACAACTCAACACCCAAATCGATGATCTCCGCACCGAGGAAATCAAAGCCGAGGAACGAATCAATTATGCGGTAGAAGAAATCAGAGAGCTAAATGATGATAGAGAAAAACAACAGCAACGCTTGCAATCAATCGAAGCCGAACTCACCGACCATCAACAACATCATCAACAATTACATGATCATATCGAAAAAAATCAACATACCCTTGATGAAACAGAAGAAAATGCTACCGCGCTCAAAGAACAGATGGCATCAAGTGATGATCATTCAATGACCATCGCCGAAGAATTAACAAAATTGAAAAAAGAATATGATAGCAAGCAAAGTAAACTTCATGAACAAAAACTCCTCCTGCAACGCATTCAAGACCAATATGACTCACTTGAAGAAAAACAGGCAGAACTACAGGAGGAAGAAAAAACATATGCATTTGAACTAAAAGATATCGATTGGCAAATCGATGAGATAAAACAATCACACAAACAAAAACAAAAGAAACAAAAGACACTTGAACAAAACCTACTCAATCATAAAAAACACGAATCAGAACTCACCGAACAACTGCATGATCTTGACCGATCAATCCGTCGATTAGAACAGAAACAGGCAAAACTACAAGCGGAATTCGAAGCGGCAGAATCCATTCGAAAACGATACAACAGAGCAGTAAATGAACTACTCAAAGCCCGAGATCAAGGAATGCTTCATGGAATCCATGGAACCATTGCTGAACTTGCTCATGTTGAGGACACCTATAAAACCGCCATGGCCATCGCAGCAGGCGGACGGATGCAAAGCATCATCGTCGATGATGATAAAGCAGCTGCCGATGCAATCACCTATCTTCAACAGAAAAAACTGGGAAGAGCAACATTTCTTCCATTAAACAAAATGATCGCTGGAAGACCCCGAGGTAAAGCATTGATGGCGGTAAAAGATGATCATGCCCATGGCTTTGCCATAGATCTTGTTCAATTTCAAGAGGAATACAAAGGAGCGTTCTGGTACGTCTTTGGAGATACCATTGTCGTAAATGGATTACAGGATGCCAGACGGCTGATGGGAGGCGTCCGACTGGTCGATCTCAAAGGAAGTCTCATCGAAGCAAGCGGAGCGATGAAAGGTGGAAGTACACCAAAAACAAGACTACAATTTGCCGAAACCGATCGGAAAAGCCTTGATCAAACCAATCATGAATTAAAGCAGGCAAAACAACATCAAGAACAAATAGAAGGAGAACTCAAAGACCTTAAATCAACCATTGCCGCACTTGAAGAAGATCTACGATCTATGAGCAGTATTGATGTTGATGCTCAGCTGAAAGAGTTAACCCTGCGTAAAAAAACGTTTTCTGAAAAATATCAAACAATTCGTCAACTCATTGAAAAAAAATCATCTGAAAAATCCGATGTACTGCAGAAGCAACAGAATATCCAAACACAAGTCGACACACTTGTATCAACGCTTGAAACATTTGAACAAGAAAAAGAGAAAAAAGGCGCCCTTCTGCTCAAAGGATCAAAAAAAGAAACCGCTCAACAACTCAGATCACTTGAAGATGACCTTTCCCGGTTACGTGATGACTTGCTTCAGCTGAAAAGTGAAAAAGAGGCCTGTCAGAAAAAAATAGAACTTCTTACTGACCGTAAACAAGAAATCACCGATGCCATCACCTCAATAGGGGCAGCTATTGAACAACACAAAGAAACCATCGAACAATCAAAACAAAAAAGAGATGATGCACGAGAACAAATTCAAACACTATCCAATGTACAAAACCAAATGACTGATAAAATCGAACAATACGCCGGAAAACGAGATCAGATCTACAAGGAAACAGTGTCCATTGAAAACAAACTCGATAAGATCAATACCAGGATTGAATCATATTACGATCTGATATCACGAGCAAAATATCGGCTGCCAACCCTGGAAGGAACCATCAAAGAACTCAATGAAGAACTCAAACTCTACGGTGTTGAAGTAGATATCAACAATCTCCCCGCTGTTGATTCACTCAAAGAATCATTACGAGTCACTGAAGAATCCATGCGGGAACTGGAACCAGTAAACATGCGGGCTCTTGAGGAATATGATCATCAACAACAACGAAGAACAAAGCTTGATGAAGATGTCACTCATCTAAAACAACAACGAAAAAATCTGATGAAACTGGTCCGTGAAATCACCAAAAAGAAAGAAAGTAGATTCTATGAAGTGTTCATAGAGATCAATAAACACTTTCAGCATATTTATGGAAAGCTTTCAGAAGGAGGCGAAGCAGAACTGAAACTGGAAGATCCCGATCATCTCTTCGAATCAGGACTTACCATCAAAGCACGACCCCGGGGAAAAAAAGTTCTCCTGCTTTCAGCACTTTCCGGTGGAGAAAAAAGTATCGCTTCACTTGCGCTCATCTTTGCTTTGCAACATTATGATCCTAGCCCTTTTTATGTGCTTGATGAGGTAGATATGTTCCTTGATGGAGTGAACGCAGAAAACGTCTCACGTATGGTAAAAGAAAACGCAATTGATTCCCAGTTCATCATGGTCTCTTTAAGAAAGATTGCATTGAAAGAGGCAAATCATGTGTATGGGGTGACGATGCATGATGATGGTATATCGGATATGATCGGTAATATCGACCCTTCATCAGTAGGACCAGAAGGTGAAATACCGGTGCATGGAGGATAAAATAACATGAGAGATGAACCACCAATCGATAACAACGTGATCAGTCATCTGTTGTTTCATAAATCACTGATCGATGAACAAGATGATGCCAGCCGGATCAACTACTACGTCGATATGCTGCAGAAAACACATGAAGGCGATCATATCAGCATGACCAATCCCTTTGATCGATCAATAGCCATTGCCTTTGAACTGGTGATGAACCAACATCTCAACCCTTGGGATTTAGACCTTGTTTCATTTTCAACACTCTATCTAAACCGAGCCAGAGAAGAGGAAATCGATCTTATCACCGCAGGTAGAATCATTCTCATGGCCTGGAAGATCCTACGCCTGCAAAGCGATGATCTGATGGTGAGCCTGCAAGAACGAGACGAACCAGTTGATGAATTCGACTGGGATGACATGACGTCGGCGATGTGGCTTTCCGATGATGATGGATATTCCTATACCAATCTGCTGTTAAATCTACCAGAATCACCACTGGAAGAACCCGTTCGAAGGGAAGCAAAACGAAAGGTCACATTGATTGAACTGTTAGATGCCTTTGATCAGGCACGTAATGAAGCAGAACAATATCAACATTTAGAGATGCGACGACGTGAGGAACAAAGACGATTAAAACAAGCATCAAGAAAACGGATGATCGGCACTGCTCATGAAGACAATCTAGAAGAAGACATCAAAGAGATATGGAAAAAGATAAAACACCTCGATAAAACACAGCTGACCCTACAGGAACTCTGCCAAGGATCAAATCGGGAAACACTGATTAAAACCCTAATTTCCGTGCTTTTTCTTGCCTATGATAACAAGATAAAGGTTTATCAGCAACGGTTCCCTTATGGAAAAATATTTATTAAAACACTTGGTTGTACCTAACCAACACATGGGTGGTTGCAATTGACAAAAAAAGAAAAACAACTGGTTGAATCCGTGCTTTTCTCTGCAAATCAACCAGTCAGCATCGCTCAGATCAAGGAAGCAACCAATTTTTCACGAAAAACCATTAAAACCATTCTTCAACAACTGATCAAAGAATATGATACCACTCGTGATTCAGCTATGCAAATCGTAGCCGCCGGTGATAAATACGTGATGCAACTGAAAAATGAATACGCTGCACAAACCCAACATATCAATCCCACGGAACTTGATGAAAACATGTTGAAAACCCTTGCGCTCATTGCCTTTCATCAACCAGTGAAACAATCAAATCTCCGCCGGATGGCCGGTGAAAAAATCTATCATCATGTAGACGTGCTTTCAGAGATGAAACTGGTTCATACCAAAAAACATCGCAATACCGAACTGATCACTCTCACCAGTAAATTCCCTGAATATTTCGGACTCGATGTCACCCAACCAGAAGATATCAGAGCATTTCTCACTGAAAAAGTAATTGGTGATATCTCAACTCAGAACAAAAAATAATTCATCATAGATGCAATATATTAATGAACACCTTTTTCATTACCCTATACTGGATGGGCAATCAAATAGAGGACCTATACGATAGCATTAAGGATCTTAAAACAAAAGAAGAATTTCAACAAGAGATCAACCAATTGCAAACAGAATATGATTATCTTTTTGATGAGCAAACAAGTGCTCTTTTCATCGTTGACCAACTCGGTCGAAACACCGCTGGACAGGTAACTATTGCTGATCTTCACCCAGGACTTGAAAGCACCGTCATCGGTGCCATCACTCAGATACAACCACCCAGAACATTTCAACGGAAAAATGGATCAACTGGTAGAGTTGCAAACCTGATAATCACCGATGACACCGGAAGTATTCCCCTGGTGCTCTGGGGGGATGATGTTGAACTAGTGACAAACAAGGACATCCAGCTGAACACACAGTTGAAAGTGATCAATGGGTATACCAAAAAAGGCTACAATGGTACTGAGATCACCGTTGGCAGATGGAGCAGCATTGAAATCCTTAAAACTCATCACCGGCTTTCAACAGAACAACAAAAACAAACTCCAGAAACAACTGAGATCACTGGAACCATACAACAAATCCTTCCCACTACGGTTTTTTTTAAAAATGATGGAAGTTATGGATTTGTGGCAAAACTGAAACTACGAACAAAAAAAGGACAAACCCTCATCACCCTTTGGGATGATCAAGTGAAACAGATGCAGCAATACAAAACCGGAGATCTGATCTGCATCCAGCAAGTTGATGTCAAACAGAATAATGGAACCAAGGAAATCCATGTCAACGGCAAAGCAACCATCACCCGAGTTCAACATCCACCCTGATCATACGATTCCTTTTTTTGAAACGCTATTTCCGCCTTCATTAACTCCCTGCCAAGATACAGATAATGCTCAGGTCTCAAAAAGGGAAGATGCCGAGCGATGGTATCAGACAATGCATCAGCATAAGTTCCTGTAAATACCTTCTTTATTTTTCCCGATACAATACGATTGTTTTTTTTCACATTCTCATAGAATTCAACCACAATTGCATCAGCATGCACCTCAATAACAAAAAAACCTTTTTCATCAAGAATAACATCCTTACGTGGAGTTTTTTTTGCCTCAATCACAGGAACCTCAGGACGCTTCATATACTATCCTCCTTGCTTGATTCAGATGCGTCAGTTTTTCTATCGCAACAGATCGAGAAAGCAATCGAAGTCCACAATCAGGAGCGATTTGAACGATCTGATCACCAAACACATCATTTGCCTTTTGTAGATGAGAAACGATTTCATCGACTGATTCCACTCTTGATTGATCCGCTCGAACTGCACCCAAACAGATCATTTTATCAGTTTCTTGATCAGAAAACACATCAAACAACTGCGGTGAAGCAGCAAACTCATGAGATAAGATATCAACAGGGAGGTCAACTAATTCTGAAACAATTCCAGAAACATCACCACAGGCATGAAGACGCACTGGGCAACTTACCCCCTGAGTAATAACTTGTAACAGCTCTGAAGCATACTCAGGAAAACTGTTTACGAAAAATGGTTCATCAACACTGATCATATCGACCACTGATTCAATTGATTTTGCCTCTTCTGCTAACACCTGTGCGAAATCAAAAGCTAACTGCTTTGCATCATGATAATATTGATCATCAACGGATTGACTTAACGTAAAGGGACCAACAAGCAAGCCAAGTAATCCTTTCTTAGGTGGAAGCAATGATCGAACAAATAACAAATCATCTTTGGTTATTGATTCATCAAAGGTCACCGGTCCGATAACCTCTGCTCGTTTTCGAATTCGACACCCAGAGATATTTCGTGCAAAGATATGAATGAAAGGATCTTTGGTTTGCCCATCACTAACCAGATCAACACCTGCAGAAAGCATATCAGATACCGCTTGGTGAATAACAGGATTCCATGATGGAACAATTCCATTAAAATAGGCATCCATCAAACGCATACGGTCAACCACAGCAGGATATGAACCAATCACTGTTGTCCTTACCTCACTCATTTCGATAGCAACCTCCGAGGATGCGATTCAGAAGGAGTGATACCGAAATAAGCTTCAGTGTATTCAGAAACCAAAATATCATGCCAGGCAATAATGGGAAAAACCATTTCAGCATGATCAATGGGGCCAAATAGCAGAAAATCACCGCCAAACAAGGTCACACCGCTATTTGATGCAAAATCAACAACTAATTTTGCATCATTCATCTCATTAAGCCAGGATGATTTTTCAACCACATTGTGAATGGCACAGCCTGCAGGAAGACCGTATTCTTCTTTTATCACTGGAAGAGATGCAAGTGCCGCCCCACTATTTTCCCCAGGTGCAAGTGCAGCGGTATCAATCAAAACATTCTGAATGCCAATAGAATTAACCAGGTCAAGTAATCCCTTATCGATGAGATGGGCACCTGTTTCCAGCACTTCCACTTTACCATCAGGAGATTTATCCTTAGGATTAAACGCGACCACTACGGCCATCGCAGGCTTACATCGCTTTAAACACTGATATTCTTCATCAGTGATTCCAATGTGAATCGAGTTGAAGATGGTTCGATGGAGCAACCGTTTTTGCTTTAATCGTTCAAGAACCATGATTTTCACCGATGAGTCCTGTATATCAACTGAAAAGGGCAATGGATCAGGAATCGATGATTCAATGAAGGAGATGATCTGATCAATGGTTGATTCTTTTCGGAAAAACAAATCAGGAATTGCAGGTACACCGGTCTTCTTACTTATACGATACATGGTGTTAAGTTGTTTTTCAGCCTTTTCAATTTCAGGTTCTCCCTTGAAAAACAATCCGCCAAATAACACGGTTGGATAATGACCAGGTTGTCCACCAATGTGAATGGATCCAATTTCCAATTCCTGTTGCTCTTTTGTAAATGAAAACATAATGATCACCGTCTTTTTTTGACTTTTCCCATATAATCAATGGTTATTTTCGAATGTAATGCTCGTTTATCCTCTAAGGTCGTAGTTGATTGCTTTACCAATCGAATGGCAATGAATGGATCTCCATAGCAAACAAGTTTCTTTTTTTGAATTGACTGAATGGTCTTATTTATTTTTTCTGCGTTGGTACAGCCAATACGATTGATGAGTTTCACTTGATTTTGAAATCGTTGAACGGCTTTCTCATCAATATTTTCAATATATGGAATCGCACCTGGAGCAGAGATGATACGATGGTTTTCATCGATTCCATATTCATGTAATGCAATCAGCGATTGACCCGATTTATGTCCTCTAATATCTTCTCCACAGATGATGATATATCGTATCCAGGGATTTGAAATAACATTTGCAATGATTTTTTCAATACCAATATTTTCTGTTTTCAAATGACCATGAATTGCAATTTCTTCAGGAGGCGTGTACGATATATTCAAGAGAACAACTGCAATTGCATTTTCAGGATTTCCCGTGGTAAAATCACCGCCCCAAGGATACAATTCAGCCATTGTTACACCTATTCCAAATTTAAGTGATCACTCATTACCTATGATTATATATTACATATTTTTTTTGAAATCATTTTTTTTACAGGTTGGAATGAATCCGATTTTATTAATACTTTCACACCACCCCATTGCTGATATTTAAACAACAACTTCAATGCCACGCTTCAAAATAAGGAGCAAGGATTTATGATAACATGGACTTATCGAATCCAGGCAATGAATGGAATCATCCTCACTTCCAACACTGAATATGCAGAACAAAAAAGTAAACATGGATACCGTGTTTTCTGCACCCGAAGCTCATCCATCCCTCATTATCACTAAAAATTTCATATTCTTTTTTCTTTCTATTCATCAAAAAATGTTAAAAAGGAATCACTGTTAACAACGGCAGGGTGATCCCTCATGTCTTCTGAATATATTCGTCAACCAATTGTGAGTGTACTTGGTCATGTTGATCATGGAAAAACAACTCTCCTCGATTCAATCAGAGGAACCGCAGTTGCCTCAAGAGAATCTGGTGCCATCACTCAACATATTGGTGCAACAGAAATACCCATTGATGCCATAAAAAACGTCTGTGGAGACTTACTCAAAGGAAAACAATTTTCACTTCCAGGCCTTCTCTTCATCGATACACCTGGACATCATGCCTTCACTACGCTTCGATCTCGAGGAGGATCCCTTGCTGATATCGCTATTCTCATCGTTGATATCACTGAAGGCTTTAAACCACAGACGTACGAATCCATTAACATTTTAAAACAGTATAAAACACCTTTTATCATCGCCGCAAATAAAATCGATGCGATTACTGGATGGAAACAGACAGACAAGCTAGCCAATGCACGTATCGAACAGCAACCACCAAAGGTAAAAAATCTATTCGAAGAAAACCTCTATGATCTCATTGGAACCATGTTTGATCAAGGATTTCAAGCAGATTTATATTTCAAGATCAAGGATTTCAGGAAAACAATTGGTATCGTTCCTGTTTCAGCACAAACCGGAGAAGGACTCTCTGAATTACTTATGACACTAGTAGGTCTTGCCCAACGATTCCTGGAAGAAAAACTACATATTGAAAAAGGACCCGCAAAAGGAACCATTCTTGAAGTTAAGGAAGAGACCGGAATGGGAACAACCATTGACACGATTATCTACAACGGCACGCTTACCAACAAGGACACCATCGTGGTCGGAACCAAATCTGAACCAGTGGTCACCACCATAAAAGCACTATTAAAACCAAAACCCATGGATGAAATACGAGATCCCAGAGAACGATTTGACAGTGTGAAAGAGGTTCATGCCGCAAGTGGAATCAAGATTTCATCACCAAATCTGGAAGATGTAGTCCCCGGTGCACCACTCAGAGTGGTTAATGGAAACGAGCAGGACATCATTGATGAAGTCCGATCTCAAACAAAAATCGATATCAATCTTGATGAACAGGGAATAATCATCAAAGCCGATACCATTGGCAGCCTTGAAGCACTCATCAAGGAAAGTAGGGATAATGGCATCGAAATACGAAAAGCTGACATCGGCCATGTATCAAAACGAGATATCACCGAAGCAGAAGCAACAACCAACATGCTCCAAAAGGTAATCTTTGCCTTCAATGTCAGAGTACTTCCTGAAGCAAAGGAGGAACTTTCCAAAACCAATGTCGCTGTTTTTAACAAGGATGTAATCTATACCATCATGGAGGACTATGAGGATTGGTATCAACGAACCAAGGATTCACTTGAGAAAGCACGTCGTGAAACCTTTGTTCATCCAGGAATGATGAAGATCCTTCCGGATTGTATCTTTCGAGTGAGCCATCCAGCTATTGTAGGAGTACGAGTTCTCTCAGGGCGAATCAAACAGGATATCAAACTAGTTCGAGAAGATGGCCGAACCATTGGTCGAATAAAAGGTATTCAATCACAGAATCAATCCGTTGATGAAGCAAAACAAGGTGAGGAAGTCGCTGTTTCCATCGATGGTGTTACCATAGGCCGTCAAATTAAAGGTGGAGACATCCTTTATACAGATCTACCTGAAGATGATGCGAAAAAATTACGGGATATGGATGTTCTCACCATAGATGAGAAAGATGTTTTAGAAAAAATCATTACCATTAAACGGAAATCAGAAAAATTTTGGGGAATGTGAAAAAAATTCAATAAAAACCCTAATATATCTCCTGTTAATACGGATATCAAATGGCCGAGAAATCCTTACAAGCAATCAAACAAGCCGAGACAGAAGCAGAAGAGATCATCTCCACTGCGAAAAAGGATGCAGACCACATCATTGAATCCGCAAAAAACCAAATCGATGAGATAAAAAAACAACATCAAGACAAAGCAAAACAACAGGTAGAGGAACTCATCAATAACGCAGAAAAAGAAGCAGCACAAGAAAAAAAACGCATCCAACAAGAATCTGAAGATTATATAAATACTATCACTTCAGTCTCATCATCCAAAAAAGAAGACGCCATCTCATTAATCATCAAAGAACTTACCCAGGAGGAATAAATAATTCTTTTTCCAGCCCGGATGAAAAAAGTGAGCTGTATTATTCATCAATCATACCTTGATGATGTGATACAGACACTCCATGAAACAGGGCTCATGCAAATTATTGATATTTCAAAACAAGATGAAGAACGCAGTGAACTTCACATAGGTAAACCCAATGAGGAAACAACCATTCTTTCAGACTACGAAACCCGATTAACCACCCTGATCAAAATCTTAAATACCCATAAAAGAAAACCAAGTGGAATCAAGGCAATGCTGCAACCCGACATCCCTGAAAAGGAACCTGTTGAGGATAGCACCCTTGGCCAGCTCTATTCCTACACAGAAAGCGTTCTTAACCCAATCGAAGAACCCATCCGTTCATATCAAGATGATTACGATTCTCTCACTGAGCAAATCAAACAATTACAGGATTATGAAACACAAGTCAGCTGGTTTCTCTCCTTTGATTTCACTCTTGATCACCTCGATACCACTGATTCCCTCATAGTGAAAGCAGGGAAAACCACCTCACTCCCCCACCTGGAACAAAAAATAGATGATAATAAGGATCTTGCATTGTTCTCCCAGCCATTGAAAACCGGAAAAAACCCTGAATGGGCCGCTATCATCGTTGGACATCGAACCACTTCCAAAACAGTGGAACGATTAAGTGCGGAACATCTCCAAGAAATCAGCTTTCCAAAAACAAACGAAACACCACTACAAGCCCAAAAACACTATCAACACGATATCAAACAAAAAAAGCAGCGACAAAAGGACATCCAAAGCAAACTGCAACAACTCAGTGACCATCATCTTAATCAACTGCTTGCTGCAAGAGAACAAATCCAATTAGAACGAGTGCGCAAAACCCTCCCCAGTCAACTAGGCCTCACCACAGCAACCGTTGTCATTGAAGGATGGGTGCTTGCTGAAGAAACCACTCGATTGCAACAGCACCTCAGCAGGGTGACTGATGATCATCTCATCTATGAAACACGCACCCCAAAAGCAAATCCAGATCATCCACCAACTCATCTGAAAACCCCGCCATGGGCAGCATCTTTTAAAACCCTGCTCGGTTTATTTGCCCTTCCCAAATATAATGAACTCAATCCAACCATTATGATGGGGATCTTTTTCATCCTGTTTTTTGGATTCATGCTTGGTGATGTCGGATATGGATCCATTATTCTCATTTTATCTCTCATAGGTCATATCAAATTTGGTACAATAAGCCCGATGATAAAGAACTGGAGCTTCATGGGGATCTGGTTAGGGCTTACCTCTGTTATCATCGGAATTCTAACCTATAGTATCTTTGGCAATCTTATTCATCTCATCATCCTTGGCGAAGGCAGCTCATTTCTCTATCAATTCAGCATCCTGGGCATGCAATTCCCCATTGATTCTTTAAAAAACCCCATTATGATACTCATCGCTGCCCTGCTGCTTGGAATCATCCATCTTAATTTAGGAGTTATCTATGGAATCCTCCAGGCCTATTACAATAAAAACTACAAGGAGATGCTTACCGAAAAACTCTGCTGGATACCGCTACAAATCGGTGGTGGTGCACTCATTGGCTATTTCATCCTGGACTGGAATCTGCCGGAACCATTCTACTATGGATCGATGATCTTAGTAATCATTGGAATCATTCAACTCATCTATGCATCCGGTCCCGTTGGATTCTTTAATATCACCGGTTATGTTGGTGATTGGCTCTCCTATGCACGATTACTCGCCCTTGGTCTAGCCACAGCAGGCATGGCCCTTGCATTCAATGTGGTTTCACAAATCCTAGGGGAAATGATACCAGTTATCGGAATCATTGTCACCATTCTCCTTCTGCTTGTGCTTCATACCATCAACCTTGCCATATCAGCACTTGGCGCAGGAGTTCATTCATTACGATTACAATATGTGGAATTATTCAATCGGTTTTACACTGGGGGTGGAAGTGAATTCACCCCATTTAAAATAAAACGAAGATACACCATAAAAGAAAGTGAACAGACAAGATAAAAAAAGAGGAGAAAAAAACCATGTCAAACAAAAAAAGAGCAACAATAGGTCTAATTGCCATTTTTGTGATGATCCTACTTGCTGGATCAGCCGCAGCTCAACCCACTGCTGAAGAAAGCGATCAAAACAAAACACTGGTCATATTAGGATGTGCGCTTGCCATCAGCATCGCTGGAGTCTCATCAGCAATCGGCCTTGGACTTGCAGGATCCTCTGCAATTGCAGTAACTGCTGAAAAACCAAATCTCTTTGGTAAATGCTTGGTCTTGCAAGTACTTCCCATGACCCAATCCGTATATGGATTGCTCACCGCTATTCTCTTAATGCTCGGTGCAGGCCTTCTCGGCGGAGGCGAAAGTGTCATGGTCGGATCACTCACCGGTGTGGGAGCAATATGGATCGGTCTGGCAGTCGGTATTACAGGGATATCTGCTATCAACCAAGGAATGGTGGCATCATCCTCCATCAGTGCTGTGGGACGAAACCCTGATGTCGCCGCCAGAGGAATTATCTTTACGGTTATGCCAGAGACCATTGCCATCTTTGGTTTGCTCGTAGGAATCCTGCTCATGACCGGACTTGGATTGCTCTAAAAACCAACATAAATACAAAAGAAACGAATTGATGAAGCTATGTCAGCAGAAACCATCATTAAGCGAATCAAAACAGATGCTACAACCACCGCATCAGAGATTCGAAAAAATGCAGAACAACAAGCAAAAGAAATCAAAAGAAATGCGACAGCGGATGCTAAAAAAAACGCTGAACAGATCATCTCTGAAGGAAAACAACAAGCGGAAAACCGTAAAAAGATCCTGATTTCCCAAGCCCGGCAAGAAGCCAAACGAAAAGAAATAGAAGCCAAAAACGATGTCATTGAAGACTGTTTTACTCAGGCAATAGAGCATTTGAACACATTAAACGAAGAAACATATCACGACATCGTCAAAACATTGATAGAACAGGGAAAAAAACGCATGTCATCAAAGTGTACGGTGCTTACCTCCAAGGATCAAGACAAACACATCGCAAAGGAACTCGATTTAATGGTATCGGGTTCCATTGATGCCAGTGGAGGAGTTATTCTTACATCAGAAGATGGAACTATCACCATTGACAACACCTTTGAAGGAATCATCAAACGAAAAAAAGCCCAGATACGAGAACATGTAGGAAAACTTCTGTTTAGTGACATGAAACAATGATTGAGGATCAGGATAAAAAATTAGGGGGATCATCATGATAACCAATGTGCTCTTCAACCCGGATCAACCATTCATGTGGATACTCATTGGATTCATCATTATTGCAGTCATGGTTCTGCTCAGCCGTCCCTTCCGAACCTTCGCTGCTTTTTCCTATCCAAATGCAAAATTCGAAGCCATTGGCAATCCTTTTGTTCAGGAGAACACCCTTCAACGTTATACTGATCTTTCTGAGATACAAAGCTTCATTGATCAACTCAATCAGCAGAAAGATTATCATGTGAAAGAAACAACTGCAGCAGGTCTTCAATCAGAACTTGACAATCATTTCCTTAAGACCATTCAGATGATGAAACAGGATAGTAGTAAGAAAATGAATGCATTCTATGATGCCTACATTGAACTCATTGATGCCCAACTACTCAAAACAGCATTCAAACAACTAGTGAAACAAGATCAGATAGACGATCAACTCGCAGATCATGCATTTTCCTCAACTATTGCTCAGCAACTCAAAATCCTCAGCTCCACCACCATCGAAGACCTTCCGGAAATACTCAAGCAATTCAACTATCCTGCTCACTTCATCGATCAGATCACCAAGGACAATACTGTCATCAGCCTTGCGCCATTGATCGATGCAGCGGTTGATCAGATGATGATCGATCGATTCACCAAGATAACAGTTCCCTATAAATGCAAGGAAGCTATGAAACAATTCATCACCCGCATGATCGATTTACGCAGCATCAAACACCTGCTACGCGCAAAACACTTATCACTTTCTGCTGATCAATGTGAACAACTGCTCATCGCCGATGGATACGAACTTTTACTTTGGAAACAACAACAGCTCTGCAAGGAGGAAACCATTGCAGATGTAATCAATGCACTTGATGGAACTAGTTACCATCAAGTCCTTCGAACCATCAAAGAAAGCAACAGCAATGATACCTCTGTTCAACCCCTTACTGATGCACTTGATGTCTATTGGCTTCAACTAGTTAAGGACCTCTCAGTTGCTCATTACTCAAGCATTGGCCCCACTCTTCGATTCTTGGAATATAAAAAACAGGAGATACGAAACCTAAAGATTATCAGTAAAGGAATCATAGAACATCTTCCCTCATCCCTGATTACTCCTCTGCTGATCACGGAGGGATCCATATGAACGTGGTCGGGCTTGCTGATAAGGATACCGCAGTCGGTCTTCGTCTGGCAGGGATAACAACGCTTTATGTTCCAGATGAGCAAAAAAATGCAGTGCAACACTGGCATGGCATAGAAGATTCCATTGATAAGATCGGTCTTGTCATCATCACAGAATCCATCGCCGAGCAAATTGAAAAGGAACTTAAAAACTTCAGGCTAAGACATGTGATGCCCATCGTTGTTGAAATCCCAGATAAACAGGGGAGAAGAACCGATCATGATGATTATATTTCACAGTTAATCAAAAAAGCAGTAGGAATACAAGTTGATAAAACTTAAAATGAGATTTGAGGTAACCGTTCATGGTAAAAAAGAATCAAACAGGAAAAATCGTCCGCATCTCCGGACCAGTCATCGAAGCAGATGGCATGCGCGGAGCGAAAATGTATGATGTGGTCAAAGTCGGAGAGGAACAACTCATTGGTGAAATCATACGACTAGAACAGGATCATGCTATCATCCAAGTTTATGAGGATACCAGTGGGCTGAAACCAGGTGAACAAGTGATCACCACCGGTATGCCGCTCTCCGTGGAACTCGGTCCTGGTCTTGCCAAAAACATTTACGATGGCATTCAACGGCCATTACCTGCCATTCATGACAAAACAGGAGATTTCATCTCAAGAGGAGTGGAAGCAGATGCCATTGATCATCAGAAGAAATGGACCTTTACTCCAACCGTGGAAACAAAAACAACGGTCAATCCCTGTGATATCATTGGAGAGGTGGAGGAAACCTCCATTATCACCCATAAAATCATGATCCCGCCCACAATTTCCGGGACCCTTGATCACATTGTAGACCAAGGAGAATACACCGTTGAGGACGTCATTGCCACCGTCACTTCGGAAAATGGAAAGAAACACGAGATCAAGATGCTGCAGTACTGGCCAGTGCGAAAACCACGACCGGTTTCTAAAAAATTCGATCCAAGTTATCCATTGGTCACCGGTCAACGAGTGATAGATACCTTTTTTCCCGTTGCCAAAGGAGGAACCGCTGCCATTCCTGGTGGATTCGGAACCGGGAAAACAGTTACTCTACATCAACTGGCGAAATGGAGTGATGCTCAAGTTGTGGTCTATGTAGGATGTGGAGAACGAGGCAATGAAATGACCGATGTGCTCAGAGAATTTCCAGAACTCGAGGACCCAAAGAGCGGTGAGCCACTGATGAACCGGACCGTGCTTATAGCAAACACCTCAAATATGCCTGTTGCTGCAAGAGACGCCAGTGTGTACACCGGCATCACCATTGCAGAATACTATCGAGACATGGGCTATGATGTAGCCCTTATGGCAGATAGTACCAGTAGACTTGCAGAAGCCATGCGGGAAATATCCGGTAGACTTGAGGAAATGCCTGGTGAGGAAGGCTATCCAGCATATCTTGCCAGCCGACTCGCGGAATTCTACGAACGGTCTGGTCGAGTGCGAATCCTTGCTCAACAAGACCGAGAAGGAAGTGTTTCAGTGATGGGCGCGGTCTCACCGCCAGGCGGTGATTTCTCAGAACCAGTAGCTCAAAACACCCTTCGCATTGTGAAGGTCTTCTGGGCACTTGATTCTGATCTAGCCAACAAACGACACTTCCCCTCCATTAATTGGTTAAAATCATATTCCCTTCATTCCGACGAAGTAAGCAGATGGTGGCATGAACAAATCGGTGAACAATGGTCGACCTTACGTAACAAGGCTATGTCACTGCTACAAACTGAATCCGAACTGCAGGAGATTGTGAAACTGGTTGGACCCGATGCACTACCACCAAATCAACGAGCGACCCTGGAAAGCGCACGGATGATCAGAGAGGACTTCCTGCAACAAAACGCGTTTCATGAGGTTGACACTTTTTGTCCTAGTAAAAAACAATATGAAATGCTACGATTGATTTTGAAATTTGCTGATTTAATCACTGACGCCACAGGCAAACATGTGCATATCGATGATATCATCAGTATGAAATCACGGGAACAACTTGCCCGAATGGCGACCATACCAAATGATTCGTTCGAACAACGATTCAAAGACATCGAACAGCAACTCGAAGAAGAAATCAACTCCCTGATAAAGGAGGCATAATCATGGGAAAAGACATTGAATACACCACTGTAAGCGAGGTCACCGGACCGCTGATGATCGTTGATAAGATCAAGGATGTGGCCTACAATGAAGTGGTGAAAATACGCACCGTGGATGGTGAAGAACGCACTGGTCAAGT
>CAZQMI010000046.1:0-18004 GCA_964594475.1 uncultured Thermoplasmatales archaeon
AACAGTTATTTCAGAACCAGAAAAAAAGTATTCTGTTTCCCCTTCGAATCTATGCAACAGTGAATATGTTCATTTTCATATTTAAATATTGTTCATTTTAAAGTAAAAATTTGGTTTAAAATAGGTAAATTCTTTCATTTTGATCTTGGTATGTTTAGATATGAAATACCTATACATTTGTTGCCATTGTTGATTTCTTATAAAGAGAATGAAAGTGTGTGGAGTTATTGGGAAACAGGTTACTTTTTCTAGAAATGCTTTTAAACCTATAAATGATGTCTTAATCAGAGCGGCGGGAGTGCAACGTGAATAAAGCAGATCTGATCATTATCGCCGGGCTGATTACCGGAATCTTTCTTTTTATAAGCTTTCAATTGTTAAATAATGCAGGGTTCATTCCTCTTGGAAGCGCCTTTAATAATTTTTTTTCAATGGTCGGTCTCATCCTTTTTTTCATTAGCGGTTTTTTTTATCTTTCAAGTAAAACAGTAAAAAAATAAAAAAAAGAGGGGAAGGAAAAAAGGATTAAATTTCATTATTTTTGATTTTTTCCTTCAATATATCAAACTGTTCCCGGGTAAGGGTGCAGACATTTGTTTTTTCACCGATGGTCACTGTATCTCCCTGGACATCAACAACTGGACATTTGGGGGGAACACAGGTATCATCTGTACATAACACGATTCTCATGATATCGTCCTCTTACTTAACAATTGATAATATATATTTCCCTGTTTTAAATAATTTTGGGTATGAAAAAATAAAACACTTGTGTGTATCATATGAAGAACATACTCGAAGTGTAATCCAATCTATCATCGTAATATTTATAAAGGCAGATGCCATCATTTTTCAGTGAGGAGCGAGTGGTCATGGGACAAAAAATAGAAGTGATGGGAGAGATTGATGAAGTACCTTTTAGTGAGGAATTTGTTGATTCATTATTTAGGATCTTTCTTGATTAATAGGTTGAGTTCATCAATTTTGTTTTCAGACAGAGAAGAGATGAGGGTATGAGAAAACAGAGGGAATAAAAATGGGGTAAAAAATGGTTTTTTTATGAAACGATTTCATATGGTGATCTTTGCTGTTTTCAGCAGGAACTAGAATGTGTGCATAAAGCATTTGAGACGGAGAAAAAACATCTTTTTTTATTCGATCAGTGATTTAGCTCAAACAGTAGTGAAACTAGAACATATCAACAATAGATCATGAATTATTTCTATGAAATAAAAGAAAGCAGATGTTATTTTGATTTGATGTGTTTAGCAACGGTCGGTCGTTCTTTATAAAAAATCTTACTGCCACAGTAGGGGCATTGCATGCCGATGTTTTTCACATCGAATTTCACGGTTTTTTTGCAAATTCCACAGCGATACCCGGTCACTCGCTGTCACCTTCTTCTGCATTTTCAGCTTCCAGGAGTTCTTTTGCTAACCGTCCACTGCGAATGATTTTTTCCACGTTCTGACCACCCTCAGTTCTAGGAATATAGCTTCCTCCAGCAAATTTCACACCACATTTCCGACATAGCCAGATCCCTGGTCCATCTCGTTTCACCGATTGATGACCGCAACTGGGGCATTGATGTCGTTTTCGTTGAATGAGTTCCACATTACGTATCCGGGATCGGGACCTTACTCCATATCGTGCCTGATAACGGCCGGCTGGTCCCACTTTTTTGGTTCTTTTCGCCATAGTTACGTACCCTTACTTTGATTTAATTTCTCTCGTAGTTTCCTTCCGTTAACTATGCTCTCGTTAATAATGTTTTTTATCTCTTCCACCGTAAAACTGCCATTTAATCCTTTTTGCATGGCGCGAATGTCCCCTGCTTCATCAGTAGCAACCGTAAGGCGGGCATCGGCTATTTCTTCTTCATCAAGTGAAGGATCTGCCACTACCACATCATTGAATTTCACTGAAGTACAGGAAATTGGTGGATTACGCATGGGCAAAGGATAATCCTCGCCAAGATCAAATCGAGACGCAGGAACCGTTGCATTGTACAATGCCGCAAGCGCGGCAAGTGATGCACAGTCAAACAGGTTTCCATCATAATCAATGATGTGAATATCAATGAATACAATCCAAATCTTTTCACCAGGTTCAACACAAAGGTTCTCTAGTGCAATCACATTTGATTCCCGGATTCCTCGATCAACCACCCGAGCTAGTTCAATGGCATTCTCTCGGGGTGGCCCAGCTTCAAAATCTGGTGATGCCAACGGGATAAGTTCAGCGGCTGTGGTGATCACACCTTCATTGGGTGTGTCCGGGTATGGCTCTCCAACATCCATTTTGATTCCTGTAATAACCTGAGTGTTTCCGATTTTCACTCGTGCAGATCCTTCTGCCTTGGTGATGACGCCAGGTTCGATACTGATGTTTCGAAATTCATTGAACCCTCGACCATCAGCTCGTTTTCCTTGCTTAGCTAGATTATAGAGATAATTTTCTTTGATCACGGGGGAAAGAACCATGTTTATTCCACCTCCACATCGGCTTGATATTTCTTGGTAAGCGCTTCTTTTTGTATCTTAGAGACCTGATGACAGCCTTTCATGGCCAGATCAAGACATCTCTCGAATTCATCCATAGTAAGATGTCCGTCCATTTGTAACAACAGGATCTCATTTGTTCTTGGGGAAATCGCTATGGGAAGGTCTGCATTACCGAAGTTATCTTCCTCTTTGGCCAGATCAACAACCACTTCTCCACCAATGATTTTACCATCTTTTTCCTCTCCACCGATTTTTCCTGCGGCACAGGACACAGGGATATCTCTTAATGGGATACCCGCATCGGCAAGGGCAACACCTGCAGCGGTAAGACCAGCACAACGGGTACCAGCTTCTGCATCCAGGATTTCGATGTTCACATCGATGGATGCTCGGGGAAATTGATCAGTGAGTACTACTTTTTCCAATGCTTCAGAAACCACCTTTGATATCTCCCTGCTCCGTCGATCTGGACCGGGTCGTTTTCGGTCATCGACACTGAATGCAGCCATATTGTAGCGAGCATTGATGATGGCTCGTAGAGGATTTTGCGTATGACGTGGGATGGCTTCCCGCGGACCGTAGACCGCGGCTACTACTTTGTTGCCTCCCCATTCCAGGTAACAGGATCCTTCTGCTCGGTGGAGAACGCCACATTCGATGGTAACCTTACGGATATCCTCAGGTCCACGTCCATCCATGCGTTTTCCATTATCGTCAATAAGCTTTATATCTGATTTCATATCTTTTACACATCCTTTTATCATTCTTATGATTCTTTTATAAGCTGTTCTACTTTATCGGTTAATCCATAGGAGATGGATTCCTCCTCTATGAGTCGAATGGCTTTAAGCATCTTTGCGATGTTTTCATCTTTTCCATCGATCCAGATGCGTCCGTTTTGACCTACGAAGATACGACAGCGAGTATGTTTTTTCAGTAAGGTTATCATGGAACCTTTCTTTCCAATGATTCGTGGTACCTTTGATGGTTCCACATCGATGATATGGCCTCCCCGTATCTTATGCAGATTTCTATCTTTCAGAGTGATTTGCAGTTTTTTCTCCAAATCGACTTGGGAAACCTTTGCCATGATGGAATCACCGGCATTTAAATATTTTTCGGTTTCACCGAAATCTACATTCCATGGCACCTCATTGACATGTAAGAGCGCGGGATAAGGTGCATTGATATTTACTAGCCAACTTGATGACATCGGTGTTTCCACAATGCCGATCACGGTATCACCCACCACAGCATCATACCTACCCTTAATGGCAATGACATTGATGTATGGGGGTCGTTCACTTGCGATTCCCAGAATTTTTGCATATATTTTTTGATGTTCAACAAAGGTGCCCCGGCCTGCTTTCTGTTGATTGGTATCTCCCAGTAACTGGCCAGGTATCACTATTGTTCGCTTGTTTTTTGACATAAGAAGGAATACCCCTGTAAAATCTTACCTTATTTCAAAATTTTGGTAGAAACATTACCCTTGGTCGTCTCATTCAATCGATTATATAAATCTGTTTGCATACCTGCAGCAAGACGAATGATGCCCACCCAGGAGCCGTCTGATTGCCAATCCTCCTGTTCAAGGACGCCAAACTGCCGCACAATACCATAGGCCTTGCCAGCATATTTTGCAGGTATCTTGATAGAGACTTTTATCCGTTCCATGGAAAGAGGAATGATTGGGCGAATGGCATTGACCGCTTCCTTGACTTGTTCACGCACTGGTTTGAAGGGATCAACATGAAACCCAACTTCTTCCAGTGCTCGTTCGATGCGTTGACGGGGATGAGGCGTCTTGGTCTGAGGGTCCATTGCGTTTTTGGTGATCTGTTCAATAACTCGTTTCTTTTTGTTCTGCTGCATTTTCTTTCGTTGTTCTGTGGTGAGCTGGATGTCTCCATGATGAAGAATATACTGTGCAATGGTTGCAACATCGGTAGTATCAAAGAGTTCTTTCAAGGTTTCTTCAGATGCATGAGTGCCCTTTTTAGCATCAACGAAAATGGCATCAATGGCCATATGATCGATGATGTTGATATCTTCTCCTTCGATGAGATCGGCTGCTGCATAGGGATCAACCAGTATCTCAAAATGGTCGTCTCCTTTTTTCAAACGAGCAATCACGGCATCATCAAGGCTAACCAAACTCAGTCTCCTCCGATTGCTTTGGTGACATAATCTTTTGCCTTGTCTTGATCGAGAATATGAAATTCAAAGTCCTTATCCACCATACCGATCTCTGTTGCTTCAGGATTGAGTTTTTCTTCCGTTGCTTGATGCAGGGCTTTGATTCCTAAATCGAGGCCTTGTTCCATGGAAAGCCCATCTTTGTAATGCTCCTCGAAATAGCTCATTGCTCCATTTCTTCCTGATCCTTCACTACTTGCCTTATATTCCATGAGTGCCCCAGAGGGATCTGTGGCAAATAATCGAGGACCGGTTTCATCATATCCGGCAACGAGCAAGGCGGTGCCAAAGGGTCGGACTCCCCCATATTGGGTATAGGTCTGTTTGAAATCACAGATTTTTTTCACCAGGGTTTTCACCTGTATCTTTTCATCATAGGTAATATCATTAATTTGTGCATCTATACGCGCTCGATCAATCAGAGAGCGAGCATCAGCTACTAAACCTGAAGTGGCACAGCCAATGTGATCATCGATTTTAAAAATCTTTTCAATGGATCCAGGTTCAATTAAATGTGATGTGATACGTTTGTCAACGATGAGGATGACACCGGTTTTATATTTAAGCCCAACAGTAGTGGTTCCTCGTTTGACCGCTTCCCGTGCATATTCGACTTGAAATAATCTTCCATCTGGTGAGAAAACAGTAATTGCTCTATCATACGCCATATTTGTTGGTTGCATTTTTCTTTCACCTCATATTTTTCCCATATTGGTAATCGGATTACGTCATAATGTTTTTTTTACCTCAATACATTTGGGTGCTAAATAGTTTGTGTTATACTTCTTTTATAGAAATTGATTATGATTGATGATGCAAAAGCAGTCTTCTATCGATCGGTGGTTCCACCCCAAAGAATCTTATGAAGTTGAAGACCAAGTCGAACTGGAAGATGATCAGAGAGTATCCATGAGGCAAGTGTAGTGACTTTGCTTTCCCATACCGGTTGAAAATAGATGGGAGCCTTTGTTTTATTTGATTCGATGATCTGTTTTGCAAAAAGATAATCCTTTCTGGTTTCAATCACGAATTTGAGCTGATCCTGAGATCGTAGTAGCTTGATGTTTTCAATCTTCATCTGTGAGTCCATCTGTGAACTGGGGGTTTTCATATCTAAAGAGATGAGCAGCATTGGTTTTGATAGCAATGGTTGGATGCAGTAAGATCCGTTGGTTTCAATGCTACAGCTATAGCCTTGGGCAATTAGTTCATCAAGCAGGTTAAGAGTTTCTTTCTGCTGCATTGGTTCTCCCCCAGTAAGACACACCGTTTTGCAATCATAACTGGATGTGGCTTCGAGGATCTCTTCAATGGATTGGTCCGTGCCGTGATGATAAGCACTTTTGGTATCACAATAGCTACATCGGAGATTACAGCCTGTGGTTCGGATGAAGATTGTGGGAAGACCGGTAAGTCTTCCTTCCCCTTGCAGAGAATAAAAGATTTCATTAATCTTCATATAAACTCCTCCAACGGATCATGTTTATAAAAAATGTTTGCATTGTTGTGCATGAATGATGTTATCGACTTATTTTTCGTTTTGATTTACTGATTAATTTTTGGATGGGGATGCGGAATTGGAAAAAAAGAGCAATGATCAAGGCGATAATCGTAAGGTAAAAACCGATGCTAGGACCCCAGTGGCATTTCATATCGATCTGTGTTGCTTCTCCAGGAATTGATATGGAAACGGTATCGGCATCCATGAAACTTCCAACACCTACTTTGGTGACCTCTGACATGGCTACATAAAAGAGAACCGGGCTGATAATTAGCAGGATGACGATAAGATATGAAAGGAGGGTTGAAAGCTTTGGTAATTTGGTCTTAATGAATGCCTTGATGATGATAAGCGCCGTTGTTGCAAGCAGAAGTGAAGAGATAACCTGAAGGATCATGGTGAATTCTTCTGGAACTGATGCTATGTCCCCTCCTATAATCTGATCAGTGGTAGTAAGAGTAATGATGCGTGCTGGATATAACAGCGTGGTTGTGGTGGTGGTTACGCTTTGATGTTCACCACTGAGCATCCACCATGGGAAGAAGAGGGAGAGTAAAAGCAATGAGATAAGCAAAAGATGAATGCTGTATGCAGTGGTTTTCTTCCAGTAAAAGTAAAGCATCAGACCACCAAAAAGGACAATGATCAAGAGAGGAGCAAGTTGATGAAGCAATGATGGTTGGGAAGTAATGATTTCTATTGATTTATCTCCTTTCACGGAAAGCGTTTGTGAAGCGATTCTATCATTACTTTGTTTGACGTCAAGCGTGTATTGACCTGGCGGAACAATCAGTTTTGCATTTCCGTTTGAGATGGTGCTGGAAACCGTTTTTCCACTTCGTTGAACTTGAATTGCTGCTTTGTCAATCATATTTCCTACTTGATTTCGGATGCAACAATCAACAACAAATTCAGCGGGAAATACGAATTCAGCGGTGCTTTCTTTTTGAACCGTGATGGTTTCCTCAAGAATGAATGATTTGTAGCTCATTTTGAGCTTATATGAAGCGGGATACACATCGTTAAAAACATAGATCTCATTTCTCTCAGCAGAACTGGGTTGCAGGGTTTCAGGACTGCTCATTTCATTGCTGGTAAGCATGGGATTTACCGGTACTGCTGGAGGAAGACCTAGGGTATCCTTCACGGTGATTTCATAATCATAGACATTGATTTCTTTAGTGATTTCCATTGCTGTAAACCGATGTTTTGTTTTCAGGTTGATTGGTTGTTCAATGATTTGAAAACCCTGATAAAGCCCGGTAAGTCTTGGTGACTGTCTTTTTGAAAAGGGAAAGCTAAGTAGAGCGGTTCCGTTTTCATTGGTATATTCTTCGGTGATGATGACATCATCCCTGTTCAAGCAGAAGATCACACCCTGAACGGGGTTTTGACGTTGATCGGTCACCGTTAGCTTAAGGTGGGTTTCTTTGGAGCAGGTGATACGAATGGTGGTATCCTCTGTGATTTCTGTAATACCATAACCGATGTATTGTCGATTTGAACCTCGTAATGGATTCTCTTTATAGATCTTAATCAGATATGTCCCTGGTTCCACATCGTCGAATCGGATGGTTTTGGCAAAGGTACTGTTCTTTAGGTTGAATATCCCACGGATGAGATTGATCTTTTCTATGAAACTGGTGTTATCAAATGAGTCTGGTATTTCCCCGATTTTTAATCGACTGACCGCTCCTGATGAGATGAAATCATTGCTTTTGTAGAGTTCAGCGGAGAGATATGAGATGTTTCGCCCGGTGAGTGCTGAAAGAAGCGATCCTAAAGGAAATGAAGGAGCAAAATGAACTGAGGCTGTTAGCATGTATCGATCGGTTGGTTGTTCAGGCTTTGTTTCACTGACGTTTCCTCGTGTGATGGGGCGGATCTCAGAGAGAGGTTGATAGAATGTTGATTCCTGATCGATTGCTTCATATCCACCGCTCTGCAGTGAAAGATACTGGACATCAAAAAGCATCGATGTTCCTTTGGTTAGATCTGTGGAATGGGTACCATCTTCATATGCGTTTCTCAGCGCATAGAGGTCTCCACTATCTGCTTCCAAGCCGAGGAGATTGACATGTTCCTTTACACTTGCTTTGACTTGCACTCCGTCATGTGGTCCTTCCAAGATACCACTGTTTTTAGCAAAAAGTAGACCATGTGCTTTCCCACTGTTGGGGTCATCGATACAAAACCATGCTTTTGATCCCAAATCTTGGTCATCGGTTGTTCCGAGGAGCCATTCAGCTGGATCTGCACTTGGATCGGTGGGGATATCGTAGGTTTTTGTTGTTTCATCTTCGGTGTAAATATGAATCTTGGGAAGAATCGTTCCCAGGTTCATGTCTTTAATGGTACCACTTCTTGCTTTGATGGTTGAAAGTGAAGCGTAAGTACCTTCTCGTTGCTTGGTTCCTTCAACCGTGATATCTTCAAGGATTTCATGGTGCACATTGACGTGGAGATGTTTCGCACTGCTCGGACAATAATAATAGGTGTAGATATTATCGGTTTTGATATCTTTTTTTGGTGATGTTCCTTGGATTTGAATCCGGGTCATCAGATTTCCATCAACCAGAATGGTTTTTTTGATATCAGTTGCCCATTGTGATCCAGTATTGGTTCCGGAGGGATCCGTGCTGTAGCTCATATAGAATGAAGCAATTTGTTCGGCATTGGTGGTTGTAAACACCGTTGAATTGGGAAGAAGTTTGATGATGGCATTGGACATGCCATTTCCTAAGAGTTCCCCTTTTTGACAGAGTGCATACACGATATGATCATCTTCGGTGATTCGATAGTAATCAAAATCCATGATTTGCCCGGAGATAGGTTCATAATAATAATGTGTGTCCTTGATGGTGATATGATCTTTATAGCTGACTGGATCTGTTGCTTGATCATCATAATAGATGTAATAAGTTTCTTGACCTGTTGCATCTTTTGGAATCAGAAAGACGATGCTGCAGCTATCGATGTGGTTTTCATCGATATGGGAAAGATCATAGATCTGGGATTCGATTTCTTCTATTCCAGATCCATCATCATAGCCTATTCGTATGGAATGGATGGTTTCGTTTTGGGCCCAGCAGGAATGCTCAAAGGTGACTCGAGTATCAATGGGTTGATATGCTGATGATGATTGGCTGGTATCGATGGGAATGCTGATTTCTTGCTGGTAGGAGAGTGTCTGTAGATTGGTTGAAACAAAATGATCAGAGGTAGAGTGAACCGGTAATGTTGAAAAGAAGAGGATAAAAAGGATGAAGACAAGAATGAATTGCTGGGCAGGTAACCGCATGAATATATTAATACTTATTTTAATATAAATATGTTTTTTATTTTTTTATAGCTATTGTCGAAACCACAATACAGATAAATTGGAATAAATCAGAATAACATTTTCAGATTTATTAGAGAAACCAACTGATGAGAATTAAGACCGGAATACTGAGCAGAATGATACCAATGACAGAGGAGATGATACCAAATGGACCGAGTTTATAATGATCTGGAAGCACCTTTTGACTAAGATATACCGCTCCTATTCCATAGATGAGTACGCCAAATACTCCTAGAAACATCAATGTCAAACTGAGCATTAATAAAACAGAAAGACCCTTCCACATAAGAATGGAGAGTGGAATACCCGGTACGAGTATATAGAGGATGACATAGATCATGAACCGATGATAATCCATTGATTTAACGCGGGAGGAAAGACTTTTGCCAATTTCATAAAGCATTCGACTTCCTGCTTCAAAGCCTGCATATGCAGTGCCAAACAAAGCAAAAAAAACACTGATTTTAAAGAGTGGTTCCAGCCATGATGCCATATGAGAAAAGATTCTTCCCTGTTCGGTTATCAGATCAAGATCTGATGGAAGAAGCACACTCCCATCCGGTTGAAGTCCGAGTAGACGTTCACCTGCAATCATATAGGCACTGGAAACGATGGAGACAATGAGAAACGCAAAAATCAAATCAATGAGTAATGGTTTCAAAAGCAGTTTTGATTTTCTGATTTCGGATTGTTGAATTGGTAGATAGGTGATTTTGTTATTCTGTTGAAACCTATCAAGGAGATGATGCGAAAACTGTTCAGAATCGTTGGCACTGCCAAATATCCCCCATTTCTTTACTTTTATCCAACCAAGATAACCAATGAGCACAATCAAGGTAAAGGTTAAAGTTCCCAAATAGCCAAGCATGGTCAATGGAATCGGTGTTTGTTGAAATCCTTCTACTTGGTTCACCCATGCTGGATAGGTTGGTGGAACATTTTGTCCGATGGTGAAGTAATTGGGAATGATTTCAAGGATATCAGGTGCTGGTTGAATGAGAAGAACTGAGAGTATCGCTCCGATGGCAAGCACACTGACAAAGAATGCCTGAGTATATTCCAATAACCGGTATCGACCGAGAAAAACGATGAAAGCAACAACCACTGCCAAACCAATGCCCCACCAGAGGTAATGGCCAACTCCGAAGATCCAGACCAGTGATTGTCCTAGAGTGGTAATGATAGAGGCAGCGAAAATAGGGATGAAAATAAGCATAATAAGTATCAGGAGCCAATTGAACCAACCTTTTTTTGATCGAAGAGCGAAAAGATCGGTGATGCTAATACCTGAAAGCATGGTGAATCGACAACTGACATAGGCGATGATATATGATCCAATATTAATGGTGATTAACCAAAGCAATGCAAATCCGGCCCAAGCACCGATTTGAGGACCAATGATGAGTTGGCCTTGACCAATGGTTAGTGAGGCAACAATTGCTCCGGGACCGAAGAAACTGATATATTTGAGGTATTTTTTCAAAGATGGTTTTTCGGTTAATATTTTTGGTGGATCCGGAAAGGTTATGTGATCTTGTGGATCTTTCATTTATCGTCACTTCTCTTATTGCACCATTTTTTTGTTTTCTAATTTCAGAAAAAGATTCCTTTTCATCGTTATAGTGAATTCTTGAAATGGTAATGAAAGGATGGATTGTTTATGATTCGAAAATGATTTCTTCCTTCTGTTGTAGTTCCATTGCTGGTTTTTGGATTTCGTTTTTATCTCTTGCCTGAGCATCATATGCCTCAATTCCTCCAGCATCCTTGATGATTTGAGCTCCTTTTTGGATTTGTTGTTGAATACTGATATTTACTCGTTCCATGGACCCTGGAGCAATTTTTTTAAGCAGCTGTAATGCCCGGTCTAGACCAATGGGGATGGATTCCATCCACATGATACTTCCAGGGATAGCAAAAAACCAACGTCCCAATGAATCCTCTCCAAATTTAGTGATGGGAATCCCTGCTGCGGCTTGTCGTTCTGCTCGTGGTCCGACATGGGCTACCACCCACTCTCCATCGATGAATGCTTCTCCTTCTCCTTCGATCATGAAATATCCCATGGAGTCGTACCATTTTTTTATTAATGGATCAACATCCACGACGGCATCATACCAAGCTTGGATCATATTCATGGCAAACATCTTATAACGGGCTTTAATTCCGGCAGCTCGGCATAATGCGATAAAAACGGTGATGAGATGAATACAGGTTCCTGTTCCTCGTTGAATGGTTTTACCGACTCTATTGAACGGAAGAATCTCAAGGGTCATGTTTTCTTTGACGAAGTGAAAGGCAGCCTCAGCAAATTCCCGGTCCGATTTTTGATAAGCCCCTAATTGATGTGCGAGTGCGATGACCTCTGGCTCCAAATGATTACAATAAAGAGTGGGACGAAGATATTTCTCAGTTGATTCGTTTTTTTTCATGTTTGTATCATATCTTGTAAGTTCATATGGTCGACCGGGACGGTGATATCTGACAGCATCATCTGGAAGAACCCGGAGTTTTTTGACATCACGGATGTTAAAAAGAAGGGTTTTTGAAAGAGCAAGTCCTCCTCCGATCATCATTTTCAATTGTGTTTTTTGAGGGATGTAACCTTTTTTCTTGATTTCTCTAATTGATAGCATATGGTATCATCGACCTAGGTCTGTTGTAAGCATTTTTCGTACTTCTTCAGCACAACCTCTGACGTCTTGACCTTTTGCTCGTTTGATTTCTGGTTCAAGGACAGGGCCGGGGCGGTCGCAGACCGGACATCGTTTCAGCAATCGTACCTTATCTCCGGTTACGATAAAACCAGGATAACTTTGTGCGGCACCATCCAGGAATGCGTAACGTCCCCATTCTCCATATGGTGCTGGTTTGAATTCTTCATCTAGGACTAATGGTTTGTAATATGAATATGGAGCATGTAAATAATGTCCTTCTGGGCAGTGAACCATCCATCCGTTTCCTTCAACCATCCCATAGATGTCTAGGACGAAATGGTCTTTGAATCCAAGAATCTGTTGCACCTGTTTACGAAAGTCTGATACTGGCATTCGTTTATTCTCATGGATTTTCCATCCGCCGCCAGTGCCAACACCACCTCGATCGCCGAAGTTAAAGGTTCTCCCCTGTTTTTTGAGTTGCTGCATCACTGCATAGAGGATATATGGTGCACCAACGAAAGTGATTTTATGATCGGTGTTTTCATGGGTTTCCAACCAGTTGATGATATCCTCTATCATTTTCTTAGAGGTTCTTGAGGCAAAGTAACGAACGAATTTGCTTTTTAATCCTCCTTGTCCACCCATGGTCATGGAGATAAGTTCCGTGGTTACTCTACGGTCTATGGCACAGTTGACATCTTTGACAGCATCAAAATAGATTTCCACAGCCTTTCCGGCATAAATGAAGTTCTTCTTGGGATTGGGCATGAGAAGGTAGCCATAGGAGTCATATTGCCAGAATGGATACATCATCCCCACAAATGATTTGGCCAGTGCATATTCAGAGTTAAAAAATGTCCGTTGATCTCGAGGAACAAAGGTGTGTCTTCCCCCGGTTCCACTGCTGTAGGTGACCAGAACTCCGGATTCATTGAATGCATCGATTACTTCATCATAGGTTGGATTTTTCTGTTTGATTCTGATTTTTGGCAGTTCACCGGTGTAGACATTAGCCAGCCAGGTGGCAAAGTCTTTTCCATCGGGATAATCCTTGAAGAATTTATCTGGAATGAGAGGTATCTTGGTAAGATCTTCTGATTTTGAAATATCTTCTGGACTAATATGATGTTCTTTACAGAATTTATGATAAAATCGATTATGGGTATAATGATGAATGAAGGCGTGTTTTATGGTTTCATATTGAAGTTTTTCTGCTTTTTCAAGTGGTATGCGAAAGAGATCCTTTGGTTCGTATAGTGATTTGTAAAGGGGAGTGTCTTTGGGAGGGATATATTTCTGAACAACCTTATCAAGCCGATTTATATAGGCATTAAAATCATCCATGGGCTATTGTCTCCTTAAATTTTTCATATAAGTAGGATTATATATTTATAGATGTCGTTTTTATTTTCGCTCATTAACGAATGAAAGGTATTGCAGTTATCGTCAGCAATACAGTTTCTATTATTAAAAATTATTATTTTCCCAAAGGTTCTTGAAAAAGATTATATGTATAACCAAAAATGATATAAAAAATCCAAGGGATTGAACAATATTTCCATCCCAATGGACGTCATTCCCATATTACCCCCCTAAACGCTTAAATATAGGCTCTTTATTATTGGCAATACTTTCCTTTAAAGTATTATATACTATTCATTTGAAATAGATATGGAATA
Source organism: uncultured Thermoplasmatales archaeon (assembly GCA_964594475.1). Taxonomy (GTDB): domain Archaea; phylum Thermoplasmatota; class E2; order DHVEG-1; family DHVEG-1; genus EX4572-165. The sequence continues at coordinate 13,887 of CAZQMI010000046.1, forward strand.
ATCCATTGATATTGCTATCATCTAGAATTGCAATTGGAAAGCATCTTAAAAAGATCATTGAGAGGTATGTCGCGTGGCCGATTCAAAAAAATCAAAAAAGGAAAAAGCCGATGAAAAAGACGATTTCAAATACATCGTCCGTATTGCAAACACAGACGTTGACGGAGAAAAAACCATTCTTCAAGGATTGACTAGCATCAAAGGAATTGGACGACATATGAGCATGCTTGTCATCGATTCCACAGATCTTGATCGCAATTTGAAAATGGGAAATCTCTCTGATAAACAGATTGATTCACTTAAAGAGGCCATTGAAGGTATCCAGGAAAAAGCACCATCATGGATGTTGAATCACTGTAAGGATTATGAAACAGGTGACGATATTCACTTGATCGGTTCACAAATTGATTTACGTCTTCGTGATGAAATTAACATGATGAAGAAGATACGATGTTATAAGGGAATCAGACACGAACGAGGTCTTCCTGCTCGTGGACAACGAACACGGGGAAATAATCGCTCAGGTCTGACTCTTGGAGTATCAAAGAAACAAGTAAGGAAGTAAGATAAAAAACAGGGATCGATATGGGTAAACCAAAATTTTCTCGCAAAAAATATGAAACACCAAATCATCCGTGGAAGGAAGAACGGATCACCGCGGAAAATGAACTCATCCAAAAATATGGTTTGAAGAATAAACGGGAGATTTGGAAGGCGGAGACAACCTTGAGGAAGTATCGTGGTCAAGCACGGGAACTCCTTGCTGGTTCAGAGGACCCTCAGGTGAAAAAAGAGACCAATCAGCTCATTCAACATCTTACACGGCTGAATATTTTACCATTGAACTCAACTCTTGATGATGTGCTGGCTCTTGACACCGAAGCAATCCTTGCTCGTCGACTGCAGACCCTTGCTTATCTAAAAGGATTTGCTGAAACGCCGAAACATGCACGGCAATTAATTGGTCATGGCCATATCGCTATTGGAAAACGGAGAATCACGGTTCCTGGTTACCGGGTGACAAAAGGTGAGGAAAGTAACATCGGTTACACTATTGATTCCCCATTGAATGATGTGTCTCATCCTGCTCGACCTAGTTCTGATTTTAAATCAAAGATAACACAAAAATTAGAGGAAGCTGAACAGAAAAAACAACCTAAGGATTCAGCTAAAAAACCAATTAAATCAAAACCAAAAACAGCTGGTGAAAAGAAAGAAAAGGTGAAAAAAGAGGGAAAACCAACACCTGCTTCTGTGAAAAAGAAAGAAGAAAAACCAAAAGGGAAGCAGGAGGAAAAACCAAAGGAAGAACAGAAAGATAAACCAGCTGAGAAAAAAGAACCAGTCAAAAAAGAAAAAGCCGAACCTGCATCAACCAAAGCAAAAAAAGAAGAACCAAAGCAGCAGGAAAAACCTGATCAGAACAGGGAAAAGGCAGCTGATCAGAAAAAATCAGAGGATAAAGGAGGAAAGTAAAGATGGCTCGAGAAGGTGTCGCACATATTTTTGCTTCATATAATAATATCATTATTACAATCACTGATTTAACCGGGGCAGAAACGGTTACTCGCTGTACCGGCGGTATGGTGGCAAAATCTGCAAAGGATGAAGGTTCACCCTACACCGCGATGAAGGTCGCTCAAATAGTTGCAGAAAATGCCCGTGAACGAGGGATCGATAAAGTCAATGTGCAAATACGGGGAAAAGGTGGACATAAAGGTGGTTCACCCGGAAAGGGTGCCCAAGCTGCGATTAGGGCGTTAGTGCGAGCGGGACTTAAAATCGGTAAAATTGAAGATGTAACTCCCACTCCCCATGATGGATGCCGTCGAAAGGGCGGTCGTCGTGGAAAACGGGTCTAGGTGGCAGAATGAAAATTCAGGTGGATGAATTAGAACCAAAGAAAGCAATGTTAACAATTCAGGATGCTCAGATCCATATCATAAATACTTTACGAAGGATCATGCTTGCTGAAGTGCCGAAACTAGCCATTGATGATGTGGTAATCTATGATAACACCAGCGCGCTTTTTGATGAAATCATTTCTCATCGGTTAGGATTAATCCCGCTGCCAACCGATCTGGATTTGTTGACCTTTCGTGATCAATGTAGCTGTAAGGGTGAGGGTTGTCCTAACTGTACGGTTCGCTATACATTGAGTAAGGAGGGTGGTGGTATGGTCTATTCTGGTGATCTGCAGCCAGCAGAGAAAAGCTGGGCGATTACTGAGAAAAATATTCCCCTTGTTGAACTTTTTAATGATCAGCGATTGATCCTTGAGGTTGAAGCTGTGCTTGGACAGGCTAAGAATCATGCTAAATGGCAGGCAGTTCAGGCTCCAGGATATCGGTTTATCCCCGAGATTATCTTTGATCCGAAGGATAAGAGCGAGGTTCAGGATTTTGTTGATGAATTACCAGAGGGGCTTGTCTCAATGAAAAAGGATAGCCTTGAACTGCATAATCCAAAGGATTTAGCAATCCTTGAATCCTATATGGATACAGAACAAGTTGATGTTATTACGATTAAAAAAGATATCAATCATATTCAGTTTCATTTTGAAACTGATGGAGCTCTTTTCGCAAGGGATGCATTGTTAAGTGCGATTGATATCTTTGAACAGAAACTTGATGATTTTGAAAAACAGTTGAAAAAAATATAAGGATCGATTGTTCAACAAAACTTTTTTCTTCCTTTTTTATTAAATTCATGGCTTCAACGAAAGTAAGACAGATAATGTATTGTATCTTTTACAAAATTATTTGAATATTGATATCAATATATAATTGAAGTTTGATGAAAAAGTCATGGATTATCTGTGTAGTATGTTTTCTGATTGCTTGTATGGTCATGCAACCGTTTAGTTATGCGTTTGAAAATAATGCTATGAATGGATCTGGTGAGAATGATAATATTTGGTTCATTAATTCTTCTGAGGTTATCATTCATAATCCATATGGTGGAATTGATTTTGAAACAATAAATCATTACAAAGCGAATTTACATACTCATACTAGGGAAAGTGATGGATCCAGTTCTCCTGCTGAAGTTATTTATCATTATCATGGGATTGGATCCTATGCAATCCTTGCCATTACCGATCATAATAGGAATACCTGGCCTTGGACCCAGTGGATTGCTGAAAAACCTTTGGAACATGCTGATTCTTCAGCGTTTTACCCGGAGTTAAGTATGTTAGCACTATCTGGTAATGAACTCTCCTTAGGGCATCATCGTGGAAGTTTGCTTAATAGCTTTCCATTTGGTGGATTGTTTATGCGATTTTCTTTTTGGTTTATTGAAAAACAGAATGGATTATGTCTTTTTTATCATCCTGGACGCTATGACTATGCTGCTGAATGGTATCAACGATATTTTGATTATTATGATGATTGTGTCATTGGTATAGAGGTTTATAATCAGGGTGATAGATATTCAAAGGATAGATTGCTTTGGGATCGGATCAATAAACAACGGAAACCTGATGATTTGATCTGGGGGTTTTCAAATGACGATATGCATCATATTAAAATTCATGCGTTTCGTAATTATCAACATATGCTCATGGATGATTTAACTGAAGTTGAATTTAGAAGAGCGATGAATAATGGATCATTTTATTTTTCCTATGAACCAGAGGGATCTGATGCTGATAATCCATATTATGGACAAGCTATGACACCAAGGCTAAATGATGTTGATATTCAAGGAAACATCATTCAGATTAGTGCAGATAACGCCGATACCGTTCTGTGGTATGATGATAATTCCCAAATTGTTGGTGATAATGATTATATTGACACATCAACAATAGAATCGAATTTTGTAAGGGCAGTCTTTCTGAATGAATATGGTATAACGTATACCCAACCTTTTGGCATATCAGTGAGCAATCAAATAATGATTTGAAAATAATAGATGATAAAAACAGTAATAATTGGATGACAATCTAAAGGATAGTATCCAAAAATTGCTGAGTTATGGTCTTGGACACAGATAGAATCATTTTACCGATAATTTAGATAAATCTAATAACCAAAGTCTTTATTACCCTCCTTCATAAGGGGCCTGTGGGGTAGCTTGGTATCCTTGTAGCTTCGGGAGTTATAGACTTGAGT
>CAZQMI010000047.1:0-17878 GCA_964594475.1 uncultured Thermoplasmatales archaeon
AAGAAGCAGCTGAAGGACTTGGCGCTCTATTCGGATAGGTTTACACATACGATAAAAAAATATTCATCTGGTTTACCTGCTGAAAACGGTATTCACTGCCTATTTTTAAGCAGAAACACTGAACCGTTTTTAGGTTAAACCACTTTTTTCCCTTTCTTGATTATTTACTTTTAAACAGATTTTTTCAAATCAGTAATACAATAAATGTTTTATTGATGCTATTATCTCAGAAAAAATAAGGGCTTCACAAATGTAGATGAATGAATCTTTCCTCATACAGTTTTGTGGTAATGAATCCAAACAGTATCAAAAAAGAAGAAAAAAAAGAACGAATGGGGGCTTATATGATATAAAGGGGGCAAAGAACAAGCATTAACTTGATTCATTCTTTTTCTGACGAGCAAGATATCGAGCACGTTGAGCAACAATACTTAATTTAGCAATGGTTCGAATCTCAAGGGCTTCCTGTTTGTTAGATACCTGTCCAACGATTATCATAGTGACCAATTAACACTTGTTGTTTTTGTTAATAAACAATTATTGTACAGATATTACCAGCTTTCTTTACACTTCTTACCAAAAAATAAAGAAAGCAATATAAAAATGAAGAAATGCTCACATCCAAGCATCAAGACCGGTTTGTTCCGTCTCTCCGATCTTGGGGAGTCCAAATGCACCCTGAATATAATTTTCAACCATCTCCTTATACCATTCTAGATCGATTTGACTCTTATCATCTAACAATTCAACAGGATACATATAATCAATAGGTTTCACCCCGCTCTTGGATGGATTCATAATACCAGGTAACGGATTCTTGGTCACCACAAAACGATATTTAGTCCGTGATCGAATCCTTCTTCCCAACAGTTTCTCCAAGGCATCAGCTCGTTTCCCAAACGTAGAGGGACTTCCATCCTGATTTCGTTTATACTGACTGGCAGGTTTCACACTCTGAATCAATGTTAAATCCTCAAGATCAACCTTTGAGAAATCAAGTGATGAAACAACATTTTGCGTGTGCTTTCGAATACTTTCACGAACCGCAAGCCGGGCCTCTTCTTCATCAACCCAGGTAGGATTATCCTTCAACACTGCAAGCATGATCTCCTTTAAGGCTTTACGAGCAATGTTTGCTTTATCCGATCCTTTGAAGTTATTTCCCTTAGTATTCATCTGAACGATTCCATTTTTCTCATCAAAAATCAAATAATTCTTATGTTTCACAAAAATCATGGCATCATGATACTCAGGTTCCAACTCAAATTCCTGATAATCAAGTTCCCGCTGCCATCGCTGATTACATTCCTTTATGGCATCAACTGCATCATCTGGAGAGGTTAACCACTCAACATCGTCATTGGAAATAACACCTAATGCCTCTGCGAAATCAGGAATTTTGGTCAACGACCGTGAACAGCCCATATAAATACCATCTGTGTCGCCATAAGTCACCCGAATATCCTTTTTTTCCAGATCCTTAAGAGTTTCATCAAGGATAACTTGTCCCTTAGTGGTAATGGCCCCAGCACCCCATAAATTGAACTGACGACCCGAAACATTGGGAGCAGCCAAAATCCCATGGGTACCTGCGTTTCGAGCACCTTTCACACTCTGATACATCATCTTCAAACGTTTCAATTCCTCAGCATCATCAGAGGATTTCACCTCCTGAAGCTCATTTTTTATCTGCTGGATCATACTCATAATACCAGTCATCGCACAATTCACAACTCCTGGTTTCTTATTGATCTTGACACCGATCATATATCCTTTGTCAGCAAATCCTTCTTTTTCCGTGATTTTCCGCCATTTCACATCAACGTCCTCAAAGAGTCGAGTTGGTAATTTTTTAAACCATACCCACATATCCGGGTTTTCATCATTTGGACATAACCGTACCGTATCCGCACCGATATTCAATGCTTTCAAAATCGTTGGATACATTGCTCCCACATCAGCAACCACTACCTTATACCAGGGGATAAAATGAGAATCAGCATCCTTATCTGGTTTTATAGTCATTCCACCGGGCATATGATAGTTCATACGCTCATCAACACTTTCAGCCTTCTCATTATACACTACATAAGGATACAGCATCCATTCAGGCATCTCAGCTCCGTATTTCAATACACGAACAAATTCTTTGGATAACTGATCTTTTTTCTGTTTTGCGATGGTGATGATTTCTTCTCTTGTTCTGCATCCTGGGAAATGAGTGAGAAGATCCTTACAGATACTATTCACCCGGCAGATGGCAGGAATTATTTTCTTCTGCAGACTTCCTCGGATAAGAGCCATATGATCCCACATGCTCACTGCTCCAGAGGAAAGCAATGTTTCAAAAGGCATCCCTGTTGTAAATGATAATGGAAGTGCCTGCTGGATCAAATGAAGTGTGACTCCCATCTGCTCGATGACATCATGAGCATTATATCGTAACGTTTTATCATCGGTTCCAATCTCTGAAGGTTTCAATATCAATCGATCCTTGACGCCTACATTCAAAAATGGGGCAACAGCCTTCAAACTATGTGAATCCAAATATGGATAAAATTTACGAGCTGCTAGATAAGTATCAAAAGTACAGGGATACATTTGAATAACATCTGAACCCATGCCAAAATGAAAAGATCTATCAAGCCGAGTTTGCTTGGCAAGAAAATGCTGAAAAATCTTTTTTTCATCACCAGAAAGGATCGTTTTCTTCTGTTTTAACAACGATTGAATCCGTCCATGCACTTGACGGTTATCAAAACCAGCAATATTATGCCCAGATATAATATCATAATTTGACGCTAATTTACAGAACTGAATCAGATTATCGATTTCCTCATCAACACTGTTTGCTACCAACTGATTGACATCAGCTGTATCAATAGCACCTGAGGTTTCATAGATATCAAAACGAAATTGCTCAGTCTGTAAATCCTTTAAGGAAGAAAATACAATATCTGCATCGGCATATCCAATTACATCAATAGGAAGATTCGTTTTCCCTGGTTGAAAATTTGCCATTTCGATATCATACACCAACAGTTTTAATGTCTCGTTTTTTCCAGCACTGTCAAACAACCAAGTTTTTCCAGATGCGGTAACATCAATCAATGCCCGTTGATGATACGGGATATCATGTTCAGCGGTACACAATCCTAAATTAAAAAAGAAATGATCACTGACTTCAGGGACTCGATAGGATTCGCTGGTAAACACCTTGAAAACCCTCCAAGTTTTTTCAAAATCCCAGAAACTTTGATAGGTTTCAATCTCACCAATATCAGACACAAAAGACATTGGAGACGAGGTTTCCTTGTTATCTTCCCAGCGTTTCAACGCATTCTTTCGAACCTTTTCAACATCCTGTTGATTCCCAGGAAATGCTAGAAAATATGGGCGATGAATCTCTGAGAGCGGTTGAATAATACCGCCATGGAGATACAAAAAATCAGGTGAGATACCAAGTAACATTTCATTCATTCTTTTATCCTTCCCCAAAAACACATAATGATCTTTCAGTCTGCAATGCAGTATTATTACTTAAAATATTAGAAAAACTGTTATATCTCACCGATTTAATTTACCAGTAGATACGGTTATGAAAACTGAAATAGTCTACTCAGAAACATTTCGCAGACATGATAATATCGGTCACCCTGAAAATGCAGAACGAACCATGGTGATGATGAATGCATTGAAAAAAGCAGCTTTTTATGAAAAACTCATCTTTCTCAAACCCAAACCATTACCCGAAGAACTACTCTATCATGTGCATAGTCCTCGGATGATCTATCAAATCAAAGAAATCAGTGAAACAGCAAATGCCTGGCTCGATTTAGATACCTATGTTTGCAAACATGATTTTGAAACTGCTTTACTTGCCGCTGGTGGATTATTATATCTCTGTAATGATGTACTCAATGGAAAGGTAGACAATGGATTTGCCCTTGTGCGACCACCAGGTCATCATGCAACATCAAGTACATCTATGGGATTCTGCCTGTTCAACAATGCAGCACTTTCAGCATATGCACTTATGAAAAAAGGATACAAAGTCCTTATTTTTGATCCCGATGTGCATCATGGAAATGGTACACAGGATATTTTTTATAAAACAGACAACGTGCTGTATCAATCATTTCATCTTAGCCCTCATTTCCCTGGAACTGGTGCCATCAATGAAATTGGAAAAGGAAATGGAAAGGGATACAACATCAATGTACCACTCTCACGGGGGAATGGTGAACAAGCAGTAAACAAAATCATGTATGAACTATTCCTTCCCATCGCAGAACAATTCAACCCAGATTTTATCATTGTCTCAAGTGGATTTGACTCTCATCATTCCGACAGGCTGGGCGGACTCACGCTCACAGCAAACTATTTTGGAACCCTGATTAAGGAAATGATGAAGATTCAATCAAAACTCGTCTGCACCCTTGAAGGAGGTTATAACCTTGACTGGGTCGGAAAATGTCTTATCTCACAAATCGGTATGCTCTGTGATGAACCCACTTCTTTTCAGGATTCTGCAGAAGAGATCTATACTGCTAAACAAGTTATTGAAAAAGTAAAAAATAAAATGAAACAATACTGGGATATCTAAAAAAAAAGAAAAAAACTTAAGCATTATCCAAAGATCATTCCCATACCATCAGCTGCAGAATCTTCTTGTTCTACGATTTTATCATTAATTTCACTTGCTTCTTTTTCATCAAGTTTTTTAAACTCCATTTCTTCAGCGAGCTGCTCGGCTCGTTTAAGACCTTCATCACTACCATCAATCTTTAGATAGGTTACATCCTTATCAATATTTAATGCACTTGCATCACGAGTAAGAATACTTTGTCTGCTAATCAAATCATCCTTGACGAATTTGTTTATAGTACCCGAATGTTCGCTTTTAACCTCAAAAATTACATAACTCATCGTCTAGTCACCTAGTTCGGATGTAATAGTATACCCTATATAAAATTAATTACCTGGATCCTTTATTTTATCTTCATGTACTACCCGTCCATCCATGGTGATGTCTCCATTTGATATTCGTGATGAGCTAATTGGTTTGCCATCATCAGCATATACCATTGGGATTTCAACAATCTTTATAGATTTTTTTCCTCGCTGTTTCCGTATTCTATTAATCTCTTCTGCTGTAGCCTTAGTTTCTTCTGAAACCACAATAACATCAAAATCATTTTCAATTGTAGGACCAAACCGATCTATAATTGGTTCAATTAATACCGTTGGAACGCATTTTCTCTGAGTAATCATTTTAATGATTTGATTTTTTCGTTTCTCAAACGATTTCACATCTCTTTTATGAAAGATTAATTTCCCATTAGCAATACCAATAAAAAGAAAACCATTACATCCGGAAATATCCAAAGCCTTATTCAGCAATCGAAGATGACCCTTATGAAGCACATTGAATGTACCACCAACACACACTCTCATCATGAATAATACAATAAGAACATAGTACTAAAACATATGACTAAAATATGAGAAAACTATAAATCAAAGAACAAATTATGTATTGTTGCACATAAACAAAGGATGGGATTAAAATGAATAGAAAAAACACCTGGTCATTGTTATCTATAGTAATCGTCATTTTTATGATACATACGCTTGTTTTTACTGCAGCTACCCAAACCCAAGATAACACCGGAAATGAGATCTATGTTGACAGCAGTTACAAAGGATACAGCAAAGGAACTGCAGAACAACCATATCAAACTATACAAGAGGCTATTGATGCCGCAGCAGATGAAGATACCATCTATGTTTTCACCGGTTTATATGAAGAACACATCATCGTTGACAAAGAAGTTCATCTCTGGGGTGGAGTAGAAGGAGAAAGCACCATTGAATTAGATGATGATATTCGCTACACTATCGAAATACGAGCAGACAATGTCACCTTTCAAGATTTTCATCTAACCGATGAACATGATTATAAAAGCTCGCCAATTGGAGCACTGATTAGTATCCAAGCAGAAAATGTTGTGCTCACCGGTAACACATTAAACAATACTGATAGTTTTGGAATCCACATTGATTCTGATGCAGACGGATCCATTATCAGTGGCAACCAATTGAGTGATATGAAAAAAGGAATCTATGTAGAATCGACAACAAATGATATCGTAAATAATGTCATCACCAATTGTTCAGAAACCGGTATTCACCTTTTTTCAACAGCTCACAATCGATTATATGAAAATGAGATAAACGAATGTCTTCATGGAATACATGCTGCATCATGTACCTATATCAATATCAGCAATAATTCATTTTCAGGAAATGAATATAATGCAATTCAAATCAATGACTGTACTAAACCCATAATTAAATACAATGAAATCATTGAAAATCCATCGGTTGGACTTTATCTTGAAAGCGATCAAGGCACCATTAGTCATAACGAATTCGATGAAAATGATAGAGGAATCAGCCTTAAAGGAACATCAAACATAATCCACTCAAATACATTCTCCTCTAACACCGGCGCAGGCATATACACCCTTTCCACCAGTCAATTAAATGTCATTTACAACAACACTTTTGAATTAAATGGAAAAACCGCAGAAGAACATGGCGATAACACCTGGTATCACCTAGATACCAAACGGGGAAACTACTGGGATGATTACAACTGGTTAGATAGAAACAAAGATGGAATCGGTGATGCTTCTTATACCAAAAACAATCTTGTTGATTACTATCCTCTCGGATTCTTTTTAAAGGAACCAGAAAAACCATCAAATCCAACACCATCAGATGGTGCAACAGGAGTCGGATTAAAACCTACTCTAAAAGTAAAAGTAAGAGATGATGATTCAGATATGCTCACGGTCACCTTTTACAATGCTGCAACAAATGAAACACTTTATACAGAGAAAAAAATCTCCAGTGGAAAATATGCAACATGTGATCTTACATTACCTTTTGATCGAACCTATGCTTGGTATACTATTGTAAATGATAGTTATCAAGAAAACATTTCAAATACATTTTTTTTCACTACTATGGTAACACCACCTGATAATATTCCACCAGTCGCTGATATTGGTGGACCCTATGATGGACAAATAGGGGAAACTATAGCATTTGACGCATCATCAAGTATTGATGAAGATGGATCGATAGATTTCTACAGATGGAATTTCGGAGATGGTACAAGTGAACTGCTCGCCATGTCACCAATTCATACCTACACATCAAGTGGTATATACACTGTTACCTTAACTGTTATCGATGATCTTGGATCCGTGGATACCAAAACCACTACCGTTCCCATCGGTGTTGATGCAAACCAAGCACCGATTGCACATCCTGGTGGGCCATATACTGGCATCACTGGTGAACCAGTGACGCTAGATGGATCAGAAAGTAATGATCCTGATGGAGAAATCGATGAATATCTCTGGTCATTTGGAGATGAAACCACCGGAACCGGTAAAACAATTAGTCATACTTATCAGAAAAAAGGATCTTATCTGATCACCCTCACCGTTACTGATTCCCATGGAGAATCACACGCAGAAACCACTACGGTTACTATTGATCAAAAAAACGAGGAATCACCAGGATTTGAACTACTTATGTTTATTTCGGCCTTTCTTATTATCTTTTATATCAAAAAAAGAAAAAAATGATATAAAAAAATAACATGATTCATAGGTCGACAAAGCAAATACGGTTATTGTGTAAAAAAACATGTATATGCTTCGTTTGAATACCGGATCTGCAACAGTGACTTTTGTTGATGCTGGCATCTCTTTTTTCTTTTTGGAAAAGGTTATTGTCTTGGTCCAGGCTGGATACAAAAGACATCTGGTATTTAAACTCCACCAGGATTCATTCTAATGAATTTCAGGCAGTAGTTATAGTATATAATTGCTAGAACATGGAACACTTATTATGGCGAACGAATCATAGATACAATTTGATTAATGAATCGCTCATAGAATCCTTTGCGAACAGATTTTGCATGTTGTTGCATTAAAACAACTATCAAATAACTGAGTGTGATACTTGATTATATCCATACAATGCGTTTAATTCCTCAGACAATGAACTTTTTAAATAAATGACATTTTTTTAAAGGCATCATAGCTCATGAATTGTTTGTAAAAGAAATCATCTTAATGGAAAGATATTTTCATAACCACTTCTATAGTCCTAAAAAATTATAAAGTATTAATGGGCAGATATTGAGGATGTGGTCAATGTTGTTCACAAAAAGCAGCATATTTATTCCACATTATATCACTCACCAATATATTGAAGTAAATAATAAGGTCAAAAGTATATCCTGAGATTCATGTAGAAACGAATGTCAATTCAATTAAGGAGTAGAGAGCTATTACGAAAAAAGTTTTTTTGGATGACAGTCTTCTTAGTTTATGAGAGCAACTAGTAAATACAAAATGATAAATTGAGTGAAAAAAAAGATAAAGATTGGTTGAAAATTCAACCAATTCGATTATTGCAAGGTGTAGATTTTATCTACGTATGCTTTTGGCGATGTGAATGAAATCACACCTGGTGCACCGATCTCGGGAATTATTCGACCGAATATTTCTATTCGTTCACCAATTTGGTTTCCAAAAACCCCGGTAAAATTGCACCATGGAGTAGTCCAATTACCGGTACTAGCATTAAATGTGCGACTTGCATTGGTACCATCACATCGTATATATAGAATGGCTTTATCACCACGGGTAAGCACAGGATTTGATTGACTCATTGATCCGTCATAGTCTTGCAATACGCCGATACCAAATTGTTCATTTGTCCATGTCCAATTTGTTGTATTGGTACCCGTTGTCATACCTGTGACAGAGCCATTGCCGCTCCATGTCATTGCACTGAAGATATCACCAGTGACACTATCGTTATAAAAACTACTGTTACTAGCGCCGGCATAGGTTAATAATGTTTTATTTGTCCCATCACTCATTAGTATATATGTATTGCTTAGATCGATTTTATCTGATCCTGGTTTTGCAGCAACTGTTATTGCTAATCGTTCAATGTCTTGGCCATCGGTTATTACCTGACCAATTACAGAAAATACTGTTAATCCACTTGATACCTCTCGAGTAGTTTGGGATCCAGTTTTTAATGCTTGACTTTGAAGTGTATTGGATGTGGTCACTAGAACAGAAGCGGCTACACCCGCAACAAGAATCATTGCGATTAATACAATCATGGCACCAATACCAATAGCAGCAACGTCATTATTCTTTTTAAACAATATTTTTCTCATTAATTATCACCTCATTGTAACTCCAACACAGTCTCAGTATAAGACGCTGGAGTTCTGAAACCGATCACACCCGGAGCCCCTTCTTCAGAGATAACTTGTCCAAACATATCAGTACGAGGGGATATTCCAGAAAATGCATTATCCACAGCTAAAATCACATGATCCCCAAAATTAATTATTGGATTGCTTGATTCACATGATCCATCTGCATCTTGTAATACGATAATTCCAAACTTACTATCTGGATTAGCACTGGGGTAGAATGTATCAGTGAATACAGAACCATTGACCGCATCTGAATCAGTAAATGTACTTGAATCATAATTCATTACATATTTATTTTCAGAATCAGAAATTTCTACAACGGTTTCAGATAGATCTACATCTGGAGAACCTGCACGTGTTTTAATTTCAATGGCTAGTTTCTGAATGCTTCCACCTGAGTTATATCCCTCTATCCCCTCAATCATTATTCCACTTGACACCTCACTAACAGTCTGGGATCCAGTTTTTAAAGCTTGCATTTCTAATGTCGTACTTGTCTGCACCAGCACCGAAGCAGCAATACCTGCAACCAAAACCATGGCAATAAAAACAATTAATACACCGATTCCTACTGCTGCATTTTCATCTTCAATTTTTACTTTCTTCAGATTTTTTCCCATCTTGATCCACATCCCATCGGGTGAATTTTTAATTACTTTGGATTGTAATTTACAGGTGACTAAATAAGTATTTTTCGTAGGTGACTGTATAGATACATATTCAGGTATCACTGTACTCATATATCCATAAAAAACAAAAACACTTGATTTAAATTAATTTAAAAAGCGTAATAAAATATACATTCCATCTTAAAAAAACCAAAAAAAGTATTAAATCAATATAAAAATAAAAAAGATAAAGATTGGTTGAAAATTCAACCAATTCGATTATTGCAAGGTGTAGATTTTATCTACGTATGCTTTTGGCGATGTGAATGAAATCACACCTGGTGCACCGATCTCGGGAATTATTCGACCGAATATTTCTATTCGTTCACCAATTTGGTTTCCAAAAACCCCGGTAAAATTGCACCATGGAGTAGTCCAATTACCGGTACTAGCATTAAATGTGCGACTTGCATTGGTACCATCACATCGTATATATAGAATGGCTTTATCACCACGGGTAAGCACAGGATTTGATTGACTCATTGATCCGTCATAGTCTTGCAATACGCCGATACCAAATTGTTCATTTGTCCATGTCCAATTTGTTGTATTGGTACCCGTTGTCATACCTGTGACAGAGCCATTGCCGCTCCATGTCATTGCACTGAAGATATCACCAGTGACACTATCGTTATAAAAACTACTGTTACTAGCGCCGGCATAGGTTAATAATGTTTTATTTGTCCCATCACTCATTAGTATATATGTATTGCTTAGATCGATTTTATCTGATCCTGGTTTTGCAGCAACTGTTATTGCTAATCGTTCAATGTCTTGGCCATCGGTTATTACCTGACCAATTACAGAAAATACTGTTAATCCACTTGATACCTCTCGAGTAGTTTGGGATCCAGTTTTTAATGCTTGACTTTGAAGTGTATTGGATGTGGTCACTAGAACAGAAGCGGCTACACCCGCAACAAGAATCATTGCGATTAATACAATCATGGCACCAATACCAATAGCAGCAACGTCATTATTCTTTTTAAACAATATTTTTCTCATTAATTATCACCTCATTGTAACTCCAACACAGTCTCAGTATAAGACGCTGGAGTTCTGAAACCGATCACACCCGGAGCCCCTTCTTCAGAGATAACTTGTCCAAACATATCAGTACGAGGGGATATTCCAGAAAATGCATTATCCACAGCTAAAATCACATGATCCCCAAAATTAATTATTGGATTGCTTGATTCACATGATCCATCTGCATCTTGTAATACGATAATTCCAAACTTACTATCTGGATTAGCACTGGGGTAGAATGTATCAGTGAATACAGAACCATTGACCGCATCTGAATCAGTAAATGTACTTGAATCATAATTCATTACATATTTATTTTCAGAATCAGAAATTTCTACAACGGTTTCAGATAGATCTACATCTGGAGAACCTGCACGTGTTTTAATTTCAATGGCTAGTTTCTGAATGCTTCCACCTGAGTTATATCCCTCTATCCCCTCAATCATTATTCCACTTGACACCTCACTAACAGTCTGGGATCCAGTTTTTAAAGCTTGCATTTCTAATGTCGTACTTGTCTGCACCAGCACCGAAGCAGCAATACCTGCAACCAAAACCATGGCAATAAAAATAATCATAGCTCCGATTCCAATAGCTGCTAATTCTTTTCTTTCCTTAGGATATTCAGCCTTTCGTCCCATCCTTAATATTCCTCCTGATAGCTACATATTACTGCAACCTTTCAGAGTGCTATTCCAACATTCTCCTTCACGTTTATATAGTTTATTTGCATGTGAATATGCAAGTGTATCATTAGGTAATATCCCATCCAAACATTATGGTAATAATTAGGCTATATACTCATAACGTTATTCGGTTTAATAAGTAAGGATATATATACAATAAGGAGAATTATATATTAGTGATAATGAAATATATTTCTATCAATATCAAAAGGTGCTCAAACATCAATTAAAGATGAAATAAAATAACTGAAATTCAAGATTTTATCATCGACATTTTTTCAAAGAATGACTTTCCATTCGATATAGCACAAAGGGTAAATAATTGGAAAATATATGATGACAGATGTAAAGTTCATTGGATTATATTAATATTTATACTCACTTGTTTTATTATCAAACGATACTTATTCAAATCCATGATATTTCGATGATTTACATCAATAAATACGTAACAAAAAATAGAATCTTCAGCAAATATTATGCTAGAAATAAAATTTTTGCCTAGATTTGGTTATGAGATTATACCGCTTGATTTGAAATTCAAAATACTTAAAAACCTAAAAAACACAGCCCAAATTTAGAATATGAAAAGGATATTTACTTGAAATTTCTAGCTTACGATTCAATATGTCATTTTTTAGCCTTTTATTTGAATATATCCTTTTCCATTTTTGATACTTGTTGTTCCAAATGCATTAAATCCAAATCAACTCCAATGTTTTTTAATTTGCTAACTGATTCGTCACTAAGCTTATGGGAAAGTTCTTTTAAGAAGAAATATCCTCCTTTTCCCATGAGAGAATTATTCAAATGTAAAATGATTTCTTTTACTGCAGGACCAATTTCCTTTGATGTTACTTTATTTACATCTTTCATTATAGTTACTGGTTCTCCATCTTCAAGATAGGTTGGATCTTGAATATTTATATTATCAAGAAAAGTATATTGTTTTTTTAGATTATTTATAGTTGATTCGACTAAATAAATGGCATGACTTTGGGTCGTTTTACGGCCAGAAATAGATATTATGGTGTCGAGAACATCTTTAATTATTTGATTATTATTAACCATATAGTTCCTCCAAAATTTATTATCAATTTTCCTACGATTTTTAAAAATAAATCATGGGTAAATAAATGTTTTTGATATATCCTTGGTGTGAATCTTAGATTATAATGAATATAATATAAAAGCTTATTTAAGAACACCTAAAAAAATTCAAATTTTTATTCATAGGAGTATATTATTTGAATTAACGTTAATTTGATCATGATATTCTTCAAATATAAACAATATTAAATAATAGAAATATATTGGGGTATTGGGTTGGGAAATGATGGAAATAAAAAAAATAATATTATGTACGTTTATAATTTCATTTATAATCTCTTTATCGGGTTGTGTAGAGCAAAACGCAATCACCACGGGGCAATCTTTTGATAATATTGAATTCGAATCAGATATTGTTGAACTCAATAATGCAAAACTTGATTTTATCAAAGACGATGAAGAATTTGGCGGAGTCAGATCAGTTATATTAAACTACAAGCTACACAATCCAAATAAGAGAGTTGTAACTGTTGAAGTAGATGTAATTTTTTATGACGAATTTGATAGAGAACTGTATTCCAAAGAAGATTATACCATTAATTTACCCGCAATGTATACGGAAGGAGCAAATACTGTTGAGTTTAATCAAGATCAAGCTAATGAAGTTGAATATGTAAAAATTACTGCATATGAAAAGATAGAGTGATTATCTATTTAGTATGTATTCATTTAGAACTGTTATTTCATTATAATATTTTAAAAAGGATTTGAAGAATAAATATCATAAAAATAAACGCACTTTCAAAATGGAATATAATGTTTTTATGATTGTTTAATATTATATTTTTTAACCATTAATGCAATAACCATTATGGTTAATATCATAGCTAATGGATGAAGAAATGGTGTCTCTGTTTCATTGTTTTGATATGATATATTAAAAATTGTTGATCCAGTATTTTCTGGAGTCTGAATACTTTCATTTTCAGGATAATAATTAATCCTTACTTGATGAACATTTCCTCCCGCGAAAGGGATATTCTCAAATACAAAAGTCTTTGATTCATTAGGTTCAAAATTATAAATCTTTTTAGTTGGAATTTCCCACTCATCAAGCAATTCAATGATAATATTTTCACTTGTTGAAAATTTATTATTTTTCATGGTGATAAAGATCGTGTAATATTGTTTTGTGTTATCACTTTTTGATTCATCTACCTTATAATCAGTATCAATGATTTCGAAATCATCTGCAGAAATCAGTGGTATTTGCACAAGCAATAATAATATTACAGCCATATAGAATATTATTTTTTTCTTCTTATTCATAAATTACTATCCCCACCTTTTCTCTATCTATGATATCACGATAGTTGTATTTAAATACAATTGTTTATTCTAATTTATATGAAATGAAATGTTAAAATCCAGGGGAATTAAACGAGGTGTGCAAGTTTTTGTGAGGGATTCAAAAAACCCAAGTCATTCTATGCGAAAAGCGATAGTGGTTAATACTTATCCTCATCCTAGTAATATATTGGTAGTTGAATACGAAAATGGTGAGATGGAAGAAGTTGACGGGATTATGGTAACTACAATGTATGAAAAAAACCGAAGTTATTTTTTTGAATGATTATTCGATAAAAGGATACATTTACATAATGTAATTTTGACCGCTAAGAGTTATTAAAATGATGCAACAAAATATGCGAGGATGCAAGGAAATGAAACCCTCATAACATTCATTATACATAACATAAAAACCCATATATTTGTTTCAATTTTTTTCCTTATCTTAACATTTATCCTACTTTTTGGTAGTGCATCAATTTTTCAGATTGAGGTTACCGACTTATTTAATTCATCGAATAATATTTTGATTTGTTCAATTGGCTCATGGCAACTATGTATCCATCCTATTGGTTTTTGTTTACCAATTTTATTTAGTTGTTTCCTTTTTTTTAAAAAAAATTTTTCCGTTAGTTTCCTACTCTTGAGCTTATTACCTGTTTCATTTATGGCTTTTCTTATGACCACTTTTGATCTAGATGAGGGAATAATATCGCCTTTTCCTTTATGGTTATTTCCTCCATTTATGGCTGCTGTGATTATTGTTCTTAATAGAGATAAATTAAAAGATGACATTTATTTCTATTCCTATAGTATTAGTGTTTTTGGCATGGCTATTGGCGCTGATGTTGTTCATTTACCTCTCTTATTTCAGTATTCTCCACAATATCCAATGCAAGCAATTATAGGGGGAGGTTCAATATTTGATCTTATCTTTATCTCTGGGATTTTCTCTCTTTTATTCGTTCGAATACTTTTAGTATTAATAGAACGATTTAATTTGGAAAAAACAGTATCCCATCCCATTAATAGGTTTCATTTTACTTTTCAATTTAAGTAATCTAACTCTAATAGATATGTTTTGATAATTTATAATTATGCAGGTGTATATACCGACGCATACTCACATAGGAAATCAATATAAATAATAGTAATGTGCTATAAGATATGCTATTGTGGGTTTGGGATGTACGAATCAGAGAGAAAAAATATATTGGTTGAGGAACAACGTCCATTAGTGGTTAGGGCATTACGGAGAAGTATTGTTAGAAAAAAGATTGTAAGATATTTATTTGACATTAGTCCTAGCTATAGTTATACATCAGAAATAGCATATCATGTGAATACAACTCCAACAAATGTAATTGGCGCTTTACGAGGAATGAAATCAAGTTATCGACAGAATGAATCATTAATCGGATTAAATCTCATTGAGGAAAAAAATGTATCCTCCAATATCAAGCTTTATGGATTAACCCCATATGGAAAAGAAATTTTAGGATCTATCTTAGAAAAGGAGAAATAACTAAGAGGTACTTTAGAATTTATAACAATCCATGAAAATATCATATTGATTTGATTACAAATTTTCTCTGACACTGTCTCTATGGTTTCTGAAATATTCTTTCTCTAGTATTGTATGTTTGAAATAATTCTCTTGATTCACCAACGAGAGTCTCAGTTTTTCCCATTATAAAAAATCCACCGGGGTTTAAAGCGTTGTAAAAATCCATATATAATATTTCTTGCAGGGCACGATTGAAATAAATAACGACGTTTCGACAAAAAATAATATCAAAGTTATTTTTCTTCGGTCCAGATATCAAATCATGATATTGGAATGAAACTATTTCTTTTACAACAGGTTTAATATGGTAATTTTCCTCTGTAATATCAAAAAAACGATTAGGTTGTTTCAAAAATGAAAGCTGCTTTTTAAGATCAGTTTGACTTATCCCTTTCCGGGAAAAATAGGTTCCAGATCTTGCTCTTTGTAAACAAGCGTTATCAATATCAGTTGCAATTATTTTTACGTTCTCCTTTGTTCTTTTCTCACCAAGAATTTCCAGACAAATCATTGCAATACTATATGCTTCCTTACCATCTGAAGATCCTGCACTCCAAACCCGTATCTTTTGTTTCTGTTGAGATATTGCAGGTAACACATTATCACAAAAAAAATGATACACGCTTTTATCTCGAAAAAACTCAGTAACATTAATGGTTAAATCATTAAGTAAGCGTTCTTGTTCAGCATTATTGTTCTTTAATAATTCCCAATACTCATGATAGGTATCTAGATTATATGCTCGTAATCTGGCATTGAATCTTCTACCAAGATAGGTGTTTTTGTATTGGGCGGTGTTAAAACCAAGCAGATTTTTCACACCCTTTTTTAATTCTTCGAAATCTGGTGGATATGTTCGATTTAGTACCACATCTCTTCACCTCTGTAGTTTAAATAACTTTTATGTCTGGTCCATTTCCGGCTTTTTTTACCATCCGAATATGAAGTTCTGCCGTATCTGGATAAAACGTTATCGTTCGACCCCGATCCCCTCCGACATCTTTTCCAACAATCCGAATTTTATGATCTTTTAAGATTTTTTCAACTGCTTCGGTGTTCCTTCTGCCTATTTGCAAGGAATCATCTTTAAATTTAAACAAACTAGCTCCACCCGCAATCTTAGCTTTGCAATCTTGTAGGCGACATCCTTTTTCCCTCATTTCACCAAGTAATGCAGGAATAGCTGTATCAGCATATTTACCAATTCGATCCTGTTTCGATTTCATTGCAGGAAGCATGATATGAGAAAGTCCTGCTACTTTCTTTTTTGAATCATAAATTACAATGCCAATGCAGCTACCTAATCCTACCGTGGACAATGCCCTTCCATCATCTGTTACCGCATAATCTCCAATCCCTATGACTACGTTTTCAGGCATATTTATTTTCCTTCCGCATTAACTTATCATTTTTTTATTCTGCTAGTGAATGTACATAGGCATCTACTTCCACATCATTTGTTTTTCCAAACGAAGCAATCAATCGATCATATAAGATATCAAGTGATTGTGGCGATGGGAGCAGTATGAAATAAGAAGTAAATTGATTTTTTTTCCCTTTAAACTTTGTATCAAAAACTAAGGCATGTGAGGTATCCTCACCAATTGCTTGTGTGATCTCATCAAGGAACATATCAGGTACTTGTTCGGAGTAATGAGGTGGTGAAAGCATGATTGAGGTATCAAGAAATGAGCTTAACGCATTAGTGTATGCTGAAACCACAACATTTCCAACTTCAGTGATTGCTGACTGACTCATTTCATTTAGTTCAGTTGAAGTACCAACTGGTTGAAACGTGAGCAAATCTGAAAGAACAAGTGCACTGCTATACGGGAAGAGAAACAAGATACTGCCTAGGAATTCATCAGTGAGTTCTAAATATACACCAACCAGTTTATTTTTTTCCCCAGAAATTTTTCTCAGACTTTCTTTTAGCTGTGGTAGCTTCTGAACAAAAATGTTTGGAACGGTGATTTCAATTTCCTCATTGACCATTAATGATACTGCAGTTGCCGCATGTGAACAACCAATATTTCCAGTTTCTTGCAAAGCATCTAATTGAGTTTCATTTAACAAGTGAAGTTGTTTCATTTTCCTATACCATCCTTTTTTAACTTTTTATACGGTTTTATGTTGAGGACATCCCTAGTTTTTCTAAGATGAGGTTAATGGTTTGAGGTTCAGGGATCAGAAACATGTTAAC
>CAZQMI010000048.1:0-17777 GCA_964594475.1 uncultured Thermoplasmatales archaeon
TAAGAATATTCTTACATAAATACTTTTCTTTCAAAAAAGAAAAATATGGTTTTACTGCAACTCAACCGGTTCTTCAATCTCACCCTGAAACCGTTTGAACATGTTAGGAAGCACATTTAACACTATACCCATAAACACAGCAATCACCCCAACAATAATGAAAATACTCACTAAAATCGCATACGGAATCAAAAACACGTGAGTACTATTATAATACTGCAACGTATAAATCCCAAAGACCAATCCGATCAACACAAAGATAAACCCAGGAACACCAATAAACAACAACGGACGTTTCTCAGCGACCAACCAGATGGCATAACCCAATACGGAAAACCCATGAGACGTCGAACTCTTCGTAGAGGTATCAAGATTCTTATACTTACAAGAAATCCGGGTATGACCAATGCTCATCTTAAAATCATGCGCACGAATAATCTGCTCACTCTCGGTAGAAAACTGTCCACCATTCAACCGAGGAGTAATCTTACGTAGGGCATCAAACGTAAACACCCGAAAACCGGATTGAGAATCCGTGAGATGACCGCCTGAACCAAAACTGGTCACATAATCAAGCACCCGTTTACCGATCTTTCGCCACCAAGGCATCTCAGTCGTCTTTCCATACCGAGCACCAATAGTAATATCATACTGATGATCCTTCAAACTCTTCAAAAGCACCGGGATTTCAGAAGGATTATGCTGCCCATCACCATCCAAGGTGACCACATAGGAAAACTGATGTTTCAATGCGTACAAAAAACCGGTTTTAATCGCCTGAGCCTTCCCCTGATTCTTCTGATGTACCAACACCACCGCACCAGCTTTTTTCGCAATTTCTGCAGTATCATCACTGCTCCCATCATCAACCACCAACACGGTGTCCACATAGGATGATGTCTTAAGAACAATACTTGCAATGGTTACTTCCTCATTATAACAGGGAATAAGAGCAAGGGTTTTTCCGGTCTGTTTCTCAACGCTCATAAGTTCCTCATCCTTTCCTGATTCCCACCAGGTGAGAACCACGATTCAATCTTATTTAAATCATAATGTTATTATTTTAATATATAATGTTTATGGTTCGCATCTTACCCACTGCATAAAAATATCATAAAAAACAAACAAATACAACAAAAATATCACAACAAAAATTTTTTTTAATTTCGTTTCATGGAAATATTTAAATACAGCGCAAAATATTATTTAACAATAACAATAAAATTTAATAATTAAATAAAAATAGGGAGAATCAGAAAAAATGAAAAAAATCATAGCTGTAAGCATTACCATGATGTTTCTGCTCACCAGTATATCAATCGTAGTCAGTATCCCAGACAATGGCCCCACTCCACCACCCTTCACCATCGATGGCTGTTTCACCATCGCCTTTGAAGACCTGGTGGACAACAGCAAAGGAGGCCCAGGATACAACGACTGGGACTACAACGACTGGGCCGTCGAAGTAAACATCGATCCAATCGGTGAAGTCGAAAAATCCATGGGGTATATGGGCATGGAACAACTCTATATCAACATGACACCAGTCACCAAAAGAGCTGCATACAGCCATGAATTCTGGATCACAATGCCCATCCTTGAAGCATATTGGTCTATAGAATACTACGATGGAGACGGAGATCCCATCGATGCCAACGGCGCCTACACCAACTCAGGCATCCTCTTTGATGCAGTAGGCGCACCAGCAAAAATCAACGACATCTTAATCTATGAATCAACCCAACAAGCAAGCGATGAAAACATCAAAGCAATCCTTACCCTCACACCTGCTGTACATGAACTCTTTGTCGTATATAAATTCGTCTTTCCCTTCATGTTCATGCACGATGAACCCGCCTGTCCCTACACCTTCTGGGGCAGAGGATCAGGAGGATCATCACTGGTTGATAGCTTCTTTCAACCCTACATTTACATCGAAAACAACGATAACACCGTTCCACCCACCATCAACGATCCACACGAATACGGAATCATAGCAACAAAAGATATCCGCGTCTTTTTCATCGGTCACTGCGGCTGGACACCATCACCTGAAGGACATCCTCTCTGTATGATGGATGAAAACGACTGCATCGACTGCAGTGAAGACGACAAACATTACCCGGTTCTTCCACCAATACTCACCTAATCAAAGACAAAACAAACACTCAATTTTGAGTATAACAACTAGATGAATAATAATCATCTCTTTTTTTCTCTTTATTATTCACTACTTTTCTAAAAACTTTATAAATATCAAATAAGAGAAGCAAAAATACTCTAATTCACTCCCATAAAATTTAATGATTTCAATCTATAAAAAACAAGCATATAAAAAGATTAATAGCCAATGATTAACAAAAGATAGTACGGGGCAAAAAAATGATTATAGCAGGTGAATGTACCGATTGGACGATCGCTTTTGAAATCGAAGATATCGTAAGAACCTCACTGATATCTTTCAGAATGAGAGAACTCTCACAACAACAGAAACACATTCAAACAGTACTCTTTTAAAAAAGATAATTGCATCTAATGAAACATCATATATGATGTAATCTTTTCAAGAGATTACTCATGGTCGCATCATGATAGAAAATCTTGGAACCAGATTCTAAAAGATCACAACGAAACACATCATAAGAAATCAATCTTACCTTACCCATTTTTTTTATCTCCCCATTATTGTTCTACAGCTAACTACCAAATCATTACTATATAAAACCCAGTTAGAAACAATTCCTACAATCATAAAAAAAAGACATACATAATTTAAATATGTTGGAAACCATACGTGTAGATCAGGAGAAAAGAATCTTAAAGTCGAGTGAAAATCTGCATATCATAAGATTTTATCAACCGTTTTCATAACGTATCATAGCGTAACAAAATGCTTGATATAACCAAAAAAAACCACCTGCTCACTCAAGATAAGAAATGATTGAACGTATAAGAAAACAACCACTTCTCAAAACCCTTGAAATCATTATTTGCAATGAAATCTCCAATCTGTAAACGATCATCATATGATAAATCATCACCATAAATCACTAGAAAATATTTCATCCTATTACAAAATTTCTTATAAAATCTACAAGCCGATACGATTTCATCTTTGGTAAACTCAGGATGATTTTCAATTATATGAGTCAAATATAATATATCTTCATCTGTTTCGTAACCACATTTCTTACATTTCCATTTAATTTTATTTAATATCATATTTTATACACCTTAATGACAAATATACTAAAATCATACATATATAAATTGTTTACTCAAAACAAATCCAATAAAGCCACTTTCACAAATTTTATAATCACTCCTTCAACTCAACAGTATCCTGTAAAGCAAAAAAGCATTTGAATAAAAAGAAAAGTATACATCATAAAATATTAATTACTGAACAAATTTGAAAGGGAGTCATTATTCATTGAAAGAGGACAGGATTTTTTTTTCTCCCTTTCTCTCCCTCCCCAAATCAGTTTTCTTTTATCTTTTCTCACAATCTTTACCACAATAATAACAAAAAATACCAATTTCCTTCATTAACAATGAAACACATCATAATAAAACAATTCATACCCATCTACCAGAGAAGTAATATAATCATATATCAACGGGTAATCAATAAACATCTCAGCAGCCAGATCATAATAATAAATCATATATGCAAGATACAGACAAATTGGTCTAAATTGACAAGTAAAACAAACATCATCCTTCAATTCACGATGCTGCTGATCATTTGAAGACCCAACGTTGTTAACTATGACCTCTTCAGAAATCATTGATCCATGAACCGATGAAAACAACAACATACACAAACAAACAATACATGCAAACAGATAATGCCTTTTCATAAAGACCCTCCAATTCTCTGATGATTACATTGCACTACAGAGATAAATACTTTTCTCAAATATAGGAAGCTATAGAGGAAATATCAACAAAAAAACATCCATATGCAAACATTAAAAACACAATAATTCATAGCAACAATCCAATAACCAAATGGGGAGGAAATTGGATTGAACCAAAGAAAAACACACACCATATGGATCATCATTTTAGGACTCTTATTTATCAGCAGCAGTATTGTCCCAGCCATAAGCAACGCTTATACAACGGACAAAAAACCACAGGCTCTAACAACTCCACATCCATTCAAAGAACACTTAACAAAAACGATACAAAACCTGAAGACACCATGGACACCGCATACCATTCAGCATTCATCGTCACAAAAACCTGACTCCCAACCATTTGATGGCTACCTCTTAATCGCCCCGATATATTCAAGAAAGACTTTTCTTATCGATAGTGAGCATCGCATCGTCCATCGATGGAAAAGCAAATACGCCCAAGCACTTGGAACCTATCTACTAGAAGATGGAACCCTACTGAGAACAACACTAACAAAACAACACCCGGAATGGCTCTCCGGAGGATATCACGGAAGAATCGAACAACTCGACTGCAATAGCAACCTGCTCTGGGAATATGAACACATCAATGAAACTCAATGCATGCATAATGACATCGAACCATTACCCAATGGAAACATCCTGTTCATCTCATGGGAATTAAAAAACCATCAACAAGCAATCGATGCTGGAATAAACCCGGATAAAATCATAAAAAACCTCTGGGTAGACTCCATCGTCGAAATCACACCAACCACCATGGGTGAAGCAGAAATCGTCTGGAAATGGGAGTTCTGGGATCATCTCATCCAAGAATATGACCCTGAAAAAGCAAATTATGGCAGCATTTCAGATCATCCTGAACTATTAGACATCAATTTCGGAGTCCCCAAAGACTTCACCGTTCCTGATCTAGTGCATCTAAACTCACTAGATTATCATGAAGAATGGGATCAAATCCTCTTCAGCTCCCGCATGGCCGGTGAAATATACATCATCGATCACAGCACCACAACAGAAGAAGCAGCAGGACACAGCGGAGGAAGATACGGCAAAGGAGGAGATCTATTGTATCGATGGGGAAATCCCTCAAATTATCAACATGGCAGCAAAGATGACCAACAACTCTACGCTCAACACGACGCGGAATGGATACCCAAAGGCTATCCCGGACAAGGACATATCAGCATATTTGACAACGGATACGACCGACCAGGACCTGATTATTCAAGCACAGTTGAAATCATCGCACCCGTCGATGAACAGGGCAACTACTATAAAGAAAATGAGACCAGTTATGGGCCAGACAAACCACTGAAAAGATACATCCCACCATTTGCTACCCTCCTTCGATCAGTACAATGCGGAAGTGTCATCCCCTGTGAAAATGGCCACACCTTTATGGCAACAGGATTAGGCGGCGGATTCATCCTTGAACTCAATGAACATGATGAAATCATCTGGATGCATCTGAACCTGTATCCTCTTCCCTTCCAAATCCTAAACACCATCTTTAAAATCAGATACTACCCACCAGATTATCCTGGGCTCCCATGGTTTCAGGAAGAATACAAAGAACCATGAAATAATAATTGAAAGTATTAAAAAATACAGAAAATCTTCACCCTAAAATACATATCATAAATGATACTAATACACTAATTTAGAAGTATTCAGCACTCAAATTTATCTAAGAAAAAAATATCACAAAAATATTTCACATCATCATAAAACTAAATGAGATTTAAAACAATAATATTATAACAATATGAATAAATAATTATTATGTTACTATTATTATATTTTAAAAAATGAAAATAATTAAATAAAAATTTTTAATGTATAATCGGTGGGGGAGACATTCGGCTTTGTACTTCGCCAACAAAGAAAATGAAAACAGAAGTAACAGAAAGGGAGGTGAAAAATAATGGAAACCATTAAAGAAATAGAACATCACATTGATAACCTAAAACAAAACAAAAAGACTTCAAGAAGAAAACATAGATTCGGTATTAACAAACGCAATTTAATGATCATAGGGGTGATAATCACTGCTATATCAATGATAGCCGCAGCACAAACAGTACTCTACATGAGTAATTCCGTCCAAGCAAACACCGATATCGAAGAAAACTTACAACTCCGTCTCTACCGATGGAATGATGGCACAGAGGGAGGTACACTACCCACAGATTGGGGTAGCGATGTAACCAGAACGCTTTCCAATGTTAAACAAGGCGAGAACTTTAACTTCGTCGTTGATATACGAAATCAAGTCGATGACGACATAGATGCAGTCGCAGAACTCATCTGGGATGGTCCAGGAGACAACAATATCAATGATTTTGAAGAAATAACCGTTGAAGTCGATCTCGGAATCGATGGTATTTACGATGTCACATATACACTTGCAAACACACAAATCATCGTGTATGATGAAACTAGTGCAAAACTGAAAATCTATTTTGATGCAAAAGAACCAATAATATTCTCCGGCCGAGCCTATCGAGTCAAAGTCAGCTTCGATTTAGCAGATAACATCAGAACCGGATCCTATTCCATAGATATCGAAATGGCAGATCCCTCAATACTACCAACATAGAATTAAACCAATTCAAACTAAAAAAATCTAAATCTTTTTCTTTTTTTAGTACTATAACATCTTAAAATTTCATATAAAAACATAACATATCTGTTGAAATCCTTAGAGAAAACATTATACCATCCGCCCGATCAACCAAATGAATTGATACCTTTCCCACAATGCACACATCACTGCTACGATCCTCATTTTACTTATTAAGCTGCTTTTTGAAATGTAAAAGTTCTCTAGGAATAGAAGAATCATCAGGTAATTTTTTTATAACCTCAATCATGGCAAGGCTTAGATCATAAAAATGATGCGGAAGTAATCTCATCACAGAAATATGCTGATTCCGAAACCCGATCTCATAGGCATACTGATCATCATTAATATTCCCAAAACCCCTCGCAATATAACAATCATTCTGTTTTTCAAGAATAGCCCACGTTCCATATCCATCCTTCACTCTGTTCTTTTCAAAATCCATTTCCATACATAATCACCAATACTATTTTTTTTATTTCTACAAGTTCACATATAACAATATTACATCATAATCAAATATAAAATATTTAACAAATTTGATACGAACATGTGTAAACTTTTTAAAAAAACCAATAACATAGATCAATCATCATCATATTAATTAAAACCAAGACCCAGATCGAAAAATCCATAACCAAAAACAAATCCTTTTAGATCAAAACGATCTGTATGAACACTAGAAAAAAAATCAGATTTCATCAATTCCCGCCGGAAGCGTAAAATAAAACGTGCTACCCATTCCTAATCCTTCACTTTCCGCCCAAATACGCCCACCATGCTTTTCTACAATTCTTTTCGCAATAGGCATACCTAACCCACTACTTTCAAAATCATGACGAGATTCATCAGCCTTATAAAACTCATTGAAAAGCTGATTAAGCTGATCCTCCGTCATCCCAATACCATCATCATGAATTGCAACTTGAATTTCATTATCTAATTGTATGGTATCAATACTAATCCTTCCCTTCTCATCAGAATATTTCACTGAATTATTTAAAATATTTGTAATCAATTCCTCCAAACGAAGCGAATCAGCATGCACGATCAAATCATCATCAACATTATTAATAACTGAAGTATCTTTTTCATCCAAAATATGTTTATTATTCTGTATGACCTTATCAACTTCCTCCTTTAGAACCAAAGGCTCAAACTTAAAACTTATATTAGGTGAATTCAATCGAGCAAGCTCCAATGTATTGGTGACTAGATTTTTCATATAGCCTGCATTTCGTGAAATCACTTTCAAAATTTTCTTTTTATCAGCATCACTTTCTTTCTTCTCAAGTAACTGAGACAGATTCAGGATAGGTCCCAAAGGATTCTTTAAATCATGACCAAGCAGATTAATAAAATCATTCTTTTGCTTTAAAAGATCCTCAATTGTAGATGTTCTCTTCTCAACGATTTGTTCTAAATTCTTATTGATCTCTGCAAGCTTATCATGAGCAATCTTCAGATTAACATTTTTCTTTGCAATCTCTTTTTTTGATAGCGCTAATTCAACTGTTCTCTCCTGAATCATTTTTTCCAGGTTCCGATTATAATCCTCTAATTGATCCCTTGATTTTTCTAACTCTAACATCATATGCTGAAACGATTTAGAAAGATCCCCAATTTCATCATTGGAATCAATTGAAACATTAGCATCAAGTCTTCCCTTACTGATCTGCTTTGTTACATCCCGTAATTTAATAATCGGTTTAGAAATCATTCGGGATAACACATAACTCACAACCAGACCAATGATGGAAACAACAATGATACTTAACACCATCATATCTCTCAGATCATAGACAGGAGCGTAAATTTCAGCAGTATCATAATCAATAGCTAAAACCCAATCATGCGGTCCATACTGATCTAAAACACTGGAATAATCAAATGCAATTAATTTTTCATTTTCCTGATAGGTTTCATCATGTAAAATAAAATATGAGGCTACATCAGATTTATGAAAAATTGACAACCAATCTGATCTATCTTCTAAAAACTCAAAGTCATCCGTAGAATAAATCAACCGTCCACTCCCCTCAAGCAGATGGGTTGTCCGACTCTTATAGAAATCCTGACCCATTAATCCTTCAGCATCGCTTAAAATACTAATGATCTCCTGTATATTCCACACCGCTTTAAACATACCCACAAAATTATCCTTTTCATCATCAATTCTAATGGCAATGGTAGTTGAATAGATAGCAGAACTATTATCAAATTCAACATCTCCAATATACACACCGTTTTCTTTACCTTTCATCCACCATTCTTCATCTGCCTGATAATAATCAGACGTAATCTGCGTTAACCCAATATTAGCCCCATATTTATTGGTAACAAAAATCTCACCAAAAAGCTCATAATCAAATCGATCCTTGTAAAAATCAATATTCCGATTTAGTTTATTGGAAATGGGATTATCCAACATATCCTCAATAAACGATGTTATATTTGATGAAGAAGACATCCACTCTTCATCCATTTTCAGTATATAGTCATTGATGTCTTGGTCTGTGCCGATGAGGTCAAATTCCTTATTGGATTCATTTATCAACTCATGGAACCCAGTGTTTTGACTATCAGTTTGATATTGGAAATCCTGAATCCTATTGATGATGGTGGCATCTATTTTTTCCATGGCATTATTTACCGTCACAATACTTGATTCACCAATAGTTTCTTCTAATGATTCTCTGCTTTGAATAAGAGAAAACACACCAATGATAACCACCAGTAAAACAATGATGAGAAAGCTTGCGACCAATTTATTATAAACCGAAAAAAACTTTGTTGTCATTAATTCATGTTTTAAAATAGCATAGGCAATAATCAGTGCAGTAAACGTTGTTAATATGGAGGTCATCGGAATTATTTTAACTCCAATGAGCAGTGGAATGATCTGTGTTAATATTCCTCCAACCAAGGGGATTAAAATAGCAAGGATGAGAAATTTGATTTGAATCTTTTTTTCAAGGTTTTTGATGTTAAAATAATATCTGATACACAAGAGTAGACCTAAAATCACATAGAATGCAATAAAACAAATTGTATACGGAATATATAATGGACCGCGAACCAGATTATAGCCCCACCATGTTAGCTCTGCTCCTTGACTAATCCAAGTTGTAGTAAATGAAATGAAAATAAAAATAAAAGCAGGAAGATAAACTATGAAAAGAAGTATTTTATTGTGAATCAACCTATTTTTAGTAAATAACAAAAGGAAATGTAATAAAAAAACCGAGGTAAAACAAGCACCAATAAGAGGAATATGCCTCCAAAAATAGGCAAGAGATGCAGAATTAGACACAAAGACTATCATATCACCCAACGCCCATATAGCCAATGACAATGTGAAATAGGAGTAGACTCTATTGATTTTATTATCATTTGATTTAATGAGTATATATGAGAACAGAAGGATGTTTGCAACAACGGCAGTTAATGGAAAAAGGAAATACGGATTCATATTCCTCCTTTGATGAAGCAATTATTTTTGAATTGATTTAATGATTTCCCGTAAGTAAACCGCTTAATCATCCCATCACTTTTTTGATAAATTAGTATCAAAATCATTATACAAAAAACTTCTTAAAAATTTTTAATTTCAAATTTTAACCTACTTGATCCATTTTCCTTACAAAAATCCTAGAAGAAACTTAATTCAGGATACCACCGTACTTTTTATTCATACTTAGGTTTAAAACCTTGCAGATTGCTTATATTCGGATTGCTGATTTCAGTGGTTCTCTATACTGGTAAAAACATGCATACGTTGCAAGAAGAGGGGTAGGAGGGATGGCTATTTGTCATCTGAGAGAAGGTGAGGATGGGATGCACACTACTTCAAAAAAAACTACCTCTTACCCCATATTTATTTTATAACTTATGTTATAAATAGTTATGCTTACTATTGAAAAAAGCTATGATATAACTATTATTTTCCTCTTGTTGGAGGGAGGGGAGAGGGAGAATTAATGAAAAAAAGGAGGCGCTATCAAGAAAAGTATCCTGAAGAGCAGATTTTCCCTCTCACTTAATTACTACATTAACCTTCACCTTTATAATAATATGTTTAATTTGATTTTATATTATGTTTAAATCATATCAAATCAAAATCATAATAGAAACATACATATGAAAAATAATTGTTCTAACTAATCTCTGTTTTCTTCCATAATAATGAGTATTGACATAACATGATTAGGGGGCAGAGGAGGGAATCGATAAAAATAGCCTTGTTATACGATTACCTCTTTTTCCCTCCAATGATTCAAATATGTACTACCAAGTATAAATAATTTACCTTATTAATTATTCATAATTAGCATTAATATGTACATTATATGAAACATTTTATTATAATTATTTCATATATAACTGATAAATCATCATATAATGTAAAACCTTATCTACGATTATATAAGTATGATAAATGGGAAAACACCCCCCTTACTAACAACGATATCTAATACACTTCAAAAAAACATGATATACACTCACTAACTCAACTGCCTAAAAAAAACACCTTTTTCATCAGATGAAAAAACGTAATCATACATATTTTTATAGAATCAAAAGGTTAACACCATCAAGAGGGAAACTGATTAAATGAAAAAGAATCTATGGGTATTAACAGTACTACTCCTTACACTGATAGTGAGCCTCAGTGGATGTAATGAATTTTTTGGTGGCCCATGTTCCTATACTCATTACCAAGGAAAAGCAACCATAACATCAATTCTTCTTTTAGAAAACGACTCTCATATTACCACTAATAAATGGAATGAACGTTATGAAGTTCTTTATCGTTTTCAACTCAACGAAGGAGAAATAATCAAAGAAGATCAAATGAATTTATATGACAATATAAAAAACAAAGAACTACCATTTACCCTGACAAATTCCTGGTATCCAAATAAAAACTATTTAGAAAAATATGGAATTCAAGAAGGGGCAATATTTAACTGCACCTTGAAATTAATAACAAAAGGCACCTGCAGTCCAATCATAATCGACTTTCAAGAAATAAATGAATCAGATTACCTAGAATAACAAACATAAGAACATATGAGTTATTGGAGTAAGAGAGATGGTTATTTAACCTTGGAAGCTCTGGGTAGATTATCCATCTCCTACTCCACTCATTATTCTGTAACTTATGTTATAAATACTTTATTAGCACACTGAATAAATAATCGCAATACAAAGGCTCTATAGTGGTATACCATCAAACAACATAACATACACGTTCAACGTTTTTAAAATGAACTCACCAAAAGTATTGATGATATCATAGCTTTCTTAAAACATCATCTAATTTTTCAATATAACTACATTTGATTCACTCATTTGATCTCAGGAAGATGCAAACCTAACATCAAACAAACACTAACTCTTCCAATCTAGCTATAGCCACCAATACGAAGACTGGGATCACCAAACAACAGATACGATTGAGCAACCTGCACATCAACCCAGGTATCCTCAAGCACCGTAGCATTTGATTCCGCCCAATTCACCGGATAGGTATCAAGATACCAAGAAATCGTCTCCTTCAACACATCACCCGCAACCAGCACATCTTCCTGACCCATTTGACGGAACAACTCCACTTCAAGTTCATTAATACCACCGGTAAAACTAGTCTTATCCTCCTTGGTA
Organism: uncultured Thermoplasmatales archaeon; assembly: GCA_964594475.1. Lineage (GTDB taxonomy): Archaea > Thermoplasmatota > E2 > DHVEG-1 > DHVEG-1 > EX4572-165. The sequence goes on from CAZQMI010000048.1 coordinate 12,220, forward strand.
TGACCCAAAGCAGCCGTCCCAAAGGTAACAATACTACCCGCATCAGGCAGCCGCGTCATCCTCCAACCCCAGCTTTCCGGAACCCATTCATTACGCCAGAAATTCTTATTAAAATATTTCTGGCCCTCCTCAATGATTCCTTCAAGCAGATTCAAAAGATGCACATCCAACTGACAATTATGACAACCACTGACCACACAGACCGGAAACATCTGATCATTTGACAACTGATACATGTTCATATTAGACATCCCCGTAACAAACTCATGATCATCAGGCGGATGATTCCCCCAAGTACTTGGATTCCCATGACCAACAAAATACACAAACCCATAGCCCTTATTAAACTCAGAGACCACCGGATCAGGCCCATCAAATGCACCTTCAGAAAGATACATCCGAGTGGCCGTAAACTCATCCATATGATCAATCGCCTGATCAGCATAAAACTCACCTTCAAAGCCTACCCAATCAGAATTCCGCTGCTCCAAATAGGTATCACCAGCGATAGCAAGCATCTGTTGAAACCATGAAGATTCAGCAATGGATGCCGTTTCATAATAGATAATCTTATTAACCGCATCTTTCACCTGCCGACTATTCCGACAGGGCAATCGACCCACTGCGATATCCGGATACAGATCAATACCTGTATCAACTGGGTCTTCACCCTTCACCCATTCACCATACACCCCATCACCATCAGCATCCCAACTGGAAAAATCACCACTGCTATCGTAAATATCAGCAAAATACAACTCCGCAATATAATGAGGCTCCCAACCATTATCCATACCCACATACCGCACAGGCATATACCATTTGTTGAACTGACCCATACGACCGCCAACCAAAAGCACATAGGAGATATCAAAGGTTTCCATCGCATATTTGATATAATACTTGATCTTCTCTGCATCATCCCGACCCATACTTGCCTCAGAAGATGACAGAATAGTGTCAAGAGTCACCAGTTCAGTATCTACTCCCAAATCGTTCTTATGATCAACCAATGGACCCAGTTCATCCTTAAAGGTTGCCGGTGCAATGATTAACAAATCAAACGAATCAGCTGCCACTGATCGCATTGGTTTCACTGAAGATTGCAACGAGGAAGCCACTCCTCCGCTCAACACTAACAAGCCTATCAAACCAAAGACAACGATCTGTTTTCTCATCATGATACTCTGCCCCCTAAAAGGCTAACCAATACATATTATATCACTTTTAATTAATAAATACTTGCTTTTCATTCATCATACTGTATGACCGATAAAATCATGGATATTTATATTACCTCAAATCTCACAGGACAAGGGCATTTCCAATGTATCTTCATCATATATTTCTCAACTGAATTCCAGTCAATTATCAATAATAATAAGAATCCAAAAAAATTGATATTTTGATACTTATTTAATAAATTTACAAAATTTTAATATATTTAGTATTTTTAAAATTATTTTATTAAAATAATTTCTCAAGCGTAACAATACTGTGATTTGAACCAAGACTGGTCATTATCATAAAACCACCATTTTTTGTTATTTGTATATAATTGTACAGATAAATTTATATAGAAACAAAATAAAATAATATAATAATTTGAATATAATAATAGGAACCAAGAAAAAAAACTACTGAGGTAATAAACATGAGCATAAACAGTTTGAAGAAAAACAGAAGCAAACTCACATCAATAATCCTAGCCATCCTCCTCCTTACCACAAGCCTAGTCACCTTCATCGCACTTGCAGACACCGATGAAACACAAGAACCCGATCAAATCCCACCTGAAGAAGAACCCATTGAATGCAGAGAACAAGACATCACCCTAGTCGCCTACAAGATCGAATGTTCATATGAAGACTGTCTTCCAAACATGGGAGAACACAAAGGAGATGACACCATCACTGAGCAAAGCCTAAAGACCTTCGTTCAAAACAGTGATGGCTGCTGTGATTTCGTCTGCGGCTGGTACTTCCAATATGGATTTGAATACCAGGACGGATCAAAAGTAGATGATCCTGGCAAAGACTTTATTGGAGAAGCATCAAACGGCTGGACCACCTTCGGACCAACCGATGGCAATGGAAAAGCAGAAATCCAAATCAGCATACCTGAAGATGTCAAATATGTCTGGATCAGAGAAGTCCTCAAAGAAGACTACCTACCATTTTCAAACACAGGAGGAAATCAACCAACACCAGGAAGCGACATCAGCGCAGAACTAGCTGCTCAAGGTGATAACAAAAACTATGACAACTACGAATACATCGAACCTGTACATGGTGAAACCTATACCGTAGCAGCATTCAACACCAAAGTCTATGACATCACTGGAACCGTCTGGCAGGACAACAACCCAGTCAACCATATGCAGGATGCAGAACCCGGCATTAGCGATGTCGTCGTCGAGTTATATAGTAATAATAATCTAATATATACAACAACCACCGACTCAAACGGAGATTACGCATTCACAAACCTTCCCGCTGGCACCTACACCGTCAAAATTGCAGATAGCAACTTCAACGGTGGAGTGCTCAACAATCTAGCAGATAACCAGCAATGGCACCAGGCAGATAAAGACATTGGAAATGATGACATCGACAGCGATGGCAACATGGGAACCCATGATGCAACAGTCACCCTAGGTCCATCAGCTGATATAGATTTTGGATACTACCTCACCTGTGTAGACATCGAAAAAACCGGCCCAGAAGAAGCATACGCTGGAGACACCGTAATCTATACCTACACGGTGACCAATTGCGGAGACATCATCCTTCATGGTGGCTGTGACGTCTATGACGATCTCATCAATCCAGAAACACCAATCAATAACATCGTTTCACCAGGAGAAACCTGGGAATTTACCCAGGAATACATGATCCCTGAAGATGCCTGCGGAGAGATCACCAATATCGCAACAGCAATCGGGCATCCAAAACATCCAATCAACGGCTATGTAGACGATGTCACAGATGAGGATTCCTGGACCATATCACTGCTTTGCAACCCAGCAAATCTTATTAAAAACGGAGGATTCGAACTACCACTTGTATCAGGGAACTGGGATATTTTCAACATCATTGATAATCCAGAACTCGAATGGACCGTGGCCTGGCGAGATGGACAATACCAGGAACCAGCAAGCCTTGAACTACAAAAGAACCATCTAATCGATGCACATGGCGGTGATCAATATGCAGAACTCGATTCAGATTATGGCGGACCAGGAAGCAATCAAAACGGTGAAGCAGCTTCAGTAAGCATCTCACAAACCCTTTCAACATGTCCAGACCAATTATACAATCTCACCTTTTATTTTGCACCACGAAAGGACCAAGATGCCACTCAAAACAAACTCATGGTCACCTGGAATGGAGAAAGCGTTGACGATCTTGATGAAAATGGAATGGGAGATAACATGCCCATCTCACGAGATGGAAACCCAAGCGAATGGTCAAGACATACCTATCACATCAAAGCAGATACCAATCAAGTCACCCTCACCTTCACAGATATGGGAGAAAGCAACTCATTTGGAACCTTCATCGATGACGTCAGCCTTCATGCAATTTGTGGTGAAGAAGATCTGACCTATGATGATCAGGAAGACGATGATAATACAAGAGATGACGAACAGGAAGAGGAAGATGATGAAGATGAGGAAGACGATCCAAGAGATGACGACCAAGAAGAACCAATCATAGAGGAATGCTGCGTAGAAGAAAACACCAACGACGATAATCACAACGAAGACCCACTCGGAAACGGTTTTGATATCTCTATACTCACCTCATACACCCATGATGACGACCTAAGCTCATTTATCAACGAACCAGAAAACCTTACAAACCTTCAAACCAAGATCCAACAATGGAACTTCTGCGGCAGCTATGAATACCTCAAACTCGAATGGTATGAATACGTAGGCAAAGAAGCAGCATATACCAACATCTTTGGCTACTGGCTGGATCAAACAGAACCAGTCAACCCCAACCCATACCAAAACGGCTTCATTCCACTCTTCAAAAACGGAACCGCAGCCAACAGCCCAGATGACTTCAGTCCTGGAGAACAAGGAAAACGCATCATCCCAATCACAGAACGTCAACACATCAGCTTCGGCATCCTTGCTGCAAACAGCAACATCGCCTATTCATCCATAAATAGCACCAATATCGAAGGAGAAGACCACGTCCTAGTCTACAAGCTTGCAGAAGACGAAAGCTCACTAAAATACCTCCTCTGCATGGAAGATTGGGACCGAGATAAAGCAAGTGGCAGTGATTTCGATGACTTCATCGTCATCCTAACCATAAGCTGTACCAACGAAGAAGATGAAGACCACATGGACAACGATAAAGATGGATACACCCCATATGAAGGAGACTGCAACGATAACGACCCTGAAATCAATCCAGGTATGCCCGAAATATGCGGAGATGAAATCGACAACGATTGCGATGAACTAATCGATGAAGGATGCAACGATGATGAACCTATCGATAATGACGAAGATGGGTATACTCCTGAAGATGGAGACTGTGATGACAATGACCCAGAAGTCAACCCAGGAATGGATGAAATCTGCGGAGATGAAATTGACAACGATTGCGACGGATTTATCGATGAAGGATGCGACGAAGATGAAGATGATGACGACGAAGAACGAGATGACAACGAACCCAAAACCAGATCAATTGGTTCCTCAAAGGGAAGTATTAACACCCCACCAGTAGCCATAATCGCCGAACCATTCGAATACAACGTTGAAAACCAACCCATCACCTTCGATGGAAGCCAAAGCCATGATCCCGATGACGGAGATCGCATCATCAGCTATGAATGGAACCTTGGAGATGGCACCATCATCACCGGAAAAACAGTTACCCATACCTACCAACGCCCTGGAAACTACCATGTCAGCCTCACCGTGCAAGACAACCATGGCACCCATGGCAGCATGGAAAAAAGCTATTCCATCTTCCAACCAAACCGACCACCAACCACTCCAGAAATCCTAGGCTTTTTCACATTACCCGCTGAACAACCCTACTCCTTTGCCGCTCTCTCTGATGATCCAGATGGAGATGACATCCAATACATCTTCGACTGGGGCGATGGCGAAAGCGAAACCACTGATCTCCTAGAGCTACCCAAGGGAAGTGCGGTCAACAAACTTCATAACTGGGATAATCCTGGTGAATACACTCTTACGGTCACAGTCTCAGATGGAGAACTATCCAGCAGTAGCGAAGTACAAGTCACCATTGATAACGCTGCACTCAACCCCATGATCATATACGGCGGTATCGCCGCAGCTATCATTGGAGGGCTGGTGATCATCGTTCTGATCATCAGACGCCAAATCGCAAAACCAACTCACTAATCTTCCCCCTTTTTTCCCTTTTTTTATATTTTTTCTTTTTAAGATTTTTCATTACGTTTTTAATTAATATCTAAATCAAAAATACATTAATTATTATAAATATAATCTTTCCAAATGGAAGAAAGTATGAAAAATATAAATAATTTTTTAAAAATAT
>CAZQMI010000049.1:0-17059 GCA_964594475.1 uncultured Thermoplasmatales archaeon
ATAAATGCTGAAAGCATCTAAGCATGAAACCGACCTTAAGACGAGGCATCATAGAGCTCGAATAAAAGATTCGTTTGATAGAGCTGGGGTGTACGCATGAAGCTTCGGCGACATGTTTAGCCCGCAGCCACTAAACGTTCATTTGCTGACTCAATCGTTAGACAGGTTACGTATAAACACATCATATGTTTAGGTTCCAGATGATGGTTTGACGGTCATAGCGATGGGGAAACACCCGGTCTCATCCCGAACCCGGCAGTTAAGCCCGTCTGCGTAATCCTTGGTACTATGGTGCGAGAGCCCATGGGAAAATTACCCTCCTGAGAGGGCTGGAACGATTGAGCTAGGCGGAGAGCCTTGTTTGAGCTCTTCGGAGCTCTTATGAGGTAAACTTCGCTGCTTGAAACTCAGTCTGACCTGATACGCTGTCAAACCATCCTCATCTTTACCTAAACAAAAATTTTTTTTATTACTGGACCGATTCTTTGATGAGTCTTGGCTCTGTTTTTAGGATAGTATAAAGTAAAAGAAGACTGGGTCCCAGGATCCAGGCTGAAAATAAGAATACTCTGCTGAATCCAAGTAAGGTGATTAGGCTTCCACTGATGAGTTCACCAGTGAGTTCTCCAGCGTTCATTAAACTGATGAGAATGGAGAATTGCAGTGCACCTAACTTTGCATTGGTGATATCCATGCTTTGTGCAAGAAGAATACTAAATAATCCACCGTTGAGAAATCCATTGATTGAATAGAGAATGGTTATTGCTGGCCAGTTGGTACCAAAGATGAGAGCTGCAGATGAAATAATACTAAATACTACGATGATGAGAAGCAGCCTCTGTCTGTTGATATAATCGGAAAGTGATCCCAGACTGAGAGATCCCATAATTCGACTCACTGTAAATGCGGTCGTGATCAATCCAATTTGAGCGATGGTTAAGTTTAAATCTATGTTCATAAAAAGAGGTGTTGCTAAGGTGATTATTCCACTGTTGATAGAGATGAGGGGAAGAAGGATAGCTATCTTTGCCGTGGCAGTTTTCTTAAATTCCTTGATTACTAATTTGGTGAGGGTTTTCTTTCTTTTTTCTTCTTTTGGTTTCTTTGTTAATCCAGGTAGTATCATGATGATGAGTACGAGGATACCTGCGGCGGTGAAACTTGCGGTATATCCATTGTTTTCAGCAATGAAGGAAAGAAATGATGCACCTATTGCTAGACCAGTAAAAAAACCTGCCATCATTGATCCGTTTACTTTTCCTCGTTCTTCAGGTTTTGTTGTTTCGATGGCCCATGCATCCATGGAGACATCTAGCAGCCCAATCCCTGTTTGAGCGATGAAGAGAGTGATGATGAAAAACATAAGATGAAACGAAAGAGTGAACACTCCTAATGAAATGAGACTGATAGCAGAGATAATCCCTCCATATAGGGTGAAAGTTTTCCTGTTTATCTGAGGATAGGAATCAACGATCCAGCCGAAGACAAATTTTAATGCCCAGGGGATCATTACCACGCCTGCTACAAGTGTGGCAAGGGCTGGTGAATAGTCAAGTTCAATTAAATATATGGGGACAATGACGGTGGTGATGGAAAGATGAATTCCTTCGGAAAAATAAAGCATGCTAAATAAAAGGTATTTTGCTTTTTGGTTTCTTGTTAAATCTAACATAATGGTTCCGCATCTGATACTTTATTTTCCTATAATAATATAAACATATTAATATAAAAATATGTGTGTGATTTTCGTAATTCAATGAGAAGCGGATTTAGTCAAGATTTTTTTTTGGCTTGATTCCAACATAGATCACTTTGTTTGGACAATTTTGTAAAGAACAAATGTTATAGTCGTATCCTTTCAGTCCAAAAAATCGGATCACTTGGTTTAAATCCCAATTAAAAAACCGTTTTGATTCAAAAAAAACAAGCATTCCATCTGGTTTGAGAACCCGATTGATATCATAAAGGACCTTTGCAAGATTCTCCTGTGATATACAATAAAGAAACTGACTAGATACCACAATATCAAAAGAGTACTTATCAAAAGGAATCTTACTGGAAATATCGCTTTTTACAAAATTGATTTTTTTCAGTTGACCTTCAGTACGAGCATTTTCCCTAGCGTTCTGGAGGGTGTTTCCAAAGAAATTTATTTTGATTTTCTCTTTCATCGTTGATATCATATTTTTTGGCTTTATATCATATTTATCAATACCGACCACGCTCCCCGTGGTCAATTGTTTTGCAAATCCAACAGCAATATAGCCCGCTCCTGTTCCCAAATCCAATATTTTTTCATCACCCTTTAAATTTACTTGGGAAATCATCATGTTCAGAATTTGTTTACGAAGTTGAATGAATCGTTTTTCAGACCGAATGATAAAAAAAAGGATATACAACGGGAGAATCAAAGCAGATATAATTCCAAAGGTTATAGAGCTTATAAAAAAAACCGCGAGAACAAGTAATGATAACAAGATTAATCCAATCATCTGGAATAGAACCATTGAAAGCGGGAATCCATACATCGTTTTCGATTTCATTGTGCATTACAATCTTTTGTTTTATCATCCCAAATGAGTTTTTCCTATATCATGATTTAGATTTCATCAATGTGTAAAAAAATTGATTCCATCTGTTTTTTGATGGGTGCATTGCTGCTGTATTGCACTGATTTTCCTTGATCCTTTGATGCTACATGTAGGAGTGCAAACCGGTCATCATTAATCATGATACAAGGATTGTTTTTGAATATGCGTTCAATAGATTTTTTTCCATTTAATATTTTAAAAGATAAGATATCTGAAAAGAAACCAGGGGTCATTATGGGTCTCATGTTCCATTTTGCCTTATAGGTCAATAATCCATCCTTTAAAAACGGTCTTGCTGTGCCAAAATCAATGGAAGTGCACCCATTTTTTTTGGCTATTTCGATCAAAGAGTAATAGGAAAAAGCCATGATACCCTGATGGATATGATCAAATTTTCCTTTTTTCAATCCAGCATACTGGGTGGTTACGTTTCTGTTTTTTATTATAAACATACCGCCAAAAATGATTTCATCATGTAGTTTTAATAATAGGAGTTTTGCACCCTGCAATCTGAGATGTCGAATGGTTCCAAGTGTTGCAATGCGTTTATTATCTTTGTGTTTCCAGGTTGTATAGGGCACATAGATCTGATGATAGAAGTAGATGAAATCTTCTTTTCGATCAGTGATTTCATAGCTGTATCCTTTCTCTATTGCGGTTTTAATATCTCTTTGAATACTTGGTGATGCCCGTGTTAATATTTCACTGATCGGTGGAGAAATATCTAACATCATGGAAACGTATTCTGGGATTGTCCGGTATCCTTTTCTTTGGAAATATTTCGTGAAAAAACGATCGGTTTTCAAAAGAATCATATCAACTTTTTCTGTTGTTTTTTGCTTTTTGATCTGTTCTATGATTATCGAAGGCGAGGAATGGTTTTGAATAAATTGTTTTACAAAAGAAATGCCTGATGATTTATCTCCTTGATATAAGAGCGTTAGATTATGGGTGTCTTTTTGCAGTTTTATATTTATTTGATAGGTGGGGTTGATGAGATTGGTATAAAGCTGAATCATTCGAGAGAGCCATAATCCGATGGTAACGAAAGCAGTAGATGCTGTTTTCTGGAAAAAAGCAGGGAGTAATTCAATGCCATCTGCTGTACATGAAATCAATTGTTCTGATAAATTATTTGCATGTTGGGTATCCCACCATTTTCCCTGAATATTGGTTCTTAATTTTTCTTTCTGTGCTTGGGTCATTTTTTCATGATTCACTATTTTTTTTGTTCTTCAATGATCTAGTCATGAAATGATCAAATAACATAAAAATGGTTCCCAATGTTGAAAAGTGAAATAAAAAAACTCATAACGGTTTAAAAAAAGGGAAAACACATTTATGGGAACCGTCTTTTTTGATTGATATTAGACTATCTATTTTTCTTTTACACACCTGGTATATAGACCATTTTATGATAAATTGGATCATGAACGAAACTATAATTTTTTATATCCTCAGGAAACTTCCTTGTTAGATCATCCATGATTTTTCGAAGATGATCTAAATTTTTCAACAGGAAGTCAAGTTCTAAATCATAGTATCCAATGGCCTTGTCGATCATGATTAAATGGGGATTATACCTGATATAATTAATAATGGTTCCTCTTCTAGAATAATTATTTAGAGTAATATTAACCTTAAAAAGATGATAACCTAACTTTGCATAATCAATATTCACTCGATATCCTTGAATAACATCTAGTTTTTCAAGTCGATGTATTCTATTTACCACAGTGTCGACTGTAGTATCAGTTTTTTCAGCAATGTTGATAGTTGGAATTCTTGCGTTCACTGCAAGCGCGGTTAATATCTCATAATCCAATTCATCTGTTTTTACCTCTCTTCCGCCACCGGTGATTTCATATTTTTCTCTATCTGATTTCTTAAAATTTCCCACCATTAAAAAACTATGTCGAAAAAGACGAAGCTGACAATACAATGAAAACATTTGATGTTGGAAGTATTTATGGTATTTTCTCAGTGTTTTTTCCCAAAAACTATAGAAATCGTGAAGATCTTTGACCCAGGCGACAACTGCAAGGTCGTAATCTCCTTCAAATGAACCAACCCACCAGGTGTATTTGTTGGAGACGAAATAATCAATAATTTCAGATCGTATTTCAGGTGTTATATTTTGAAAGACGATATAAAATCGAAGACTATTGTAGCCGAGTTTAAAAGTATCTATCACGGTGTAAAAATCAGTGATAATTCCATTGCTTTTCATTCGTTTAATGCGATAGTTTACCACATTTTTATGAAGACCTACCTTTTTACCTATTTGAGTAAATGATTGTCTGGAATTATAGTCCAATTCATAGAGAATACGTCTGTCTTTAACATCAACATTTTTCATCAAATTGTTCATATCCTCTTTCTACTTAATATAATTTCGTATTTTGCACATTTTTACTGCCGTACGTTTTATAAATTATATCTGGAATATTAGGTTAGAAAGAAAAATTGGGGATATTGACCTTTGTACTAGTGAACAGTGATGTTCATTCCTCCGATAATATCTCCAGATCACTTTGGTAGGTTCTGGTCTTGCCCCCTTTGAGATTAATAATTTGCCTCCTTATTAATACCCCTTTTTTTCGTTTAAGATCGGAACCTACACCTCCCTCAACTAACTGATCCTTCCTCTGTTGCCGCAAATGATTTATATATGAAAGAACAAAGTATTATATGGGTAAATATAAGAGGTGATTGAGTGCTTAAGAAAAAAGCAATCTATGCATTAGTTTTGAGTATACTATTTTTTTGCACGAATCTAGCAGGTGCATTTGATATATCATTAACCGAAAGTGAAGAGATCCTCTCTCAATCAATACCATCTGAAACACATCCTAGCTTTCAGCTTCCCGCCTCTGAAGGCATAAAACAAATTGAACCAGTCAATCTTCCCTGGATAGAATCTTCAACAGATCTATTGGAATGGTGGATAACCGTGGAATATGATGGTCAACAATTCCAACAAAAAGTACCTGTTGATATCGCAGATTTTCGCAACCGATTCCTAAAACATCCTGAATATGGAGAAATCCTTCAATTCAATGTTGATGATGATCCTGGCAATGACATCGAGGTCAAGGTCGGAGTTTACTGGGCCGTCATACTTAATGCACAGGGTAAAGAAGTCCGGTCCCTAGAACAGCGAAGCCAAGTACGCCTTTTGAATGAAGGAGAATATGTTGATGATGAATACGCAGAACTTGAAGTCTGGTCTGATCTTCAGCTTAACTATGGGCTCATTAAAACAGCAACACCTCAATCATTTTTCTTTTCACCACTATTTTATTCAATTAAAACGCTCATAAAGGAAAAATTCGATGGTTCTTTTATCGATACTTTTTTAGATATTCTCTTGGACCGATGGATAGCCCCCTCTTCATCACCTACTCCAGATGATGAAGATAATGTTCAAATGGGTGCCGGCTTTCGGTCTCCAGATGGAGAAAAAATACCACTCTACATTGAAAAGCGATTCTCTTTTGCACGGGAATCACTTTTCTCACCTTCTCTATTTCAGCATATCCTCAGTCCATCCTCATCAAATGAAGAACTTTCCCTGGAAATGCTCTATGGTCTTCGATCATATAAAGCAGAACAAAGCAGTCCCAGTTATGATATTGGTTTTTCAATACAATTCGATCCTGCTCTTCATCTAAAGAGTAAATTCATTCCAAAGCAAGGCATCCTTTATTATTTCTTCAATCAACAAAGCCAGCGAAACGATCCTGCAAATATTACCTTCACCTCATCTGTTGATAAAGGAGAAGGAGAATCCATTTCTTTGAATCTTCTTTTCGATAGCATTAAAGACTCCCTGGCTCAAGATGGAAGATGGATGGGAATCGATATCGATATTCTCAATGACAATGATTTACTTGCAGGTAGCTTTCATTATGATGCAAGTCATCCATTCGATATTAATTTCACATTGAACTCGCCATTATTTGAAGAAAAAATGCAGCTTGCAGATATCCCTACAGATATCGATGTGTCATGGGATTTAGATATGGATCTAACACTGCCTCCACAGCTCTTTGCCTCTGCAAATGGGTTCATTGATATTTCAATGAACGATGATCTTGGATTCCTTCGACTGTTCTATCCAGATACCTCTTTTTTTAATGGAGACAATATTTTCATTGATCTACCCGAAGGACTCCCACGTTCAACTCGTGTTGAAGCAGATGTTACCGTTTCGTTAGATCTTACAGATGTGCAAGACCCAGGAAATTTCGTCAGCGGCAGACTCGCCCATGAATGCAGTCAGAACATCGCAGTTATTGATGCCTATCTACCCCGTATCGATGCCCCAATCGCTCCCTTTGATACACCGATTCTTCATATCACGGACATTCCATCGCTTGCTGAAGCAAATGGAAAACTTTATTGGAATTCACTTCGAGGACATGCACAACTCCTTCGTAACAGCACTGGACCACCTGACCCTGTCGAACTCACCTTAACCTATGGAAATCTTTCATTATATAACCATCTGGAAATACGTGATGGCTATATTGATACCCGATTTGACCTCGATGAAGATGGATATTTTCATTTTGATACCTCAAGGGATGTTATGGGTAACACCCTCTCAGTCTCCAATTCTGATACCGGTGACTCCCTTGGATTATCGGTTGAGGAACTCTCCGCAGATGATTTCAAAGCAAATTGGGATCTAGATACCACTGGAAACACTCTGCAAATACCAACACTAAAATTCAACGGTATGCTAGATCGATTACGAAACCTGCAAGTCTCCCTTGACTATCAGGGAAAACAAACCGATCTTCTTTTAGACTGGACCCTTCGCCAAAAGGGAAATTTCATGATAGAAATCGATCAAAGCGGTCCTCTCTCACTTGATTTCGATGAGTTCGCACCAAGTAGTGAAGACTTTTCCATCGGTGGTGGCATTACCATTGATCAGCATATCGCATTTGATATGGGATGGAATCTACAACAAGGAGAAAAGAATGGAGGGGTAAACGATCCAGGACAATTCATTGTAAATGAACATAATGATCAAACCAATCTCCAACATTTTGATTTTTATCTAATATATCAGGATCAATATGGTATAAATATCTCCCTTGAAAATGTGAAATTCTACCTTAATTTTGAGTGGTGGAAAGGAGATAGACTCCTGCCTTACCTCTGGTTAGATTATGAGGTGAGTTCTGATGAATTCACCATTGATTTATTATGGACAAATAGAGATGGAACCACACAATGGCATCAAGCCGTGGAGGAATGGTAACCGATGAAGGTAAACAAGATGAAAAAGAAAAACAAAAGCAATCGAACTCATGGAATGATGAGTATTATCAGTTTCATTATCATGTTATTGCTTCTCTCAACAGTTTCACAATCAACACTGTTTCAGCAATCAGAAACTGTATCAGTCCCCGTTGTCTCTGCAGCCGCAGACGATTCCACTTTTCTCTGGGAAGACACCTTTGATACCTCACAACGGATTGATGCAACGAATTCAACTCATTATATTGTACATGATGGCGTAGTAAGCATGCAAGAAACCTATCCACAATGGTCCGATCCATCATGGACTCGCATGAAGATCATCACTATCGAATCAACCAGTGCTGTTGATAATGCCATCCTGAACTTAACCATCGATTATGATGAAGATATGCAGCAGGATTATGATGACATTCGATTCAAATATAACAGTGATAATTTCTGGCTTCCCTATTGGATAGAGGAAACAAATCCTGATCCTAATCATCCCTCAGCTTCCGTTTGGATTAAAATAGCTCATCTTTCCGCGGGGACCAATCAAGTCTATTTATTCTACGGAAACCCTCAAGCTACCGCTCAGGATAACTACTGGGACGTATTTGACAAAGACAGCTGGCAGAAAACATATGTCCATGACCAGCGTATTACCTATCACATGGCATCGGAAGGAGCATGGGCTCCAGACGTCTGCTTTGGAGAGGACCGTTACCTTGTTACTTGGACGGAAGGGATTCCTCAATATCTTCCATTAGGGATGATATACCGAATGCAAATCAGAGGCTGTTTCTATAATTCAGATGGAGAGCAAATTGGAAATCGATTTGATATCACGCCATGGATTTCAGATCCATTGGCTACCTTTCGAAATGAAGATCCCTCTCTGGCCTATGGACGATCTGGTGGAGACACACATTTTTTTGTTGCTTATGAATACTATGCAGATCCAACCGATCGAACAAGTTCGGAAATACATGGTGCGATTGTTCCTCGATCGGCCACCCAACTGAATGATGTCACCCGGTTCACCATCTGCGATGCTGCTGGTGTCCAGGGCGATCCACGGGTTGCATTTGACACTCAAAACAAACAGTTTTTTGTGGTCTGGGAAGACGGACGAGAAGGAGCAAATAACTACAACATCTACGGACAACTCTATGATATGGAGGGAAACCGAGTAGGAACAGAACAAATCATCTCAAGCAAACCCCATACCCAATGTCAACCATGGATTACATTTGACCCAGTGAATCATCATTATCTAATTGTCTGGGAAGAGGGAGTAACTGCTGCCAATGGACCATTTGAGATTTGGGCTCAGCTTTTTGATACCAATGGAAATCCACTAGGAACAGATCAACTCATATCCGACCCAGCAACTGATACCACTGATTATAACTATCCTAGTGTCACCTATTCTCCATCCACACAGCAGTTTCTGGTGGTTTGGCAGGAAGATGACATCAGCTCAGGGAAAAGTAGAGGGCCCATCTGGGGCGTTCTTCTTGATCATACTGCTGATCCGATCATTTCACCAAAAAAGATTGCACAGGGAAACTTCCAACGACCAAAAGCGATCCCTTATATGTCCTCATCATTTTTCATCGCTTATGATGGAACTGGTGAGATATGGGGCAGTCTTATCACATCAACAGGGTATGTTTTTGGTTATCAGCTGCAACTCTCTGATACTGAATCAAGTCCAGCTGACTGGGCAGCAGTTGCCACCAATGGAGACCGTATCTTTGTGACATGGGAGGATCTCCGACTTATCTACATGGACCCCTATGAAAGCCTTAACCTTCCAGATATCTACTGTAATCTTTGGTCATTTAACATGCCTACTGAATCAACGATTACCTATGACATCGGAGATGAACACAGCATTATCCTTTTTGCAACGGTGATTTCAAAACCGATCGCTCCAGAAAACCTGGAACAATGGGATCAGTTCTCAGTGGAAAAAACAGGTTTCATCTCGTTTGATATCCTTGATGGAAACACCTTTGATGTATTATTATCAGATGTCTCCTCAGGAGCCTCATTAACTGGCCTCACCGCCGCTTCATTGCGCTTACAAGCACGATTTCATCGTGATAATCCTTCAAGTAGTCCTCTGCTGGATCGATGGAGTGTCAGTTACCGGGGAGAAGATCTTTCAGCCCCGGAAACCACCCTTCAAAACATCGAAGGAACCAAAGGACTGAATGACTGGTACACTAGTGAAAGCGTTATCCTCTGGCTGCATGCTGAGGACTACCCAATAGACACGGGAAGTGGTGTAGAATCCGTATACTATACGCTCAATGATGACACCATTCAGAAATACAATCAACAAAGCGGCATCATTCTTTCTACGACTGCTGCTACCGATTGGAAGGGAAGCTGGGATGTGGTCTTCTGGGCTGAGGATTATTCGGGAAACCGGGAGAATAAAAACGATGATGAAAATCAGGTCTCCATTTTCATTGATGCGGATCGACCTTATGTGGAAATCAGTACTCCAGTCGACGAAGAACAAGTCAGTGTACCCTTTTGGGTGAAAGCTACGGCTACGGATAATGTTGGAGTAGAACGGGTTGAATTTGATATTGAACCATTTGGTGAACGAGAAGGACTTCCCTATGTCGACCGGGATCCACCCTATGAATGGTATTGTGATATTGAAAATCAAGATTCAAGCACATTCTTTTCTTCTCCTACATTTGGAACCAATAAAATGGTTCGTGCTCGGGTCTTTGATGAATCAGGGCAATCATGGACTCAACAAGTCTGGGTCTATATCACCAACTGGGATACCGGAAAAGAATTCCAAAACACGCTCTGTCTCGTCTATGCGACTGGTTCCGGATCAGTTGATACCAATGGTATAACTATCGGCGGAATCACACTGGGAAGTGTTAGCTGGGATTTCTCAGAAGGATCCACCGTTGCAACTGCAGGTCTTACAGGTATTCATAGTAAATCCGGGTTACATCAAGGAACAGCACATATGTTTTTAGGATTCACCTCAGATTCCGTTGTCGCCGGAATTGCAGGCATCGTTACCGTCACCGAGCCATAATGTGAGAGGATTTAATACCTCTTCTCCTTTTTCTTTATATCATTGTTATCAGATCCTTTTTAGAAAAAGCGTTTATTTGATGGGAAAATATTAATAATAATATAAAACAATGCATTTGTTTATGAAACAAGGGATCTTTCGCCCATTCATTTTTTCAATAACTGTTGTTTTCCTGCTTTTTCTGTCTTCATCAGCACCAATTGTTGTCTCACTCCCTAAACTAGCTGATCCTCACCTTAATGACAACGTAACAAGATCAACTTCATTTCAAACATGGGTTGATGGAGAATTCAGTGGAGTCTGGAAAAGTTCAACCACAAACCAACAAGGTATATTAACTGGAAGTATTTATTTAGGAAGATCAGATCA
Organism: uncultured Thermoplasmatales archaeon; assembly: GCA_964594475.1. GTDB lineage: Archaea > Thermoplasmatota > E2 > DHVEG-1 > DHVEG-1 > EX4572-165. The sequence continues at coordinate 11,296 of CAZQMI010000049.1, forward strand.
CCAAGGGCAGCTCATTGGTGTATTACAAACTCAAGACCATGAACAAGTTTCAGCATTACATGGATTCTATCATGGATCAATTCTTTTCGGTAAACTAAAACAACATACGATTCACAAATCAAGTTTGTTTGTTGGAACACTTACAAGAACAATGGATACCTTTGATGTTCATTTTTACTCGCCCTCTCTTGGATCTGTTGAGGCTCAAGCTACATACACCGCTTCGTTTCTTCCTCCACTTACCGGATCCTATGAGGTCGGTGTCAAATCCTATCATCTCATGGATGACTCCCGGGATGAACCCTTCACTGAATCAACTGATGATCATCGAGAGTTGATGATGCAGATCTGGTATCCCAGTGTCAATACCACAGATGCAACAGTATATGACTATATGGATCCAACTACCTTTCAATGGTTAAAAACCCAATCACCAGTACCCTTGTTTACCATTCCGTCGGATGCCTACAGATTCGTTCGACCTCATGCAAAACAAGACGTAATGCTTGCTTTAAGTGAAAAACCATATCCAGTTCTCATTTTTTCACATGGCTACGATGGCGTCTATCAGATCTATACGTCTTTTATTGAAGATATGGTAAGTCATGGGTATATCGTTGTTTCGATTAATCACCCCCACATCGCCGGTATCACCGTGTTTCCTGATGGAAAAAGCATTGATATCGCGCCGGTTCCCATAAAGAATCGTGAAGAACATTTTTATCTTTCATTGCGAACCGTTGTTGAAGATGCGAAATTTGTTCTTGATCAGATCAGTCAATTCAATCAAACAGTGGGACCATGGCAAGGCCGATTTGATCTCAGCAGGGTTGGCATGTATGGTCATTCCTTTGGTGGCGCAGCGACTGCGGTTTGCTGTCTTGAAGATGATCGATTTAAAGCAGGATTAACACTGGATGGAGTGTTCTATGAAAATTTTCTTAATGGATCTATTGATGAACCATTCCTTATGATGTTTACCCAGGCTCGGTATCTTGATGATGAAGGAGCTGATCTTATGTGGGATCGATTACAAAACAATTCCTATCGACTAGGTATAGAAGGATCATCTCATTACAGCTACACCGATGTTGGTATTTTACTTTCCCACCTCACCCCACTTCTCCCCGCACCTCTACTTGGATTTGGATATATTGATCCGAAACGAATGGTAGATATCACCCGGTCAATAACATTGTCATTTTTCAATGTCGCTTTACGTTATTTCCCAGCAGAATCATTAGAAACACTCACTGATGACATACCTGAGGTATCCATGACAAAAAGATGATGTTCTTGGTTATGAATCGATGGTTATTCAAACTATTGCTGATTCCTTTTCTTCCTAGAAATTACGAATAGCATCTTTATGAAACATCTTTCGGGCAAACCATGCTTCATCAGATAAATCATGGTAGATACTTTGTTTTTGCTTTTTGGTGACCTGTTTTTCTATTAGTTTCTTTTTGTTTTTATTATGAAGTTGATGTGCACAGCTATAGATTGTTTCACGTTTTAATGTCCAATAATGGGTCATCCATTCTCTTCCATCATGTAAGCGCGTTCGTTCTCTTGATGTGGTCATAAATCCTTCAGATTGTAGCATGTAAAAAATCTGTCGTTCATCAGGTTTTAGTATATTATCAATAATGCGTGATTCATATCCAAATGCATCAAGGATAAATCCAGCTATTCTTTCAGCTTTTTGTTTATCCATTCCAATTTTATGTTCGATAGCTCGGGTCATTTCTTCTAGTGTAATGATTTTCATGAAAACAAAGGCCTCCTCGTGTTACCCCATATATTTTTATAACAATCACTATATATAATTCTTTATTTTATCTTATTTAAACTTTTTTATCATTTTAACCTTAAATTTATAATTTAATTAAAATAAAATTTGATTATAAAAAATTATTATATTTTTTATGGAATTATATCATATTTGAGTAATCGCGATAATTAACGAGAGCTAAATCTTTTCTGAAAGGCAGCAATAGTAACAACTGAAATGATTAATAAAATCAGTTCAAAACCAGGTACGCCAGGAAGTAATCCGTCTGTAGGATCCTCGTCATTATTTTCACCATCATGCTGCTGATCCGATTGATTTATCTGATCGGTAATTACAATATAGGATGTATGTAATCCCTCACCATCACGTTCATCAGTAACCTTTAAGATCACTGTATAATTCCCGGTTTGATTATAAATATGAGAAATCATCTTGCCAGTTCCTGATTTTCCATCACCAAAATCCCATAGATATTCAACAATGTCATCATCATCTGGATCATAACTGCTAGAGGCATCAAAGATTAGTGGATTATTTACCATACCTTCATATGCCCCATTCATCGATGCGATGGGATTTGAATTCAATGAATCATTCTGTACTACCTCTACTGACTCAGAAACAACAGATGACCAATCTCCATCATTGTCCTTAACCTTAAAGGAGATGTTATGAATACCCACGGAAAGTGAAGTATAACTAAATGTGGGTTCCGAACTGATCAATCCATCTTGACTTGAACGCCAATTATATCCAATAATAGTCCCATCAGCATCGGTTCCATATCCATGAAAATAAACTGATTCCCCCTGCTTAATTTCTTGAGGTGAAATAGTCACAATTGTAGCCGAAGGGATTTCATTTTCAGTTTCCTGATTGACCACAAGGGTTTCTGTATCGTAATCTGACCATTCACCATCATTACTTCTCACTTTGAATTTTATGGTATGTGTACCAGCAGAAAGTGAAGGACTGGAAAAATCAGCAGAGCCCTGATGTAGTACCCCATCCTTTGTTGATTCCCATTTCCAATCCACAATGTAATCTGATGGGGTGCCGTGACCAGTAAAAGTAATCGTTTCGTCTTCTAGTGCTGGGTTAGGAGAGATGGTATCAATATATGCTATGGGATTAAGCGTTAAAAAATCGCCCAATGGAAAAGCATCCTGATTATCGCCACCATCGATTTGATACACAGAATCACCAATCCCATCATCATTATTATCATAATCATGATAATCATCCCAATAATTACCCTGCTGGTTCTTACTCCAACTATTGATACACATATCTTTTGCATTCAATCCGTTGCCATTAAAATCGTTTTTATAAAAAATATTATTATTCGAATTTGATGCAATATTGACTCCGATATTGTTATTAACAATCTCATTTCCGGCGATCTCATTTGAGGCGGAGAGTGTGGTATAGATTCCAACATCATTATTTTTTATAGTATTCTGCAAAATCGAATTAGAGTCAGCATTCGACAAACGTATCCCCTTGTTCTTGTTATTTTCAATCGTATTTGCTTGAATGATATTATCATCTGATCCTAGCACATAAAGACCAAAATTACCGTTTTGAAGGACATTATCTCTTATTGAGCAATTATTTACATACGGCATACGAATACAATCATAATTTTTATCTGAACCTGCAGCATTATCAATGACAAAGCCAGATAATGAAACCTCATTAGCAGTGATCAATACCGTGTTTTCTTCACTGCTGGCACCGATGATTGAAGTGGTATCAGCACCCTCTGGAATATGAATAGTAACAGATTTGTCGACCTCGATATTTTCATGATATTCACCAGAATAGACCTCGATTTCATCGCTTTCATTTGCCGTATTAATAGCTGCTTGAATCGACATAAAAGGAAATTCTTCAGATCCCTCCCATGGACCCTCCGTATTATCAATATCAACATACACTGTCTTTGCAACAGCAGATTGAATGAGAACCAGTGTCAAAACCAATACTAAACTACTTATTAACAGTAAATACAATCTGTTGCATCCTTTTCTCATGGTCACCATCCATCATTTAAATATTTTCTACTGATTCTTATAAGTATCTATCGTGTAAAAAAGTCAAAAATTTATTAACTCACGACTTTATCAAGAGTATTTTCAGCAATTTTTTCCAGGCAGAGACGTACATCACATACATACAATTACCTAATTGGTTTGAAAGGTGTAATCCACATGGTCAATTTGATTATAATATTGCTCAGTACTTTGAACAATGACTTGGAAATCCTCTGTTTGATCTTGCTTTAAATTGCTTACGTTATCAGATTTTGAAAAAAGAAGAATGTTATCTTCATCATAAAAATTCACTTTTATTTCAACCTGCTGGATAGTCTGATCACCCGTGTTTTTAATGGTGCCTTTATAATAAACTCTGGTTTCATCTGAAGCAATTGGATTCACAAGAACTTCCTCGTCAACTAATTGTATATATTCATCAAGATTCTCAGTTTTCGTATTTGAATTAGAGACATCAAAACAGCCACAGAAGAAAAAAAAGATAATAATTATGATTAAGATATTAGGCTTACTCTTTTTCATAATGATCTTCAACGAAAATTAAACTGTATAATCATATAAATTATTTTTTCCTTGAGATGATGAATATTGATTGTAGAAGAGACATTAGGTATATCTATCAATATTATCTTTTTCATAAACTGATCCATAAAAAAGATATGCAGAGGTCTTAATTAAAAAAAACTGATTGGCCTCAGATATTTAATTAAGACCCCACTACTCAATTAATAAGGAAATTACGTTAAAGATTTTATTCCCAAATCATTCCCAAATCTGTACCAAAAAATTAATAAGAAAAATAACATTTATTAATAACAAATAACCTATTATTATAAATCTATATATCATATTTGAAATACATCTAAATCAATAGTATGATGTGATTCTGATTGGCCCAAAAAAAAATACTTTTTACCACAACATATACAAAAGAATCAAAACCGATTGATCTTTTTAGCTTAGGAACTAAAAAAACAATATTTCGATTTACATTCCCAAGAATCACATCCTTTGGTTTACGATTTATAAAACAGAATATTCCTCAGATTGAAATCCTTGAGTATCCAACATGGGAAGAATATACAAATAAAATAAAGGAAGGATGGGATATTGTTGGTTTTTCATTTTATCTAATTGATACTCCAGAAGCAATAGAGATGATAAAATATGCAAGAGACAAAGGGATAAAGGAGATTTGGGGTGGCAATTATGGAGTACTTACCGATGGAATTGAAAAAAATTTTGATAAAATATTTATTGGATATGCGGAACAGGAAATTGCAAAATCTCTAGGAATAAAGATCGGTCATATCGTTCATCCTCCCTTAATAAATTATATTGGAACGCCAATTGGCTATAAAGCAACTCGTGTTGGTATTATTTTTTCAACTCGAGGCTGCCCTCTCAATTGTTCATTCTGTCAAGGACCTAAATTCATTGAGAAACCAGATATTATTTCAATTGAAGAAATCGATCGTGTTCTCAGATATTATGTGAATATCGGAATCACTGAAATTGCTGTTGCAGATGAAAGTTTTGGATTATATAAAAAACATTCAGAAAAAGTGGTTAACCTCTTAGATAAATATAACTGTAATTGGACTGCTCTAACAAGGGTTGATTTGACCACAAAATATTTTGATATGTGGAGACAAAAAGGATTATCGAGTGCTTTATTAGGGATAGAGAGTTTCAATCAAAAGATCTTAAATAAGATTAACAAAAAAGAAGTAATTGAAGAAACCATTGAACTTGTTGGAAAAATGAATAAAATGAATTTAATCACTATGGGATATTATATCATCGGATTTGAAGATGATACTGTAGAATCGATAAAAAGGGATATTAGAGAATTAAATAAAATTGATTTATTTTTAAGTCAAGTAAATGTATTGGCTCCCTTACCAAAAAC
>CAZQMI010000050.1:0-17047 GCA_964594475.1 uncultured Thermoplasmatales archaeon
ATCAGAGCTATTGAGAATACGAAAGATTTAATTGAATATACCTTGAAATACCAAATAAAATATTTTACACATAAGCCTAGCCAAAAGAAGCAAGATTTAACTTTAGGGATTCTTTCATTTTATAACAAACGGTCTTTTTCAATACCTAAGAGTTTCAAGATTGCTCTTTATGATATTGTTAATAAAAAAAAGGGTTTTGATAGAGAGATTCTTAACCGTTCTACTCGACTTGATATTATTAAGCATAATTCACTAACCTTTGAATTTATCGGTATTTTTTCAAAGGATGATACACCATTTGTTGAAAACAAGTGGTATTTTGAAACTGAAAAACCACCCCCAGGGTATGAAATTGATATAAAACTACAGGATTGGGGGGTAAATCTAGAGGATTACACCTATTTCATGCAGGAGGTATTAAATTGATAAAGAGAGAAACATCTTATATCATGCTATACATTAACATGAAGGTATAAAGATGGAATTCGGAAAAAAAGAATTTTGGATAGTGTATTTTTCAATTATGCTTACTGTTATTGTTGGAGGTTCAATGTTGATAATGATTTTGATAGGATTGATATAATGAGAGAGATATTGACCATAGATAAAAAAGCCGTATTAAGACAACTGGGGAGAATGATACCGGATAGGAACGCTGTTGGGAAAAAACGGTTCAATATTATCAAATGTAAAACTCAAAACAATAGGGTATTTGTTAAGGGGGAAGGAACATGGGATAAATGGGTAATTGGTTTTCCTTCTTATGATGGCAGGGGATATGTGTTTTGGAATGAGAGACTTCATAAATGGGAATTTACAGGTATTGTTACCGATGAGCGAGAGGTACGGTCAAAAAAGCTAAACGGTTATTCTTCAAGAGGTTACAAAACATTACCGTTTGAGATGAAACTTCAAAAGGGCATAAATGAGGAAAAAAAGATTGTCGAGGATTTAAGCACGGTGTTCAAGGAACCGTATCATGTCATCCGTTTACCACGTTCAGGATTAAAATGTCATGGTTCTGATATTGTGATATCTTTTTTTTCTTGGGATGAAATATCAGAATGGCATCGGAAGAATTATCCCTTCAAATATGTAGTACGAAATAGTATTGTTGCTATTGAGGTACTTGGGATAAGGATGAGAGGGAAACATAAGCATATTCCTTGTTTTTCTTATCGATATGATAAAGATTTTAAATGGTATATGGAAGAGTTACAGCAATGGGATATTTTACCGGTTATCGCATGGAATTACGATGGAGAAAGTCATTATATGATTCTGGATAAATATAGTCTTGATAAGGTGTTCTATTATACCAATAAGGATGGGGAACGAAAACCGATTACGGGTTACGCTCATGTCAGGGATGCAGATCTGTTTAGAATGAATAATAATCAATTTCAACGAGTGGTTGAAACTTTCTTAGATGAAAATGAACGATTTAATTCTAATTTTGAACAAATATAGAGGTATAATATAGTTCTATAATAGACATATTTATCTAAATATTAATAGATGAACAATATTTTTATAGTTTAATTTGTATATCTAATTAACATGGGGGTAAGACCTCTTTTTCTAGGTTATGGCAACTTTCTTACCCCCTCTATACACACATTAATGAATAAAGTTTATTTATCAAAAGAGCATTATGAAATTAAGTTGCTATAATAGACATCTATAGCAATGTTACTATTCAAGCATTCGCTGAAACACGGTAAACTGAATAGTAGCTGTGTGTATGGCCACGGCCAGAAAAAAGAAAGATGATGTCATCAAACAGCGAAATAATTCAAAGTTTTCACTTAACTTTTACTATGATTTTTTACCCTTTTTTCCCAATAAAACCTTTAAAAACGATAAATCTGATTTAGTTTTGGAGGTTGATAATCAAGGGAAGAAAAAAAATTTTTCAGGCAGAAGTCTAAATATTAAGAAAAATGAACCCCGTAAACTGGACGGGGAGGTAATGGGTGAATGTCGTTATGAGTTAAATAATCCTTATGGGCAAAATCCGTATGGTGTACAAATTGAGAAATGTTCAAACCTGGAAGAGCTGTTAATCCAAATAAGACGATATGCTGAAACACAAACATCACTAAAACTGAGTACAATTCAACGAGATATAAACTATTTACGATTGCTTTCAGATAAAAACCAAGCATTTCCTGTTGATTTGTTCAATCCAAGAGTAGAGCAATGGATTTATCATATGACCTGGTACAAAAATAATGTATATGATGGGAAAACCAATAAGAATTTTTATGGATTGAAACAACGGAAAGAAGCTTTTTATCTGTATCTGGATGCTTGTGGCATACCTACATCATATTTTCCGTATGAATTACCAAACTATCCAAAATCAAAACCTGTTGAATTTCCCAATCCTGATATTGCATATCAGATGACAACATACGACTATTTCGATGATAAAGAGCTTAATTGGTTTTTCCAATTTACACATTTATATAATCTTATTGTAGGGCCAAGAGCACCAAGTGAATTAACAGTAATGAAAATTTCTGATATTGATTTTGATACGTGTACTATTAAGTTTTGTCAACCAAAGCTAAATGGTAAATCCAGAAAAATTCTTTTACCTGAAGCTTTTATAAAAGGTAAGACCCGGAAGAGTATCAAAAACTTTATTGAGTATCACAGAAACGAGATTACAAATCAATATTCGGGAGATTTCTTATTTATCTCGCCATGGTCGGGAAAGCCATTTAGTCCTGCAAATATGGGTAAATATCTATCTTTAACGGGTAAAAAAGTATATTCTTCCTTTACACCGTATAATGGCCGTCATTTTTGTGCTACAGGGAAATTGATTCAAAAATGGATTGAGAAGCATCCTGACCCGATTGAAGCAACAAAGAATTTTATGGGTCATGATAGAAGGAAAACAACGGAGAAATATACGGCACTTGCAGAGGAATATTATTCAAAATATCCATATAATTGGTTTAAGCGTATCCTCAAAGACAGATATTGTCGGGGAAAATACGCTAAAAAATCGAAACAAAGACAAAAAACCTCTGTTTCACATGGAAACCCTCCGAGAGACGATGACAGCCCCGGCCAGATTCGAACTGGCGACTAGAGATCCAGAGTCTCTTATGTTGGCCACTACACCACGGGGCTAGGTTTGATTGTTCTGTTCTACAAGTGGATATTGAAATCCCTATTTAACTGTTAATGTTAATGATACATGTAAATTAAAAGATGATATGGATTGGGAATTGGTCTTTCATGTGGATATGTTTTATTGTCTGTGTTATTGTTCATTGAGTGATATAGTTATGAATAATGATTATGATTAAATAAGAATGTTAATATCAAATATGATAAAATACATTGATTTGTTTCTTATTTGATTTGATCGATGAGATCCTTCATTTCCTTATAGTGATGGCTAATGATGTCTTGATCTCGAAAGTTTTGGGCATATGCAGCACATTTATCAATGACTTTCAGAAGAGATTGTTTTGTTGGTCGATTGAATTCCTCATTGACATCCCGAAACATTTTTCGAATGAGCATTTCAACATGTTTGTATTTCTGTGATTCTTTCTGTTCATCACAATTCGTTGTTGTGGTTGAAAAGACTTGTTCAAGGATGTCTTTATGGGCTTCATAAAAGCATTGTATGATGGCATCTCTAACTTGTACTGGGCTAGGGTGTTTTTCAAAACATATGCCATATCGCTGTTGAGTTTTTTCCATCCGATCCATCTAAGAAAAAATAAGTTGACGTTTATATAATTTATGCTAGACTTGCTTTGTAGGGGGAATTATAGGGACAAAGAACGCATTATTGGGAAAAAAATATTTAAGGGAGTATTGTTTGCAGTTTTCTGGGGATTAATTTGAAGAAAGAGAATTGTCCTTTTTGTGGAAATCGCTGGATTCGCAGATCTGATGAGTCACCAATTACTTGTCCCGATTGCAATAGAACCTTTTACTCGCCAGAGCAGTTACAGAAGAGAAGATAATCCCTTTTGTTTTCTGAAAAAAAAGCTGATGTTATATTACTCTTATTTGTTTCGTTTTTAAAAAAGAATGATACTATAATAAACAAATAATAAAATTAAGAGGGGTCTCCCCCTCCCCCTTAATTTCTTGCCTCCTTTTTCGTTACAACACCACGTTTTTCCTTTTTGTTCCCCCTTAACAATATTTTAATGCGGTATGAGCTTATAAATATTACCACTAACATTTGTTTCAATAAGGAAGAAAATATATTGATTTATTATATAATATATTTCAATACGACGCATTCAAAACAAGAATGGTCCTCCTAATTCGTATTATTTTGAATCGGATATGTTTTCCAGGAGCCCTTCAGAAAAGTATGATGTCTTAGTATTTTGGCTTTCCAAGATGCCCAACCAATTTGATTAAGACCAATGCAATGATGAGCATTACACCAAAGGCAAGAATGGTTTGTTGCAGGCTCCATCCCCAGAGCACCGGTGCATTGACCAGAAGCATTCCTGAAAGCACGAATGGTGCGGCAAAAATAGAGCAGAGACCCAGGTCGAGAGCTGCAGGAGTTTTAAACTCTGGATCAAGGATGCGAACCAGTAATAGTCCACTGGGCACCGTTCCGGTTACTGTTCCAAAGATTCCTGCCGTGCGTTCGAACCCATATTTATCCCATATTCGTCTGCCGATGTAGACCACGATGAGAAGAGTAAGTGTCCCTGTTACTATGGAGATGATGACGATAGGGACAAGATAGATCCAAACAATGGCCAGTTGAATGGCTGCAATGGTGGCAACAATGAGAAAGTCAACAGACCATCCGGTGATGCGTTTTTGCACTTCCCGGTCAACCAGATAACCAAGATTCAGTTTGCTAATAACCACTCTGATGATGACGGCGATGACCAGGCCAAAGAAAAAGAAGAATCCCCAGATCATCTTTGCAATATCACTCGGAAGAACGGTGGTTAAGAGACTCACCAGTCCATAGGTGAGTAGATAGGCCAGACCAACAAATGCTAAATGAAAAGAGAGCGTGTCGATGTTTGCTGGATGAGTGGTTTCTAATCCAGCGGATTGTTTCTTCTGGCTACGCTGAATGATTCCTTTGATGAACTCCGTGGGAAGCACCTTTGGTGTTTGGTTTGATAATCCTTTTTTTATCCCCCAGTCGACCAGAGGTACACCGACAAAAAAAGCAAAGAAAAAACCGATCGCGGCAAACGTTAATCCAACGGTGGTGGCATTGGTGTAGATGGTGGGAGCAAGTTGTTCCCAGCTTTGTCCAATGGAGAGTGCCTGGCCGGGTCCCTCGATGAATCCAAGCGGAGTGAGAAAGCCAAATGATGAAAAGAGATTACTGCCAAGGGTGAGAAATAGCAAGGTGAATGTCCCACCAATGATGGCTTGTAAGGGAAAGATGATTCCTTGGATTAATCCCATTCCTAATGGTCCAGCCAATTTTTCTTTTTTACTTCCGGTTTCTCGAGCCTTGCTGACCGGGGTGAGGCCAACGGAGATAAATGAGATATTAAAAAGATGATAGACCAGGATTTCAAGGGTTGAATGTGACAGATCGATGACTTGAAGGTTTCTCAGAATCATGGCAAGAATACCACCAATCAGACAACTGGGAATTAAGAATTTCTGAAAGAATCGAAAACTTGATCGAAGGATGACACCAATGAGAAGAAAGACAGCTAGACTTGAAATGATAATCATGGTTTCAAAAGGAAATATTTCTTGCATATGCATCACCATTTTTTCATTGTTTTAAGAAGTATTGTCTGATACAGAATTAAGTTACCGTTTATCAATGTATGGTTTTGGTATCGAATATGGTATCATCCGGGATATAAAAAGCTAGAATCCGCCCTGAAAATGACGTAGTAATTGTGTTGATCCCTGACGTTTTTCAAGGGTGATGATGTGTTCTGTCATGCTTTCAAAGGTCTCATCATGACTGATGACAAAGATTTGGGAAAAACCGGTGAGTTCTTGCAGTTGGCTGACTAGGTTTTCCTTTTTTTGTTCATCAAGATTCATGGTTGGTTCATCTAAAAAGACGATATCCATCCTGCTGAGTAGTTTTAAGATTGCTAGCCGAACGGAGAGGGCTGCACACATTTGTTCTCCGCCGCTGAGCTTATGAAATGATCGATTGTTTCCACTTTCGGTAACGATGATTTCATAGTTTTTTGTCCAGGTGAGCTGTTCGGAGGCTACTCCCCTGAGCTTTCGGTAAATCCGATCTGCTTGTTTGCTGATCTCTTGGACCAGAATTTCAGTGATTAACGGCCTGGTTTGTTTGAATGTTTCCCGGAGGAAGTGGGCAAATTCAATGTCCTTTGAAAGTGAGTGTTTTTCTGTTTTGAGTTTTTTTAATTGTAGTTTTGCTTGTTTTTTTTCCTTGATGAGTTTGTCTTTTTCTTTTTTTTGTAAGCTCCATTGCTTATTTCGTTCTTCGAGTTTGATGTATTGCCCCCGATGATCTTCTAGGGTCTTTAGAAGGGTTTGATACTGTGATGAATCAAATTGTTTTTTCTTTTCTTTCAGTGTTTCAGTGATGGTGTCAATGGTTTGTTTGATGGTTGTTACTGAGTGTTCAAGTGCAGATACTTGTTTTTTTATTATCGTTTTTTTCTCTGCAGCATTTTTGTTTTGGATAAATGTTTCATAGGATGATTGTAGAGTTCTTTGTTTTTCCTTTAAGGTATTGATTGTTTCTTCTAGTCCATTGAATTGTTGCAGGTTTTCAGAAAGTTTTTGTCTTCGTTTTTGAATGTCTTTAATTTGTTGGTTGACTGATTTTAGCTCTTTTTCTTGTCCCTTGTAATCCTGATACCGTATCTTTGCCTCCTGGTATTTCTTCTTGGGATCTTCTAATTTCTCCAGTTGAGTGGTAAGTGTTTTTTTCTCAGCAATTTCAGATTGTAGACATTTGATGGAATCATCAAGACTTTGTTTCTGTTTTTTATACTCATCAGCTTCTGATTGAATGTCCGTGACCTGATGATTGAGGTCTGGTAAGCGTTGTTGTTCGTTGTCTGCTTTTATCGAATGTTGTATTTTAGGTGTTAAGCTTGCAAGTTTTTTCTTAATGTCCTTCAGCTGTTTATTAAGATGGGTGATGTGATCTTTTTTTTCGGTGATAATGTCTTTTTTTTGGTTCGGAGTCAATGATTGAGAACAGGTTGGACATTTTGGTTCTGTATGATCAGATAATGATTCAATAGCCTGAGTATGGTCGTTTATTTGATGCTGCAAAACGGTTTGTTTTTTGAGTAGCTCGTCTTTTTTGTCTTCTAAATTGGTTTTTTCCTTTGCGATGGGTGCTAGATCATCTATGTTTTTGATATGTCGTGTGATTTCTTGATATCGTTTTCTGAGGTTGGATATTTTTTCTTTGATGTGTTTGAGTTGTTGTTTTTTCTCCTTGATTTCAAGTTCCTTTTGATCCATGGCAGCTATGGATCGTTCTAATTTCTCTTGTTGCTGTTTCTTGGGTTCTAATTCATCCATAATGTTTTTACTGCTCTCAGAGATGGTTACATATTCCTTGAGTTGTGAGAGCTTCTGTTGCAGAGAGCTAAGTTTTTTTTCCAAATTGAGGAACTGTTGGTTAAGCTGTTCTTTTTTTGCTTTCTTTTGGTCAAGGGCATCCAGCTTCTTGCCCGTTTCGATATATTGGTTATACCCTTGACGGTGGGTTTTCATTTGCTTCTCAGCTTTTTCAGCATCATGGAACTGTTTTTGCTTGTCATGGAGTTGACTGAGTTTTTCTTTTCGTTTTCCTTGTTGTAATTCCAGTTGATGAGTCTGCTGTTTTATTTCCTTTTCAATTTGTTCTAATCGCTTCTTTTCTTTTTGCTCTTCATTGATCTGAGCGGTGAGGTTTTCGATGAGTTTCTTGGTCGTTTTTATTTGTTCAGCAAGTTTCTGTGCTTGTTTATTGAGATCGTTGAGATCGTCCACATTTGCTTCTAAACGAATGATTTGATCAGAAAGTCGGTCTTGTTGCTGGTAGAGAACATGAGTAACCCCTCTCATCTTATCCCAAAGATCCCGGTAGACATTAACTTCAAGGAGCGGATTGAAGAGTTCAGCTCGATGGGCCGGTGTTTCTGCAAAATCATTGGTAAATTTTCCCTGAGGGACCCCAATACTTGATTTCCAAAGGGTTTGAATGTTCATGTTCTCTGGAACACCAAATTGGTCTTTTAACCATAGTAACACCTCTTCTTTTCCATGAAGATCGAGTTTTTTACCTGTTTTTTCTTCATAGATTTCATAGCGTGATTGGTTCACACCTCGTTCCACTCGGTACTGTTTTCCATCGGAGTCAGATTCAAAGGTGACGATAACTTTTCCTGTTTTTTTACCGTCTCTGACAAAATCATGCTGACTGTAGGGTTGCAGATGATCAAATAACGCAAAACCCACTGCTTCGCAAAGAGTACTTTTTCCTGATCCATTCTCTCCGATGATGGCATTCACTCCATCATGAAAACTGATGAACGGGGAGCGTGCATCATAGCTTTTCACATCCTGAAGTGAAACAGAGAGAATCTTCATGTTGATTCCTCTTTTATTTCGTCATCTTTTGGGAATAATTCTTTTCGTTTTTTCTGAATGGTGGAAGCGATATCTTCAGGTGGTTCGTTTGCTAGTAGTTCGTTTTTTAGTTCGGTGAGAAGGATTGCAATGTTGTGTTTTTGAGGCGAAAAGCGGGCATCTTCTCCAGCCTTCATCTGATAGACTGCTTGTTCCAATCGTCCTCGATTGACCTGGCCGTCCTCATCATATATTGCCTCTCTTCCCCCTTCGATTTCATTGATGATTTCCCCGCTTTCAATGGATTCTGTGGCATCGCTTGGTTGGACTTTAAGTGCATTTGTTGCTTCTTCGATAAGTTGAATGAGTTCATCCAGATCCAACAGCGATCGACTGAACTGAAGTTGCCCTCGTAATCGCAGGTCTATCACTGGCTGACGCCTATTGCCCTGATCTAAATATTGTGGTTCTTGCAGGACCTTTTCAAGGTATTGTTGTTCAATTCCAAGTTTTCGTTTGAATCCATGCATGAGTCTTTCTTTGGATTGAAATCTTCCTACTGAGAATTCGATTTTATAAAAGGGGCGTCGTTTCGATGGATGATGTGTGGCCTGAATAGATTTTTCACCTGTTAGATCTGTGATATAATAACCAAGGTCCCAGGTGGCCTCTCTGGTGTTGTGTGCTTCTAATGATCCTGGATTGAATATCCAGTTTTGCTCAGTGTATTGTTTATGAAGATGGCCAAGGGCTAGATAGTCTATTGTTGATCTAAGAGGTGTTAGATCTTCCATGCAGATACCACCAGTGATTCCGGGAATGTGACCTTCTATGCCGAAATGACCAAGCAGAAGTGTCCACTGTTTTTTTCCATATGTATCATTTACCTCTTGGATTGCCTGAGGGATAAGCCGTAATCGTTCACTGGTTCGTTGCCCTGAGTATTGCAAACCAAAGATGCGAACGTTACCAATATCGATGAATCCAGCATGAGATCCTGGGTTCTCCATTTCGTATGGTTGAAATGACAGATTTGATTCTGTAATGTCTGCTTGTAAAAGAACACATGTTTGTTTTCTATGAAGATATTCAAGCCAGGTCATATCTTGCTTGTATAGTTTAGCGTCATGATTTCCTTGGATGAGAACGGTTGGGATGTCTTGTTTTTTGAACAGTATTAATCCATATTCAGCATGATTTAGGGTTTGTGCAGTGACATTTTTATGATGGAATAAATCTCCGGAGAGAACAACAAAATCCACAGATTGTTGAATACCTTCGTTAATGGTGTCAAGAAATGATTGATACATATCCTGGCTGCGTTGGGCCAGGTTATATTGACGGTGACCAAGATGGACGTCGGATAGATGAAGAAATTTCATGTGTTTGTTCCTCATACGAAGGGTTTACCTCATATTCAGTCAAATTATAAAAATATAGTCCACTCTGTTGAAATTATAGATTGGAAGTATGACTGATCTGAGCACAGAAATTTTGATAAGGACTAGAGGCTTTCATTTTCCGAACCGATGGGAAAAGATTGTGAAGGCACCTTAAAACGTGATTTGGGTTTACTTGATGTGTTCTGTATCGCTTCAGGTGCAATGATTAGTTCTGGACTATTCATTCTTCCTAGTATTGGTTTTACCAAGGCAGGTCCAGCTATCATCCTTTCATATATTATTGCAAGTATTCTGGTCATTCCAGCGATGCTTTCAAAGGCTGAACTTGCTACTGCCATGCCGAAAGCAGGAGGTACCTTTTTTTTCATTGACCGCAGCATGGGTCCGATGATGGGAACCATCGGTGGATTTGCTGCTTGGTTTTCTCTTGCATTCAAAAGTGCGTTTGCATTACTTGGTATTGGTATTTTTGCAGTATTATTGAATCCTTTCTTTGATTCATTTCAAATTAAACTCATCGCGGTGTTTTTTTGTCTTGTGTTTGCAGTGATTAATCTTTGTGGAGTAAAAGAAAGTGGCAGAACTCAAATTATTTTGGTCCTCGGCCTGATATCTATATTGATGTTGTATATTGTAACAGGGCTCTTTTTCGTTCGCACTGATCATTTCTCTGATTTTAGCCCCTATGGATTTGGTTCAGTGTTTTCTACTGCAGGTCTCATTTTTATCTCATTTGGTGGGTTGACAAAAATTAGCAGCGTTGCTGAGGAGGTGAAGAAACCTGGGAGAACGATTCCATTAGGAATGCTTCTTTCTTGGGGATTGATATCATTATTGTATATATCTGTGGTGGCGGTAACGGTGGGGGTGGTTGATCCCTCTGTGCTTGGAACGGCAAATACACCTGTAACACTTGGTGCTGAAAGCGTACCGGTGCTGGGGAGTATCGGGGGTCTGTTAATGAGTATTGCCGCAATTCTTGCCTTTGTTTCAACGGCGAATGCCGGTTTGCTTGCTTCGTCTCGTGGGCCTATGGCGATGGCCAAGGATCATCTGCTTCCCAAGGTGTTTTCCAGGATTTCAAAAAAAGGAACGCCTGCATTTTCAGTTATATTTACCACTATTTTCATGATTACGGTTATTTTATTTTTAGATCTTGAAGGCTTGGTGAAAACCGCATCGACATTAAAGATTCTATTGTTCATCCTGGTAATCCTTTCGCTGATTATCATGCGGGAAAGTAAACTCCGTCATTATCGGCCAAAGTTTAAATCGCCTTTGTATCCCTATATCCAGATCGCCGGTATTATTGGGTTGATTGCACTTATCATTGGAATGGGTTTGATTCCTATTGTGTTTGCTGGTGGCTTTGTTTGTTTTGGGTTTGCATGGTATTGGTTCTTTGCTCGGGACAAGATCTGGCGTGAATATTCATTGCTTCATATCATCGAACGAGTGACCGGTATGAAAAAAACAGGTTATATCGTGGACGAAGAACTGCGTGAAATCATGATTGACCGGGATGATATTGGGGAAGCTCGATTTGATCGATTGTTACAGACCTGTGAGGTACTTGATTTGAATAAGTTGCTTGCTCCTGATGATTTTGCTCGTTTGATTGCTGATCGATTGACGGAACGAACGGGCATCAATAAAAATAAGCTTTATAAATTGATAAGATGTAAAAAAATGGAGAACAGCATGCTGCTTCATCCGGGAGTTGGTATTTTTACTCATATGATTGACGGAAGAGATCAGTTTGAGATTGTCTTGGTTCGATCGAAAAAGGGTATTTTTGTATCTAAGGATGAACGGCCCATGCATGCGTTTATTGTAGTGATTGCATCAACTGATCAGAAGAATTTTTATTGGCATGTATTGATGTGGCTTGCCCAATTAGCTGAACAATGTGATTTTACTGGTCCCTGGCTTGAAGCGGAGGGAAAAGATGAACTGCGTAAGATTGTTTTGGAAGCGTGGAAGAAAAGAACGATGTTTTAGTTTGCAGTAGTAAGAGAATCTGTTCTCAGCAGTTTTTCTCTTGAAAGATGAGTTTTTTTCCTCTAATGTTTCTTACTTTTCTGCCACAATAAGGACAAATGCGAAAATCTAATGATGACTTATGTTTGCATTGAGGACATTTTTTCTTAATATTAAATTTCATTTTTTTTTCAACGCTTCCTTCAGATCAAGTGAAGAGATGCTCCACAATGGGGACAACTCTTTTTGCATGTTCGATAGACTTTCTTACAGTTGAAACATTGAGATAACATTTTTTCCATCACCTTGATACATGTTAGCATGTAGTATATCTATCATTCGTCCTATTTATAGTTTTGGTGAAAAAATGACGAAAATTGAAAAAAATCAGTTTTTATCTGTCTAGAATAGATGAACTGAGAAACGAAAAAAGTGGCTGTTTCGATCGTAAACCTTTAAAGGTTACATCACAGGCACAACTGAAATCACCGGTTCTTACCTGATCTGTCGTAACGGAGAGGAGCGCAAGATCGTTTTCCTTGTACCAATAGTTCTCCCTAATCTCATTGAGCGGTGTGACTGGAAGGGATAAAGGTAAATCCGAAATAGAATTCTGTTTTTCAAATCCATCCTTAAGAACTGTTGTGAACCCATCTGGTGAACTAATTCCTGCTTCTACATCATCAAAATAGATGATGGTGCTTCCTGGTTGCATATTATGATATGTTCGAACGGCATATACATAATAGGTCATTGATCGTTGATCAATAGGGATGTAATTCGGGTAATCAACATAGAATTCACTGAGGTCTACGCTGCTGTTTACATCAGGTCCTTGAAGAGTGAATGATTCAAAGGTTCGATTATTAAAATCAGCTACCTCTCTCATGAAATACCAGGTGTTGGGTTGAAGCGTTATATTAAGATCAATATGCTCCCAGACGGATGCATCACTTGGTGTACCATTTAACGATTCATTGGTTCCAACGGGAACATTCAGGATCCCATCTCTTGTTAACCCCACAAGAGCCATCCAATCTGCACCTGGAAAATGGATTGGGTCATCCACTCCCTCGATAAATTCCTGATCGATGCCAAAGATGATATCTGATGCAAAATCATCCGGAAAGAGAAAATATGCTTGCACATAGGATTTACCTGGATGATCAAGCCATTCTTTCATTGCTGGTGAGGTATAACTAAAAAGCACAGTTCCGCTTAACCTGCCGGTGTTTCTTGAAAAAAGACACCCTGAGAGAAGAGATGAACAACATATTATAATCAATAGTACAACTACCACGACTGTTTTATGATTCATACGCTACACCAAAATTAATATAATTTATTTTTTATAAATATTTTTACTGTCTCTCTTGATCAATACCTGGTCAGTTTTGACCAGGTTGACTATATTCAATGGTCAGGATAAGTTTATATTGTCTTTGAAGGAAGGAACGATTACAATGACAATGCTTCATGAACTCAAGTCAGGAGAATATGCACGGATCATTGATTTTGATTATACTGGGGGTGAACAAAGAATAAGTATTAAAAATATGATTAATAAGGGACAGATCGTATAAGTGATTTCAACGTTTGGTCTTCTCGTTATTGGTATCGATGAAAAAACGTTTGCGATGAGTAGATCTATTGCGCAAGAAATTCGCGTTATTAGATTAGTTCAGTACTAATTTTTGTTTTATATCTTCGTTAATAAGAAAGTATTTTATAAAGGGAGTACGATTATTTAAGATAATGGAGGGTTTTTATCCATGAAAGAACCATTGAAATCCTTTACAAGCGGGAAACATGTTTGTATCACGATATGTGTTATATTCTTGATATTGGCTTCAGTACAGATAAATGCTTCTTATGAAGAGTTCTCAGAAGCAACCAACAATGATGATACCACTAAGAAATGGACTGCATTGTATTATATTGATGCGGATACGTCGAATCCTTGGTGGAATATTCTGCTAAATATAGATATTTTAAATAATAAATTTATCAATGAAATTGCTTCAGATGATAACTTAAATGTATTGGTCCTGCAGGACAGGCGAAGAGATCCAGCACATATTTTTTATATTAATGAAAATCATGAACCCGTTCTCTTGAAAGAAAACGGAGAGGTGAACATGGGTGATCCACAGACGCTTGCTGATTTTATCAATTATGGAAAACAGCACTATACTGCTGATCGATATCAACTCTGCATTTGGTCCCATGCCAATGGATGGTATGGTGTGTGTCCTGATGATTCTAGTGGAGGAGATCCGCTTACTATGGATGAATTTCAACATGCTCTGAGCAGCAGCGGTGGTGTTGATCTGTTATGTTTTATCGGAAGTTGTCAAATGGGTGGAATTGAAGCCGTCTATGAATTACGTGATTACTGTGATGTCTATGTTTCAAGTGAATCATCTGGAAATGGAAACGATTGGTATGGAATGATTGATGATATGTGTGAGCTGTTGAACAATCGGTCAGATCTATCGACGGTTGCCTGTGGTGAACAGATTGTTCAGTTGATTTGTGATAATCCAAATGAATTCTATGAGGATTTGACGATTAGTGCCGTTCAAACGGATAACATTGAAGCATTGGTTTCATCATTTGATGATCTTTGCTTGCATCTATTCGAATCAAATGATGATACCTATAAGACATGGCTGAACGCAAAGAATCAATCCAAGAAATTCCGGTTCATTCAAGGAAGTTGGCTTTTAGATATAATGGATCTGATGAATCAGTATCAATCACTTGAAGATGATCCTTTTATATCTCAGATGATTACCAATATCAGCATGTATCTTTCTCAAATCATTATTGCTGAGTGTCATGGAGAAAACCAGAATGGATCACGGGGGCTTTCGCTGTTCTATTCATCAAAGGATCAAATTTCAACGTATATGGATGCTAACCTTGATTTCTGTCAAGATACTCATTGGGATGAATTATTAAAGGACAACAAGAATGGGTATTCATATAAATCAAATACTGAAGTTATTGACTATATCGATTGGGCTTCTGATCCCCTGCAATCGTGGTTATCAATCATCGTTTCATTCCTTTATTAATAGATATGATAAAATCATTTTGAATTAATGTATAATCTCATTACTAATACGTTATAATGAAACCTGGATTCTTGATTGATTATGAGATTTGGTATTATTGTCTATTAATAATTATTTGAGTAAAGAAATAGAGAGAGTAAAAAAGAAGAAATGAAAAAAATTAGGTTTCGTATCCGCCTATCATTAAACTTGGATCGCCGAGTAGCACCCATTGTTGAATCATTTGCCGATCTGCTGTTTCTTGCAGGTTATTGATATCAAATTCATTGACATAGTCAGTGATTGCGAGGCTATGAGCTTCTCCGACAAACTGCTTGTTCTCTTGTCCGTAGTGATAAAAGAACCGGGGGAATAACCATCCATCTAATCCAGTGACATATTGTTCCCCAGGAAGCCCCATACCATAACCGGTGTTTCCCATAACAGCGATTGCTCCACCTTCTGGATTACTGGTCAGCCACCAGCTCCAGCATTTTGGTACCCATTCCATATGGAAGTATTTATATGGTGGATTAAAGAAAAATTTTTGAATGCCATATTCAAAGAGATCCTTCATAAAATTTTGGGTGTTGACATTAAATTGACTATTATGGCAGCCTCCAACAACGATTACTGGTAATTTATCATCATTTGTTAATTTTGGATGAATGTGAAATGGTTTGAAGAAATTATACATTTCCATGATGACGATTTCTTCAGATTTGTTAAATGGGGGATGGGTGACAAGACTTGCGGGATTTGCGTGTCCGGCCATATGAATGAATCCAGCGCCATCATTGATGGCATTTTCAACGACGGACATTCCAGTGAGGGTTCCAGTTGAAGCCCATAATCTGTTAAAGGTGAAATTATCCATGTAACTTGCGGAAAGATTGGTATCAATTTCAGCTTCACAGCCAGTGTAATTTCCATATTTCGGATAGGTGTCCCCTCCGATGAGAAGCATATGGTTAAACCATGATTCTTCTGCTTTGGTGCTTTCATATGCAATGATTTTATTGATCATAGTGGTGACTTCTTTTTCTGATCGACAGGCAAGTCGACCAATATATACATCTGGAGCACCATCGATGATATCAATACTTTCCTCTGAAAACTCAGCAAATCTTCCATTATTATTTGAATCCCAGTCTTCAAAGACGAGTTGACCATCTTCCTGCTTGTAGATGTCTGCATAATAGAGGTCGGTTAAGTAGGTCTCATATTCAGAATGTCCATAGCGAACTGGGACATACCATTCACCGGTTTGACCTTTCATGCCACCTACGAGCATTACGTATGTAATTCCTTCTGATTCTATGGCGTCTTTGATGAAGAGTTTGATGTTTTCCTGCTGATCTTCACCTGTTGTATATTCGGTATAGATTTCCTCTAACGTTTTCCCGTAGGTTTTCATTCCAAATGTATTTTTATGAGTGATGAGGGGCTGAATTTCTTCTTTGAATATTTCTGGGCATAGCACTAACAAATCTTTTTCATTATTTGTTTTCGCGTTTACTGGATTTGTAGGTGCGATGTATTCAAGGGTAATATCGAATGATTCCGAATGAGTTATCATGTTTTGAACGGGATTATATCTGATTGGATAATACTGTACGGTGTAAAACAACACATGTTGATTATCCTTTAATCCAACACATTTGTTGACGGTGTAAGGAGTTGGTGGATATAGTAAGTCTTGTTCATAGATTTCTTTTGATGGGTGATCGGAGGATATAGTTGTTTGATCTCCTATGATCGGTTGTGATCCTGGAAGGATTGCTCCGTCTATTTTCTGTGTTTTTGTTTCTTGGGGTTGAATATTCAGATCGGTTATCGTTGATCCGATTGGTAAAACAAAGGTCTTTGTCATTTTAGGAAGTGTTGGTTCCCCAGGATGCTTCAACATTGATGTAGATTCTTCAAGTGAGATGGTGGTAAATAATTCGGTTGTTGTAACCTGCGGTGATGAAAATGATATTTGATGGTTTTCTGTTTGAACAAACCGATTGTGGTGTTGTTGATTG
This sequence comes from uncultured Thermoplasmatales archaeon, assembly GCA_964594475.1. Taxonomy (GTDB): domain Archaea; phylum Thermoplasmatota; class E2; order DHVEG-1; family DHVEG-1; genus EX4572-165. The sequence continues at coordinate 17,014 of CAZQMI010000050.1, forward strand.
AAAAACGCGTTTACACTTATGCTGCTTCCTATGA
>CAZQMI010000051.1:0-16374 GCA_964594475.1 uncultured Thermoplasmatales archaeon
TACTCTTGATTCTTTTCGACACAAGTATCCAGCCTATATAACTTTAACCCACTAATCTTATTATAAAGGATAGAAAAAATAAAGATACTCTCCTTATTGTCTGACGTTAAAAAAAAAGAAAAAAATGAAGACAAAAACTTATTCTTTTTTCTTGTCTTCTTCAGTGCTCTCTGTTATTTCTTCTTCGCCCTCATCAGCTTCGGAATCCACTTTAGGCTTGCCTTCTGCGTCTTCTATGTCAGTTTCTGCTTCCTCAGCGGTATCCTCAGATTCCTCATCTTGCTGAGCTTCAGCTTCAGTGTCTTCTATGTCAGTTTCCTGTTCCTCTTCGGTTTCTTCCTCTTTCTTGGAGGGTTTCTTCTTCTTGATTTTTACTTCACCATCAGGACCAGGAACAACATCATAATCCTCAGCACCGGTTTCCTCTTCTATCTCCTCTTCAGCTTCCTCTTCCTTTCGGAGGATCGGTTGTTTCTTAGCTCGTTCCTCTTGAAGGATCTCACGCCGTGATTTGGTAAACTCAAGTTCTGGGAGATAGGCTTCAACTACTCCATCCTCAAAGCGGACGGCTTTCACCCGGATCTTACTGGGCATCTTGTACTTCCCCCGGCTCCAAATCGCCCTATTCAATGATTCATCAATCCAAATATCGGCTTCTGCAACCTTCATATGTCGGGTGAGATACTGCTTCACCCGTTTCATTGCGGTTGGAGCTGCTTTTGATGAGGTATACCCTTTGTTTTTCAAGGGAATAACATAAATTCTCTCTGTTTCTTCTGCCATAGTAATCAAGCTTTTTTCAGTTTATTTCTCCGCCAATGCCGTGTTTTCGGATGACGGGTAAAACGTCTGTTCGTCCGAATCATGATCCATGCTGGAACCCGACGATTACTTTTCGTCGCTTTATTCAACCGTATCTTTTTTCCAAGTGACTTATGTGTTGACATAACATTTACCTTCTTTTAATGTTAATATCCCGTTTCTTCGGGATCAGCTTTGCCAGAAGCTGCCTGAGTTGAGTATCAGTAATCTTCTGATTCAACCGACCGCTTTGGGCAAGCATGATCAATTGATTCTCAATTTGTTCAGTGATCTGAGGCCGAGCAATTTTCATATTGCCCAGTCGTTCCTTTGCCTTTGAGGTAAGGATACTTCTGAGAATCTGCTTTTTTTGATCCTCATATTCTTTTTGTTGTTCTTCTTGACCGTCCATGGAATCCTGCAATTGTTGCTGCTGCAGTTCCTGCAATCGTTTTTTCCGAAGTTTCTCTAATTCTTCATCCATATATTCCGAGAACCCTTCTTCTAAACACCATATCAATACTATTTAATATTTATCCAAATTAGGGTAATCCTTTTTTATGGACTTCAAAATGTCCTTAGAAAGATTATCCATAAATGACTTCCCTTTACCAGTGACAACACGTCCCTTGCCTTTTATACTGGTGATATATCCAGCTTTTTCCAACTGTTGAACTGCTCGTCGGGTGATGCTACCACTTCCTGCTCGAGCTTTGTATGGTTTGGAACCACGATCTCTTTTTCCTCCATAATATGCACGTAATTTTTCGATTCCAATTCCATTGTTCATATAAATTTTACGGAAGATCGAAGCACAGCGAACCTGCCACCAATTCCGATTTGCCGGGGCGTTTTCTCTATCCACTCCAGTTTTTGAAAAAATATTTTGCTCTGGAATGGCAAAGGTATCATCTTTTACAAGTTCAGCTGCAACTTTATCTATTAATGCTTTTGCAGGGACATCATAGGCTGTGGTCATCGTCATCATTTCTCCATATGATAAACTAATATAGTGAACGTAGGGTATCGGTAATAAACATTCCTTATTTAAATCCTACTATATCCAATCGATGTTTTCCTCGGATAAAGGGGTATCCGATGATATCGTTTACAGTACGTGCAGAACATAATAATTTTTCCATGTTGAATTCGCACTCGCCCTGTTACACCGGGTAATAAAAACCGATAACAATGTTTACAAAAAGAACGTTTGAACCGTTTGGGTATTGGTGTTTGTGTTTTCATTGAAATCCTTCTGGCAAGCATGATATATCGATCTGCATGGTGAAAATGACCCTGTAATGCTTGTTTTTCAGCCTGCAAACAGAGAATGTTCATCCGATGTCCTGCAATTTCTTGTTGTTGTTTCCTTCGGATTTTTCTTCTACTCAAAGGTGTTCACTTCCAATAAAAACGATTTTTCTGTTTTATTCAGTATATCTTATCTGTTTAATAATTCGAAGGAGTTCTTGATTAATAGGATCAATATGAGCGAAAATATAATGACTTCCAGGCAAGACCTTTACCGTTGAATCATATTTTTCAGCGATTTTTCTCACAAGATCCGGTGGGCATGTCTTATCTTCTTCAACTGAAATAAAAAACAACGGTGAAGTCACTTTTGCTTCATCCACTTCGGTCTTATTTTTCATTACTTCATAGGTTACCTTTGCTGATTCCTCATGTAATCGTTCATATGCAAATCGAGCTTGTTTTTCAGACATACCATTTAAAAATAGTTTTCGAGCCAATGAATACGAAATCTTGAACGGTCGATTACCCACAATATAAGGAATATATTTCAACTGATCAAATAAGGAAATACTCTTCATAGAGATTCCCTTTGGTGGTGCAGGACAGATGCAAATACCTGCTTTGATGTTTTTCTGTTCAGCGACCTTCTGAACTAAGAGTCCTCCCATGGAATGACCTATTAACACATCATGTTCAGCGACCTGACATGAAATCGTATCCACATAATCTTTTACCTGTGTCTTTTGTAGATCCTTATCTTTTCGAAAATCTATTGCACGACTTGCAAGACCTTGTTTAGAAAAAAAATCAATACAGGGAAGCCAATTATCTGGAATACCATTTAATCCATGGATGAAATACAGCATAAGAGGTTACGATACCATTCATGGTACTTATAGTGTTTTATAAAGATATGTAGTGTCGCATCAAAAAGAGATGTATCTTAATATATCTCTGAAACCAATGGATTATCCTTTAATTTCTTTCTTAGCTGTTGCTTAATCTTTTCTTTGTCTTTTTCTTTATATGATCCCATTTTATCATCATCCGATGCCTGTGGTAATCATAGTTTTTAACTCGATTTGATATAAACCTGTGTTGTAAGATTGACAAAAAGAAAAAATACTTCAATAATTCTTATTTTGGAAATTGCTACTCTATGAAAAAAAGGAATTTTTTTTAATTAGGTTCCAACTACATTTTTAGATACCTTTCAACAGCACAATCAAACATTTCATCCCAACAAGAAAACGAGGTATTATCCCGAACGAATCTGTCCCATTTCCCTTTAGGAAGTTTTTCAAATGTTGCTTGGGAAATATCATCAAGATCACAATTGATCAGATTGGATTTTGATATAAACTCAAAAAAAGTCTGAAATTTAGTATATTTTTTCATAAAATAATCAGGAAATAACCGTTTCATCAAATGATCTTTTTCATCAATTTGCCGATCTTTTGTTTCAAAAAAGTTCTGATCATCATAAACGGCATCAATGGAATTACCACATTTCGGACAAACAAAAATTGGTTCTGAGCTTCCCGGAAGTCGATACATCTCCTTTCCACACTCAGGACATTCAATCTTCTGTTTGGTCTCAATGGAAGGGACCATTATTCTTCCCTCCAATTCTTTTTATTCATCCCAGCACCCAATAATTGGTTCTAAGGCTATTAATTTAATCCTGAATAACCACATAATAAGATAAAAAAGGACTTAATAAACTCTTTGATTTTAAATTTGATTAGGTTTCAAGGGTGATAATCAATTTCTTTGCTGTAGAAGGAATGGTAATGGTTTCAACTTTTGCATTTTTTCCTTCTTTTTTCCTAATTATCCCTGGATAATTTTTTGATTGCTGTTTTTTTGAAATTGATTTTAATCCCTTATGATATTGTTCATTTTTCTTTTTAATATGTCGTTCAATTTCAACACAAAACAGGGTTTGATCAATTTTTTTGCAGATATTAGAATAGTCTATATTCTTTGTTGAAGATTTATCGTTCATCCTAAACTCACCACAACTTATTTTGTTTATTATGGTTATAAATCTTTATTTTACAATTCACACCCAAAAATGATAAAATAATTATGAAAAGGCAATATTAAAAGAATATTAAAAAAAGAAAAATAAAGGAATTATTTATTCCTTAGATATTTACTTGTAATTTTAAACGTTTACTTTCCAAGTGCCAATCAATGCATTTGTTGGAGAATATCTAATAGTTATTTCTACATCACCTTCAACATCAGTTCCCGCGACTAAGAAATAATCTCCTGCTGAAACATCTCCTGAAGAGACAAAATTAGTGTTACTTACAGTAACCCAAGTCGTTCCAGTATCATTAGCAGCGCCACCATTTAACGATAATGTTGCATTAGCTGTATCCGTTTTTATCTCAATGTCATCCCAGTCAATCCCATTTTCGGCACTGCTTACAATTAATTTGTCAGCAGAAGCGTCGGTAGTACATGAGATTGTTGGAGTTGTTTGGCTTCCACCACCGATCATTCCACTTACATAGACATATACTGTTGCAGCTATTGCCACTGTGATTGCGACCATTAGGATAACACCGATAACTGCAGAAACTGCTTCCTCATTCTCTTTATATTTTCTATTTGCTTTCATATCCCATCTTCTCCAAATTTTTTATCCTAAGATTGGTTTTTCCTAGGATTATATCAACACTATATTGATATAAATAGTTTATCTGCAGGTGACTATGCAGGTTATAATAACTTTTTGTTTTATGATTGGTCTGTGTTATTTTCCTCATACTCACCATCCATACCCAATATAGAAATTGATTCTTATTAATTATCTTTTCCTTTATTTTATTTAAACATGTTTCGTTATTATGCAAATACTGTTAATTTTACATACAATCATACATACATCATAGTTGATTATCCATATTTTTTACTGAGAACGATTACAATAATTATCATGCATATTAGAAAGACAACAAACACAGCGTCAAACAATGAAAATTCTGTGATCACCTCATGTTTCTGAATGGTATCACTGACAGTGATCTGCTGTGTTTTAGTCTTAGTTACCCCATCATCATCAGTAATCGTAAGGGTAACGGTGTACGTTCCTTTTTGTTTATAGGTGTGTGCAGGATATTTTTCTGAAGTATTACTCCCATCACCAAATGTCCATTCCCTTGAAACAATATCTCCATCAGGATCTGTTGATGCATCATGAAAAGAGATGGGTTGATTGGTAAGAGCGGTTATATTTGAATAGGTAAAGGAAAAATCAGCGATTGGAGGGACATTTGAAACGGGAACTACGGTAGAATAATTTGAGGAAGCACCATGATTGTCCTTAACCATGAGAACCACGGTGTATTGGCCATCATCTGGAAATTGATGAAACGGATGTTGCTCTGTTGATGTTTCATTATCTCCAAAATCCCACATCCAGGAAACAATCGTGCCATCAGAATCAGTCGAGGTGTCCGTAAAACTGACTTCTTCGACATCTGTTGGATTCATTGGATTAATGGTAAAAGAAGCTGTTGGAGGTATATTTAGCACTGTTATGTTTTTTATTGCGGTATTTTTCCCACCAAGATTATCAGTGACATGTAACGTAACAGTGTAATACCCAGCTGATTTAAATCGATGAGTAGTATTACTCTTGAGAGTAGTGATATTGTCTCCTAAATCCCAGATCCAGGATGTAAGATATCCATCAACATCAATTGCATTACTTTCAAATAAAATTGCATCCGCAGTAGTAGGAAAGGGTGGTGTATATGAGAAGGCAACGATTGGGTCTTGGTTAAACGGATTCATAGCTGGATAATAATCTGTATTATTTTGAGAGGATAATGAATAAGGTTGATCACCAATGCTATCATTGTTCATATCATCATTGGTATAACTATCCCAATAGTTACCCATGTCTGATGCATTCCAATCATTTTTACTATATACTATGGCCTGTTGAGTATTATTAACAAAATTGTTATAAACAATACTATTTTCCTTTGAATCATTTAAAATTTTAATTCCAATTTCATTATTCTGTATTGTGTTGTAAGATAGGTAACAATTTGATGCATTCAGTAAATAAATAGCAGTAGATGCATCGGTAATGAGAAGTTGAGTTATCGAACAATTACCCGCTGTTATCGTGATTGCTGGGTCTGTCTGATCATTTGCAGATATCCAGATGACTTCATCAGCAGATCCAATAATCTCAAGTGATTTATCAACGATAATAGACTCTTGATACAATCCCTTAGCAATGCTAATGGTATCAAAAGCAGAGGCAGAATCAATGGCATCTTGTATTGAGGCAAAGGGGTGATCAGATGTTCCATCCCATGGTCCGTTTTCATTTGATTGATCAACATATAGTGTTTTTCCCTGACAAGAAAATGAAATAAGAATCAGTATAAAAAATATCATAAATGTTATCAAATATAATGAATTATTTTTCTGATATCCCATCCATCTTTTCCTCCTATATTTCTTTCTTTATTGTTATGAAATCTGGTATTATTCTTCTGGTGTAATAATCACTTGTATCTTATTATTCGTCGGATTTGGATCAGCAGGCTGGCTTTCAATAACCTCGATTGAAACCTGTATACTATTAAACACGGTATCAAACATTTCCTCTACCGCCTGTTGAAAATCATTATAATTACTTACATTTCTCACCCAACCGGGGACAAAATGATCAGGTTCACCATAACTTCCAGGTTCAGGCCACACGAGTTCATCCTTCATCCATGGAGAATGATCACTAGCATGAGGACCAAGGGACAAGGCAAGAATCTGATCTTCATTAGGATAAAACGGAAACATGTTCAATAACCGATCACGAGCTTCTTCTGCGGATTTTTTCGCTTCATCTTCATGACCTCCACCTCCTTCACCGGTATCAGTTGTGCTTCCATCATCACAAACAATATTTGCATATCCATCCGTAATCAATACCACGATTTGACGAGCAAACTCTCCACCATTCAATGGATTGTTGGGTGAATCAACTAATTCATCAGCAGCCAGGTTCAACCCACAGGCCGTTGCCGTCCAACCTGTGAAAAACGGCATAGCAACAATGTCATTGTTGATTTGTTCATAATTTCCCTCTGTTACGATCTTGGGTGTATTGGCAAAAACTTCAGCCCATGCAGGGGTATCTGCACCACTTGCACCATATGGTTCTGGTCGGCAACAAAAATTTATTACGGTTAACTCAATCGATCCATCATGAGGAAATACCTCATCATTTTCAATGGCATTGGCCATCCCCTCCTTCATCAATTCATAATTAGAACTTCCCACGCTGCCTGATGAATCAAAGAGTAACGCCATCTGTGTTTTTGCGTTTTCACCTTCCACTTCATCAACAGTAGCATTAATAGTTAACTCAGGCAATATTCCACTACTGAAATCAAATCCGGATAAATCCCAGATACCCGTGGAATGATTATAATCCCCCACATTTGCCCAACAATTGATATAATTCATACCATTGGGAAATTGCACGCGTAACTGAATATTTGAAGCATTGATTAACCCCATGGGATTAGTGACTTGGACAGTAAGTGCAATGGGTTCACCTATTGCTGGATTTGGATTATCAACAGTAGCAAAAACCTCAACGTCGCTGACAGCTTTTAGATCAAGGGTTCCATAAAAAGCTATGGCGTTTACCTCGGGATCAACAGCCATGATATCAGCATTGATATAGCTACTATCCTCATATTCAAAGGGATAAATGATTCTTTCACCAATGTTCCAGATCCCATCGCTTATTGCTTCCTCAGACAACCAATCCTTAGCTGTGAGATCTTCAGTGGTTCCACCAATGGTTATGGAAATAGTGGTATCAAGACTCACTGGTTCCCCTCCACGATGTTCTAAAACGATGTTTTTTCCCTCGACGGTTCCCACGATATCTGTTATAATGGCTTCAGATGGACCATCATCTGAAAGCACGGTGTAATACACGACAGATAGTGCTGCGATGGCAATGGCCAGAAGAATAACTGATCCGATTACCACGCTCACGCCATGATCATTATGTTGACAATATCTTCTTTTCATAGTACAAGACCAAACCTTATTATTTTAACATATTTTCCATTTATAATATTTAAATGTTATCCTTCTATCCATCCTGGTGCTATTTGTGCAAAAATCTTTACTTTTTTCATGTTAAGTGTGTTAATTGGATTATCGAAATGGAGAATGACCTGGTCTTCAGCATAGGAGAAATTATAGGAGAATCCGGAGAACAGAAATCCCTGCAGACTACTATTAAATGCAATCTTCCAGGCATTTGGATAGCGAGTATTCACGGTGATATTGGTCACATTAGTAAAATTAACCACTGTTGTTGACAAGTATTCGGTATGAACTGGATAGGTACCAAATCCTGCTGCAGAGGTTTTTCCAACCGTAGATGTTATATTAACCACGGAAAATGAGATATTCTGCCCAAAGGTAGTGACGATGAAGGTCGGTTTTGCAATGATCATATCTGAATCATATTGATTCAAAATCAAACACCCTCCTTCATAAGCATAGGTCTGATCCACAAAATAAGAGTTTTGCGATGCATATTCAATGGTTCCAATATTAACTATGGTCTCACCGGTTTCATTGCTTTCAATGTTAATGGAACAGACATCAGAAAAAATATCGATTTTCCCAAAAGTCCGACCCACACCAAAAATAGGAATCTCGGTATTTCCCAGAGTGACAAAATTAGACATCGCCGTGGGTTCCTCTAATGCAGATTGAATATCAAGGGAGTATTTCAACTGTGAGAACTGATTGGCCACCTGATCCATGTGCACTGCTTCTTTTTCCTCAAGCCACTGCGGCACATATACATTATTAATCATCACCGACACTGCAACCACCAGTCCAATCAATAATACTGTAACCACTACGCCAACAACGGCCTGATCATCATGTAGCCTTCTTTTTTTCAACATGTTCTTCATCATTTCTTTTATCCTCCATTATACTCACATCGAGTATCTGCTGTCTCCGGAGCTTTTTCTGGAGAAGCAATAATCAAATTATTCCATCCAACACTATAAAACTCATAAAACCCAGATCCATTCACAAAGGAAAAAGTCCATTGCATAGATCCACCAGTATCATTTCCAACGGAGATCCATGGTTCAAACTCAGTCTGCTCCACTGATTCCAATGTAAGGATCGGTTCTGGTTCGACATATCGTCTTATCAGAATATTTCTCAGTCTTCCCGCATCCTGCTGCAGCCATACCCCACATTGACCGGGTTGTTCATTATCATCAGAATCATCAATTCCTGCGAACCGATACCCATTCCATCCTCCGCTCTGATTATTATAAAACGTCTTCAGATTGGTTGGATTAACACCCCATGCCGCTAGTCCAATAGTCTGCCAGGTATTTGCTGGAAACTCCCCCAGCTCACCATTTTCCACGACCACTTTATTATTTTTACGGTCATCTTCGAGGATATCATCATGATACGGGTATTTTCCACCCTGAAACGACGAATCTGCTAAAGCAAATTCATACCAATGATTACTCGATTCAGATCCACCAGATCCGCTACCACTATAACGAAGCAATGGCCCACTCGTCATATCACTGGAATATGCATTGATCTGATAGACCTCATATTCGATGTAGACATCTCTTTCCGAAACATGATTTGGTCTTAGACTATCCGCATGGTTATCATCGGTATCAAAAGTATAATACCCCGCAGCATCATAGCCCAAGGAATCCTGCCAGCCTCCACCATGACTACTTTCATCAACCCTTCCTTGAACATACTCACTGATTCGATCAATGGAAGCATCATCATACCAAAGATACACCTTTGATTTATCAGATGGAGGATTCACTGCCTCAGGGTTATCATAATAAGCAAAATAACGCTGATCAATACTTTGTGCAGAGATATTATCCTGAAGCTGAAACCGGACCGCTGCATCAGCAGATCCACTATCAATAATCAGTCGATCAAGTTCACTGTGATTAGATCCATTCCAAAATACGATACGAAGATCAGATCCATCGGCATTGAAATCGCCGATGGTCATATCTATGGGGAACTGAACCGTATACCCGGAATAATTTTGATATGGTGTGTTCGGACCAGTTTCCACATTGATCCGCATCCTTTTTTCCCATGAATTATTCCACCAAGGAACTGAAGAGTTATAGGATGAAAAACGATAAAAAAGCGTGGTATCCTGCGGATCAATAGCTCCATAGGAACTAGCGGTGATCAATGTTTCAGAAGATGCTAATGTGAATGGGCTTATTTCATCAACACTGGTGTTCATCTCCAAAGATAAGGTAGTGAATTCTTTAATTTCACCACACACTGTTTCACTATTCGGATGATTATAACTAAGAACTCCTCTGAACTCATATGTTGTCGCTTCATCAAGACCAGATAAGGATACCTGCCAGGTTCCAGATCCCGATATACCACTTTGCTTAATAGTTTCAATCCAGGAAGCTTCATTCTGACGGTATTCAAAGAAGACCTCACCAGAAAAACCCTTGAAATCATAGACAAGATGCACCTCAGCAGAATTGAGGGTAACATCAGAAGCAGAAAGGGTTCTCACACTTGGTCTGAGGGTCCGACTGCCATTTTGAAGTTGATGATTCATCATAATCGCATTACTATCAGTATCAATCAAACTCACTTCAACGAAGACACCGGTGATATCACCCTGATTTAAACGAAGTGTCGACCCTGCAGTCCATTGGTCATTATCCTCAGCAAGCAATGAACTCACTGCCACCTCATTTTTAATGTTACCCGTATTAATAACAATCTTTGCATTACCTGAAACCGGCATTCCACCCAGATGCTTCATCAGAATGATATCATCACCTGTTTCCGTTTCAATCATACTCGCTGCAATATTAGCAAGCGGAGTCTTATCAACAGGGTCGAGGGTGAACACTGAGATATAGACCACACTAAACAATGAAATAGTGATGCCAAGCAATAGCATCGTTCCAATGATTTCATTGATTGCTGTATTATCAAGCTTCATTGAATCTCTTCACTGACTCCTCATCTTCCTTCTTTATTCAAGCAACGCCAACAATAAACTTGAAAACCATCCAGGTTACCAACAACAGGATAAACACATGTTTCACACTGGATTGCAAGTGCCCATCTTCAAAGACCCCGGCGACTACTCCAGTGCCTACACTTTGCACAATGGTTGCAAAATAAAACACCTGAATAATGCCAGATTGACTAATGTCACCTTGACCACCAACCGCAGTTGACAATCCTTGTGCAGCTTCACCGGTGATCGTGGGAATGAACACTGCTGCGAGCATGGCAATAATGGCCATGAACACAAACATGGACACATAAATCACCACCACGTAGGAAGCCATATTCACCCGCCGTTCAGATTCAAGTTGTTTAATCTCCCGGGCATCATCAGCGGCTACATCCAAGACATCTGCAACGTTTCCACCACTTCTGCTTGCTTCAATGATTAAGGATATCGTCCGTCGCACGGATTTGGTCCGAATGCGATTGGCAAACGATTTCAACGCTTCCTCAACGCTACTACCCCAGGAGATCTGTTGAGCGATGCGTTTGATCTCATCGGTTAATAATCCATAACTACCCTTTGAGGTAAATAGAATGGCATTGGTAAAGGTCATCCCTGCTCTTCGAGAAGCGGCAAGATCTCGAACAAAATCAGGAAACACACTATCGATTTGATAGATACGTCGATAATGCATATATTCATACATCCCATATACACCTGTTGCTGCAAGGATTGCGAACACAAAAAAATCAACAGATGAAGCAACCGTGACAATATTAAACAAAGCAAGAACACCAAGGATACAAAACACCACCACTGAGACAATGGTAACTGAATACACAATGATACGAGGAAGATCACCAGACATCATCAATCGTTTAAAAAATCCTGGTTTTGGAATCTCAACCATGTTTTTATCCCTCCAGTGACATCAGTCTGATCACAAACCCAAATCCGATATGAACCAAAGGAACCACCAAAAATACGATGACATATAAAAAGATCATCTGGCTGGTGTCACCGCTGATGATCATCATCAACGGAATGACGATAAACAAAAGCAGAATTCCTGCCACCGCCGCTGTTACATAACTTTCGGCCATGATGCCCAGACTCTCGATGGTTTGCTTCTGACGTTGTCTGTTTTCCACCATGTATTGCTGTGCTTTAGCTGAAAAATAGGTTTTCAATGACCCGCCAGAGGTAACAGTTACAATGAGTCCTTGTAAAAACTCCTTAAATCGTTCAGATGGCGTTCGTTTCATGTTCTCCCGAATGGAGGTGAGAATATCTTTGCCAAGCACTGCTACATCCCGATAGATCCAGGCTGCTTCACTTTGTACCTCACCATAGATTGATTGCTTTGAAAGACTTTTAAAGATCTCTGTTGGCGTCACCCCCGCTGAGGACATCGCTGATACAAAATTCAATGCATAAGATAGATTCGCATCAATCTTTCTTCCCCGCATTTTAGCATTACTTGCAGGAATCATAGTATAGACTGCATACGTACCACCCATAGCTAATAATGGAAGAAACACAAACAGCAGTTGTATCACAAATAAGAGTTGCCCGGATAGAAGTGAAGGAAGCAATAGTAAAACGACTACGCTGATGATGAGTGCAGCAAGCAAGGCAATAATACTGTAAAGGATGGCCTGAGCAAGATAGGCATCCGCTTTTACATTCATATGGGCACTGGCAAGATCATGTTTTAGTTTTTCACTGACATGCGCATTCGAAAAACTACCGAACCATTTATAGGACATTTTTTGAAGTTTATTCAACATACTTTTTTACCCACCTTCAGAAGGATTTTCATTCTTTTTTTTCTTTATCGAAAATACATTTCTCACCGTTGCAATCACTGATTTTTCAGTGGTTGAGGATGATTGACTTTCATCATGAGCATTCATCTGTACAGAATCCGTTTCCCCTTTTTTCTCTTCATTTTTTTCATCAAGAATCGATGATTTCGCTGCCTTTTTAGGATCGGTTTTAATCTGCTGAAAAAAGACGTCAGGATTCTCATTGTACGCTGCAACAATTTTTGCTACATCCGTAAACTCTCTGATATCATATTTATGCATCCATTCCAATATTTCCTTACGCCGACGCACTTCCTTAAGCATTTCCTCAGATGAAAGATCAAGTTGCGTTCTGATTTGTTCCAATATATAACTTTTCCCAGAGTAAGCAAGGGAATCTTCAGATGAATTCCAAGTGAACGCAGTATTTGAAAGAACTTCCTGCGTTTCCACATCAACATTTAACAGTTCAACGACTTGTCTGACACGACGAGCCGCTTGATCATTGACTCTTACAGATGTTTGAATGAGAACGATATCAAGTGATTGCAGCATCGACCGGGGAATATTGATCGGTTTTCCTTCAAGTCGATGCACGAGTGCCTTTACTGAATCCGCATGCACGGTTGAATAGGTGGTATGTCCGGTGGCCATGGCTTGGAAGAGGACATAGGCTTCTCTTCCTCGTATTTCTCCGACGAGGATGTATTCAGGTCGTTGTCTGAGTGCTGCCTTCATCAGATCAAATAAATCAATCTCACCGACCATGCGATTATTGACGATTTCACCAAATCCCGACCGAGTAATACCTGGTATCCAATTGGGATGAGGAAGGTTGATTTCACGTGTTTCTTCAATGGAAACAATCTTTGATTCCCGAGGGATGAACAATGCCATGGCATTCAACGTACTGGTTTTTCCAGCTGCTGTGCCTCCTGCAATCAACGCGTTATAGCCATGTTCAACAGCGAGCCATAAATAGGCTAATAACTCTGGAGAAATGGTATTGTACTCAATGAGATCAACAGGAGTAATGGGATCAGCACGGAACTTTCGAATGGTAAAGGTCGATCCCTTGGTAGTCACCTCACCACTCAAGGTCATCTGAATCCTTGATCCATCCGGCATAGTAGCATCTAGCATGGGATCAGCAACAGAGATATGCTTACCACATTTCTGCGCTAGTTTCACTACAAAAGAAGAAAGATTCTCTTCGGAAACAAATGAAATATTTGTCTCAAGTGACCCAAACTCACGTTGCACCACAAAAAGAGGAGTATGTTGACCATCACAGGAGATATCCTCGATATGAGGATCCTTCATCAACGGATCGATTCTTCCAAACCCAAGAAACCGTCGTTTAATATAATAAAAGAGATTCTTGCGAAGCATTTCATCAAGAGAGATACCATGCTTCTTTACAATTTTCGAAAACGTTTCATTGAGAATGTGCTCTACTCCATGCTTGACCTGGTCAAATCGAACAGAGAGTTCACTGATGAGCTGCTGTTGAACAAAATCAAGAACCTGTCGTTCATCCTCAGCGAGGATGGGTTCTAACACTCGATATTGTTTTTTCAACGTTTTATTATTTCTCACAATGGAAGCAAAAGAAAATGGACGATCAAGGGCATAAAACGATAGTTCCTCAATGTCTGCGGAGGAAACCGTTACCTTGTTATCCTTTTTACATCGATTACATTGAATCTTAAGCGTATTCTTTGGACTACCCTCAACCTTGATAGGATTATTGCAATGATCACATAAGACCGAGTAAGTTGCCATACGGTTATGTTTCTCCCTTCACCTTTTTCATCACTTCATCGGGATGGTCCTGATATTGAGCAGTAATATGGGCGACATCATCAAAGAGATGGATGTTATGTTCAACCATCCATTCAAGGACCTTGGCCCGTTGTTTTAATTCAGCAGTAATTTCCTCACGGCTTTGATTGGTTTCACTTCTGATTTGCTCCAAAATATAACTTTTACCTGAATAGGAAAAGGTATCCTCAATGGGATCCCAACGAAATACCTCATTAGTAAGAATTTCCTTAGTGGTAGGGTCGATGTCGATGATTTCAATGACCTGCTTACAGCGACGAGCTCGTTTGTTTTTCACCCGGGCAATGGTCTGCAAACAGACCACATCCAAGGATTGAAGCATTATCCGTGGGATATTGATCGGTTCACCTTCTAACCGATGTATTAATGATTTAGTGGAATCCGCATGCACGGTTGAATAAGTGGTATGACCGGTGGCCATGGCTTGGAAGAGGACATAGGCTTCTCTTCCTCGTATTTCTCCGACGAGGATGTATTCAGGTCGTTGTCTGAGTGCTGCCTTCATTAGATCATACAGATCGATTTCTCCAGCCATCTTTCCTGCGACCACATCACCGAATCCAGATCGGGAAACTCCCGGGATCCAGTTGGGATGAGGGAGGTTGATCTCACGGGTTTCTTCAATGGAAACAATCTTTGATTCCCGAGGGATGAACAACGCCATGGCATTCAACGTACTGGTTTTTCCAGCGGCTGTGCCACCTGCAATCAATCCATTTACTCCATGTTCGACGGCCAACCAGAAATAAGCAATCATCTCAGATGAAAAACTATTGAATCTGATCAAATCAGTTGGTGAGAACGGTTGCTCTCTAAATTTTCGTATGGTAAAGGTCGATCCCTTGGTACTGACCTCGGTGCTTAAGGTCATCTGTATGCGGGATCCATCGGGCATGGTGGCATCGATCATGGGATGAGCAATAGAGATATGTTTCCCGCATTTCTGGGCTAATCTCATCACAAAACCAGAGAGTTCATCCTCATCGACAAACTGGATATTGCTCTGAATGGAACCATGGTCTCGATGATATATAAATATGGGAAGTCCTGCACCATCACAGGAGATATCTTCGATGTGAGGATCTTTCATCAATGGATTAATCTTTCCAAAACCTAACAGGTTCTTTTGAACGGTGTACATTATCTTTTTCTTTGAGGATTCAGTGATAGAAAGCCCGTAATCTTCGATGATTTCATCAACTTCCTTTTGTAACACGGCAGATGATCCATTTCCCTCGATTTCTTCGACATTGATGGAATAGGTCTGCAGGGCTTCTAAAATGAAATCAAATTGTTTTTTTTCCTCTTTGGTTAATTGTTGTTCTAGGACAAGATATCGTCTATCCTTTGTTTCCTGATCTCTCATCACTGATATATACACAAATGGAGGATACAGCTCATAGAAATCAATTTCCTGCCAATCATCAGGATTGATGACTTTACTGTGATCCAATGCATCCTTTTTTAATTCAGCAAGTCGTTGCTCAGAAAGCTGTTCTGGTTCAGTTCTGTCTTGTTTTATGTTTTCTTGCTTGCTTGTATTCTGTGTTTTTTTATCTGTTAGCTTTGTTTTTTTTTCCTTCTTTTTTT
>CAZQMI010000052.1:0-4426 GCA_964594475.1 uncultured Thermoplasmatales archaeon
ATCCCATCCCCTCCTAGTGAGGCCAGCCATCCTTCCTTTCTCATTATGAAAATTGTGATTTTTTTTAAAAAAAGATTTAAGTAATTCCCCCAAGTTACTCATCCACGATTTTTATGGGGAGAACAATACAAGCAACCAGAGGAAACACCCTCCGTTGTAAGGGATGGAGGCAAGAAGCAATCCTTCGCATGCTCGAAAATAATCTTGAAAATGCTGAACTTCCTGAAGACCTAATTATTTATGGTGGTACTGGAAAAGCTGCACGAAACTGGGAGAGTTATGATGCCATAATTGAACGGTTAAAACAGCTTGAAAATGACGAAACTTTAGTCATTCAATCAGGCAAACCCGTTGCCGTGTTTCAAACCTGGGAAACCTCACCTCGCGTGCTCATGGCCAATGCAAATATCGTTCCTCACTGGAGCCATTGGGAAAAATTCAATGAACTTGATAAACTCGGTCTGATCATGTACGGTCAAATGACCGCAGGATCATGGTGTTACATTGGAACACAGGGAATCATTCAGGGAACCTATGAAACCTTTGCTGCTCTTGCACAAAAACATTTTAAAAATGATCTTACTGGGAAAATCGTTCTCACCGGTGGCATGGGCGGAATGAGTGGTGCTCAACCACTCTCCGTGAAAATGGCGGGAGGTGTCTGTATTGATGTGGAATGCGATGAAAAACGCATTGATCGGCGGAAAAAAGCTGGTTTTTGCGATAAAAAAATAACCGAATTAGATGATGCAATCGAACTAGCAATACAGGCAAAAGCAGACAAAAAAGCACTTTCCATTGGCGTGCTCAATAACTGTGCTGACACCCATCCCTATTTAGTGAAAAAAGGCTTTGAACCAGATGTAGTTACTGATCAAACATCTGCTCATGATGAACTCAATGGGTATGTTCCTGCTGGATTCTTTGGACCGAATTTACATGAAGCGTTTGATTTGCGTGAAACAAATCCCAAAAAATACATCAAACATTCACTTGAAAGTATGAAATATCACTGCAAAGCCATCCTTGATTTTCAGAAAAACGGGGCAATCGCAGTAGATTATGGAAACAATTTACGAGGGCAAGCACAAAAAGCAGGTCTTTCTGATGCTTTTGATTACCCCAGTTTCGTCCCCGCATATGTCCGGCCGATGCTTGCCGTGGGCCGAGGACCTTTCCGCTGGCTTGCACTCACTGGCGATCCAGATGATATTCTTACTACGGATAAAATGGTTCTTGAGATGTTTCCTACTGATCAAGTGCTTTGCAATTGGATTCGATTAGCTGAGAAATATCTCCCGTGGGAGGGTCTTCCTGCCCGAGTCTGCTGGCTTGGATATGGTGATCGAAAACGATTTGCACTAGCCCTTAACAAACTCGTCCGTGAAGAACAAATCGGCCCCATTGCTATCACCAGAGATCATCTTGATAGCGGTAGTGTCGCTTCACCATACCGAGAAACCGAAAGCATGAAAGATGGTAGTGATACGATTGCTGACTGGCCACTGCTCAACGCCCTTATCAATACTGCAGCAGGTGCAGATAACGTGCAGATCCATAATGGAGGAGGAGTAGGTATTGGCCTGTCTACTCATGCAGGGATGGTAGTGGTCTGTGATGGAAGCAAACAAAGTGATGAACGCATCAAACGAGTCTTTACCACGGATCCAGGGATGGGAGTAATCAGACATGCTGATGCAGGATACCAGGAAGCAATCGATGTCATCAACTCCTCAGATCTTCGATCTCCATTGATTCCAAATAAAGCAACAAAATAGGAAAACAAAATGATAGAACTTGAGGGAACTCATCTAACCATTGCTGATGTAATTTCAGTATCCAGAGATTATGAACAAATACAGCTCTCAGAGCGAGCGAAACAGCGAATGAATCAATCCCAGCAATTGGTCATGGACCTTCTTCACTCAGATAAAACCGTCTATGGGATAAACACTGGTTTCGGTAGTCTTTCAACAGAAAAAATAGACCCAAAAGATGTGGAACAATTACAGATCAATCTGATTAGAAGTCATTGCTGCGGGATTGGAAAACCTCTTCCCACTGAAGTGGTGAGAGCGATGATGCTTTTACGAGCAAATTCGCTTGCAAAGGGATACTCAGGCATCCGAACTATCGTAGTACAACTCCTCATTGACATGTTGAATACACGAATTCATCCTCTTGTTCCCAGTAAGGGATCAATCGGGGCAAGTGGCGATCTAATTCCTCTTGCACATATTGCCCAATGTTTAATCGGGGAAGGAACTGTTATCTATCATGATAAAACAATACCATCAACTGATGCGTTTAAACAAAACAGACTCACACCGGTGACTTTAATTGCAAAGGAAGGTCTTGCACTCATCAATGGAACACAACTAATGAGTGCACTAGGATGTCTTTCTATTTGGGATGCTGAAATCCTATTGAAACAAGCACAAATCGCAGGAGCGATGAGCCTTGAAGCCCTAAAAGGCACTAATCAAGCGTTTAGAAAAGAAATCCAGCAACTCAGACCTCACCCTGGGCAGATCAATTGTGCAGAAAACTTATGGAACCTAACTGAAAACAGTGAAATCATACGTTCCCATCAACACTGTGAAAAAGTACAAGATGCTTATTCCTTGCGTTGCATGCCGCAAGTGTTTGGAGCCTCAAAAGATGTTATCAATAATGTTAAAAAAACACTTGGAATCGAGATAAACTCTGCAACTGACAATCCACTTCTTTTTCCAGAAGAAAAAGAAAGTCTATCTGGAGGGAACTTCCATGGACAAGCACTGGCATTTTCACTTGATTTTCTGAGTATCGCCGTTTCAGAACTTGGTAATTTCAGTGAACGGCGAATTGCTCGATTGATTGATGCAAATCTATCTGATCTTCCTGCATTTTTAACCGAAAAACATGGGCTTCATTCAGGTCTAATGCTTCCCCAATATGCCGCAGCAGCCCTAGTCAATGAAAACAAAACACTTTGTCATCCCAATAGTACCGATTCCATTCCTTCATCGGCAAACAAGGAAGACCATGTCAGCATGGGAGCAAATGCTGGATTGAAACTACCAACCATTATCGAAAATGTTCAAACAATTATCGCTATTGAACTGCTCACTGCTGCTCAAGGACTTGAATTTAGAAAACCACTCACTTCCTCATCAGCCATACAAACAGCCTATGATCTTATCAGAAAACAAGTGCCAAAAATAGAATCAGACCGGGCATTACAAGAAGATATCAAAACCATCATTCATCTGCTCCAACATCAAAAAATCATTAACGCAGTTGAAAAACAGATTGGATCTCTGCAATAAGAGTTATTCCGAAAAACACAAATAACCCATTCTTTTTCATTTTTCTTATGAACTATGCAGCAACTGTTTCAGAAATGATAAATGATTATCTACAAAGTATGGGTTTTAATACCACACCAATCGTTGGTCAACTCATTGTTTCTGGTCTTATCGTTCTGCTTGCAATCGTTATTGGTTTCATTGTATATCGAGTGTTTGAACAAACATTTACAAGATGGGCAAAAAAAACTAAGACCACCCTAGATGATGAAATCCTTGCTAATATCAAACTACCGATTTATCTTGTAGTCATTGTCATTGGATTCTATTATGCGTTCACTCCATTGAGCATTCTCAGTCCATATGAAATCCAAATCGCCTTGATTTTCACCCTTATTGAAATAATTCTTGTCACCTTTGCCGTGAACCGGGTGATCAATGTTCTGGTCGCTTGGTATGCTGAGAAAAAACGGGAGAGGAAAAAAGAGATGAGTGCACATCTTCTTTTCGTCATGAAGAAGATCCTTCATGCCATCGTCTATATTTTTGCCATTCTTTTCGTGCTCTATGCATTCAATGTTAATCTGTCTGGAGCACTCGTTGGCCTGGGTGTTGGTGGTATTGCCATTGCCTTTGCCTTACAAAATGTTCTTAGTGATATGTTCAGTGCATTCACCATCTATTTCGATCGTCCATTTGAAATCGGTGATTTCGTCATCTTAGGGGATGATGCGGGAACAGTGAAAAAAATCGGCATCGTCTCCACTCGTATTCAAACCCTTCAAGGAGAAGAACTGGTAGTATCAAATCAAGAACTCATCACCACTCGGATACGAAACTTCAAACAAATGGAGAAACGACGGATTAATTTTAAGATTGGGGTCATCTATGGGACACCATCCTCAAAACTAGAAAAAATTCCCACCATAATTAAAAAGATCATTGAGACTATCGATATCGCCGATGTCGATCGAGTTCACTTCAAAGAATTCGGAGACTTCAGCTTAAATTTTGAAATCGTGTATTATATCAATTCAAAGGATTATGCTGTTTATATGGATATTCAAGAAGAAATCAATCTAAAAATTAAAAAAGCCTTTGAAAAAGAAGGAATTGAAATGGCATTTCCAACACAA
>CAZQMI010000052.1:4436-16271 GCA_964594475.1 uncultured Thermoplasmatales archaeon
CGGTATTTGTTAAAGGCGAAAATGCATAATGAGGCAGGGAAATACCCTCTTCTTTTTTCTAAAGATCTGGCGAGGTCAAATTGATCAACTTTGACTGGAAAACATGTTGAATGATGGTCATGATCACCATCACGATGATAATGAAAACAATTGAAGAAAACGTCCATTGATTGATAACGAGACCAAGGGCAATTCCAGCTGCTGGAGCATGTTCTGTGTTGGTAATGGTCATCAAAAAAATAGAAAGCCCAACTGATAGGGCAGCAAAAAAGATCGGGAAAGAATTAGTGGTAAATGATGCAATAACAGAAAAATCAATCAGCACCGTGCCAAGATAATAACAGATGATACCCACACTAATACCAATGGAATATCCACCTAATAACCGGCGAGAAGAAGATGCATATGATTGAGGCATAGCAAAGACGATAAATGCTGTTGCTCCAAGTGATGCAATGATTGCTGTCTCCGTTAAAATATCAAGAAAGAACAAGGAAAACAACAATGTAATAATTGCAAGAGAACATTGGAAGACATAATTGAAGAAATGTTGGCGGACTTTATCATCAATGATGTTCATATTCCACCTTCGATGAGTTGATAGATGATAATCAAAAACATGAGAAAAAATAGCATAATCGTCCAAATGAAAACAGATCGTTTAATGGAATGTTTTGCCTTTTGTTTTTCCCACCATTTTTTAGGAGTAATACCTTGAATAAGAAAGGTGATGACACTAGATAGATTGATACTTACAACATTAACCGAGAATAGTAAGAAAGACCCTAATGCTTCAGCCAGGTTCATCGATCCGATCAATAAGCCCGTTACCACCAGAGGTGGAAGCAAGGCAACAGCGACAATAACACCGACTAATGCTTGAGAGATTCCCTTGGTAAAAGATAATGAACCAGCAATTCCTGAAGCGATAGCAAGAATAATATACATTAGATTCACATCAGTTCGAGAGAGAATCTCTGTTGCATTTGGATCAATTGAGAAAAAGATACCAAAAATGATTCCGATTGCGATGGCGATGACATAGCCACTTACACTGGAAATAATAGCTTCCCGAGCGAGTTTTTTATCTGCAAGTGTTGTGGCAAGTGATAAAGCCATACTACTTCCAAGAAAAGGAGCAATAACCATTGATCCTATAATGACGGCGACGTTATTGTAAAGGACACCAATGGCTGCAACAATAGATGCAAGAATAATCAATGAAAAAAATGTCTTTGAAACGGATGCTTGTTCAATGATATTTTGATATAGCTCTTCAATACTTAGTCTGTCTTTTGTTTTTTCCTCGTCTTTAATTTCTTGTTGCTTTTCAGGGCGAGGAATTGATGCTTCCACAGGGAGAACAATGATACGAAAATCATCGTTTTTTTCATATTTTTCTTTTAGATGTTCAAGAATAGATTCTGTTTGATCCGAATCCGCAAGAATTCTTGTCACCATTATATTATCTGGTAAATGGTTCTGCCAGATACCATGAATAGAACATGTATCTATAGTAGATTCAATGTTTTCCTTTGATTCTGAAATGCCATAAATTTCTATTAAACGAAGAGTCATATCATCAACATTTTTATATCATATTTGTTATTATATTTTTTTTATTTCTTATTTTTGATAACATATTTGATATTTTTAATATCAGATCACCTGCTTATTGAAAAAATCTTCAATTACCGATGAATTCTTTGCTGTTGTTTTATACCCAAGATCAATGTTTCTTTTAATGACATCCCAATCAAAATCTAGGACATGCTCAGACTCAAAACCAGTAGGCAAGTAAAAATCACCCAATTCATCATCAAGTAAATCAATCATATCCTCTCCTTTTGCATCAAGTAATGTTCGATACAGAGCACGAGCATAGGGTAACTTCCGATGAAATGTATATTCCCTATTTTCTCTAACGTCAAATGGTGAAATAGCAAGGATTTTTACTTTTTCACGACCACGTTGAAGTGCAGCTTTCACAGGATAACCTTCACATACGCCTCCATCGACAAAACAATGTTTTGAACCATCCTCAACAGTTGTCCAAACTGGTTCAAAAATCCCTGGAATTGCAATAGATGCTGAAATCGCCGTAGATAAATCCATCTTCATATCCTGTGGAACATACCGTCGTTTTCCATCATTTAGATCAGTAACCACACATTGAAACTCTGTTTCCTTAAAGCTCTCCCAAGAAATCCCATATTCACAAAAGATATTATCTATCAATCGTTGAATCTTTTTAATGCGAACCAATCCCCAGTAAAAAATGAAATCTGCTACCCATTTTATAGGAGATACTCGAAAGAATCTCCAAGGTCGATATTTCTGAATCGCCTCTTGCATTTCTTTACTTGTAATTCCAGCAGCCATGAAACATCCAAACAATGCACCACCACTAGTACCGACAATGATATCCGGCCGATACTGACATTCATCATAAACATATTTCCAAAAACCGATATAGGATGTTGTATGTGCTCCTCCACCAGAACATACTAGTATTTTCTGTTTTTTGCCTTTGTTTAGATCCATTATTCTCAAACCCTTACATGATTCATCTGTTCTTATATTTTTTAAAATTATCAAATTTGTCAATTTAGCCTTACTTGCTCATTATTCACTCTTCAGCAACACAATCACCCATAGCCTTGGCACCATTTCTTTGAAATTGTTATTTTTCTGAACCACAGAATACAATCAAAGCCATTGTTTCCGTTTAAAATAAAGAAGCATAATTCCTGCCATCAAAATCATTACAATAAGAGCAAAGGGATAACCCCAAAACCAGTTCAGCTCAGGCATATTTACTGGAGATACCGCTGTATTAAAATTCATCCCGTAAATACCCGCCACAAAAGTCAACGGGATAAATATTGATGCAAATATCGTCAATACTTTCATCACCTCATTCATTTTATTGCTCACACTGGACATATAGATATCAATCAACCCAGAAACCATATCCCTATAAGTTTCAACCGTATCCATCACCTGAATACTGTGATCATAAAGATCTCTGAGAAAAACCGTCATTGCATCACTTACAAAGATGGATTCATCACGAAGAAAACTATTAATCAATTCACGAAGAGGCCATATTGATTTCCGTAACACGATCACATTTGCCTTCAAATGATAAATCTTCTTTAGGGTCTCCGGAGTTGGCTCATCGATTACTTTATCTTCCATTAGTTCGATGATTCCACCGATTGATTCCATGATCACAAAATAATGATCAACAACGGCATCAATTAAGGAGTAGGCAAGATAATCTGGCCCCATCCGTCTTACCCTCCCCTTTCCCTGACGGATCCGTTCTCGAACAGGATCAAACAGATCACCAGGTCTTTCTTGAAAGGAAATCACCATATTTTCCATTATGATGATACTTACTTGCTCCGTGTTGACCTCCCTTGTTTTTTCATCATAGGAAAGCATCTTAACCACTAAATAGACGTACTGGTCGAAAAACTCGATTTTTGGACGTTGATTCGTATTCATAATGTCTTCAAGAACCAATGGATGTAATTCAAACGCTTTTCCCAATGATTCAATCAATGCTGCATCATGAACACCATCGATATTCAGCCAGGATACTGTCTCCGTTTCCCTGTAAAGAAAAGAATCCTTTATTGCACTAAGCTGTTTTTCCTCGAACATGGTCTGATCATAGTCAAACACAGTTATTTTCACTGGTTCTGATCTTTTTTCTCCAATATGGACTAATGATCCTGGAGGAAGACCAATCTTTTGGTTCCTACCTGTCTGCAATCGTGACATACTCACCACCAACCTATGAGATAGATGAGGAAAATATACCATTAAAGCATTAAATAATTACCCATCAGCCTCAATACTTACTATCAATCAAGCATGTTCACTTTAATGGAATCATTAAGCGTGATTAGTGCTCCTTGACCTCTCTTGCCCATGCTGGCATTCACCACCGTCGTCTTACCATCAGTAATAAAACCAGGTCGTTCATGAATATGACCTGATATCACCAAACGGGGATGAAAGGTATCAACTATTTTTCGAACCATTTTACTTCCTGCGTGTTTTCCTAAAAAAACAGTATCTTGAAAACCAAAAGGAGGAACATGTGTGATGAGCACATCCATCTGTTCAAAGGATGACCGAAGTTTTTGATTAGAAAACACTAGTTCAGTTTCCCCAGCATCAACTCCGTTAATTCCAGCAAAACTAAGACCTTTGAAGAGAATTTGGTTCTTATGCATATTTGTTGCATGACTATGATCAATTCCCTCCCACACATCCGCGGTATCAATATTTCCAGGAAGGGTCAACACCAACCCTGGGAGTTGATCTAACAGCTGTGTGGCCATGTCACCAGGACCAAACTGAGTAATATCGCCAGCAATTACCGTTAGTTCCGGTCGATGTGATTCAATTGCTTGAATTGCTTGATTGATTCGATGCTGTGCACCATGAATATCTGCAGTAGCATAGATTTTCATTGTTTTACATCAACCTCACAATCATCATCTATAATCGATCAATAGATCTGTTTGAGATAATCAAAATGTTTCTCAAATATCTCAGCTTGACTTTGCAAAATCTTTTCTGCATCATTGATATCCATATCATTTACTTTTTCAGCGTAACTGACAAAGCGACCGAGCCATAATGTCTTCAAGGTATCAAGCAACGTATATTTCTTTCCTTCATCGATTACTGATTTATATGAAGCAGCATAATGAAACACGATTTTTGCCCACAATGCCGCATCAAACTGATGACCATTATGAACTACATCATCAACAGATTGAACCAACTCTTCAGGGAGAAACTCATAGAACTGTTGCTTTGAATGTTCAAATTCACCGGTAAACGATTGCATCATATCATCTATATTAACATTAACTGGAATCGGTTTCTGACTGAAGCATTCCCGATGATATTTGGATCGAAACGCTACAGGTCTTTGCTTCCAATAGGATTCATAGTACTTAGCAAGTTCAAACATGCTACTTGTGACCTTGCGAAACATGGGAATCAAAAACTTTTCAGGTTCCAGATAATGCAATGTGGACTCGTGAATCTTTAACGAAAACAATCCCTCTTTTACATACAGTCCTTCAGCTGCAGCAGTGGTGACAATGAAAATATCAATACCAAAATCTGGAGGAAACAAGGGATGTTTTCGAAGTATTTCATAAAGATTTTTGGAAAGTGCAAATTCACCAGCAATGGGCTGGCGGATATCGATTCCATAGAGCGTCCTAGTAAATGGATATACTAGGTTATTTGTGATTACTCCATCATTCTTATCACGAATGTAATAAGGAACCGTCAGATCAGATCGACCATAGACTACAGGGTTAGCAATGGTTTGAATCCAACCTGGTTTAATGCTTAACAAATCCCCATCCATTAATACGACACATTTGGCATCTGCAGCATGAGCGATTTCAAAAATGGTCATCACTCCAGCACCTTTACCACCATCAGTGATATCCTTGGTCACAATGGTATTGATGGTACTATAGGGCTGAAATAATTTAATCGCTTCAGAGGTATTATCTGAGGATTCAGCTTCAGAGACCACAATAGCAAGATTATGATCCGGGAAATACCGATATAATCCTTCATTGATGACATTGAGCACATTCAAAATCGTTGCTTCCACGTTTTTACAGAGGACACCAACCATGATATCCACTGGTTTCATCTGTTTACATTGTTCAACCACACTGGGGTCTAGTTCTAAGCCTTTATTCCATTCCTGATACATATGTTTTCCTCACCTATCTCATTATTTCTCGTTATCGATGATGACCACGTCTAGGAGTTGTTCACGGATTTTCTTTCGAGCTGAAATGGTTCTTAGCCAATCCGGAATTCGCTGACCAACAGGATTTCTAATGTAATTCTCACCAGAAATCATGATTTGTTTACTAAATTCTTCTACCATGTTTTCTTCAAGATGACGGTCATATTTCAAATCATTAAAATGGGCATCAGCATGATATTTTCGGATACAATCCTGGGCATACCGTTGATATAATACCCGTAATGAAAGAATGAACTCAGAGGAAATATGGACTTTATCCTCTTCGATGAGTACTCGAAGTAAGGTCTCTAAAATATCACCACTCATCTTGATAAGCCCTTGATCCTCATTGCCGATTTTCTGATGCTTATGATCATAAAAACCAAGATCCGTTTGACAGATCCGTTTGGTAATCACATTTCGATACATCTCAGCCATAATCCCGATTTCAAGGCCCCAATTTCCTGGAATATCAACATCACGAGCAAGATCGCTCGTTAACGCAAACTCCCCAGATAACGGATATCGAAATGAAGAAAGAAAACGAACGAAATCCAGTTCTGAGCCATGTTTTTCAATCAACGCTTCAAGCAAAGGATGCAAAAACAAGCGGACAACACGCCCATACATGATTCCTTTTTCTGTATTCACCCGGGCGTAAAATCCTTTGTTAAACTTGAAATCAAGCTCTGGTTCCACTATTGGATAGATAAGTTTCGTTGGAAGCATCTCATCATACAACATGATATCAGCATCATGCAAGATGACTGCATAGGACCTCAATGCAGCAATTCCCAATGCCAACCAGACATCTCTTCCCTTTCCACGATACTTTAATAAATCAATCCCTTCAGCTTTCAGCCCGATCAACAAACGTTCTACCTTGGGACCATTACACCACATGATCAAATGAGGGACCTTTAAATCTGAAAAAAATCGTTTCACATGATTGAATTCCTTTTGATTTTGTGCTGCAAGTGGAACAATGATTTCCTTTAAATACGTGCATTTATTTAATCCCTTCTTGATTACTTCAAGTGAATCACTATTAATCTCTCGGTAGAGCATGGGCATGACCACAGAAACGGGGCGCTCAACAACAGCATCACTGACAGATTTCATTAATGTCTTCTTATTGACATTGAAATCATGAAGCGTAGCAATTTTCTCCTGTTGAATATCCATATGACTATCACCAACACATTATTTTTTAATTATCTATTTGCTGTATCAATTTCCACTTGAATTAACCTCTGATAATGATCAGGGGGGCTTCAAAGAGATAAAGCAATTCGTATCTATGAAACGCTTATGTTAAACCCGATAATCGACATAAAGTCATAGTAGTATTATATAAGGTCCTTAATAAGACCCATACAATAGTATCATCAAATAAAAGATTATTGGAAATGACCTTTTCAACTATCATGATTTAAGATAATAAAATCTCCATTGGATTTTAATGGGAACTTCGAAATCATATACACCTTTAATTCTGCTTTTCATATCTCCAAGTAAGAGATGAGGGCATTATTCATCACCAAAATCAAATATACCACAACATTAATTCAGGATTCAATATGCCAGTGGTAACCTTTGATTATAATGATTATATCAACCTGTTAGGATTCGAAATATCAAAAGATGAATTAATCGAACGACTTCCTATGATCGGTGCTGATTTTGACAAGGCCGAGGGTGATACGATAAGTATTGAATTTTTCCCTAATCGACCTGATCTTTCATCAGTTGAAGGATTGGCAAGAGCATCACGAGCCTTTTTTGAATTCAGAAAAGGACTCACCACTTACCCCCTTGAATCATCAGATATCACCATCACCGTTGATCCATCAGTGAAAACCGTTCGACCATATATCCAATGCGCCCTTGTCACAGGCGTTACAATGAGTGACGAATTGATAAAGTCGCTTATGGATCTTCAGGAAAAACTACATTTTGGTATTGGAAGAAACCGGAAAAAAGTTGCAATCGGTGTACACAATTTCGAACCAGTAGAACCACCATTTACCTATAAAGCAGTTGATCCATATTCAATTCAATTCGTTCCTTTAGCAAAAACAGAATCAATGACCCTTGAAGACATCCTTTCCAATCACGAAAAAGGAATTGCCTATGCCCATCTTCTTAAAGATGCAGATCAGTATCCTATTATCCTCGATAAAAACGACAATGTTCTCTCATTTCCCCCAATTATCAATGGGACCTTAACCGAAGTCACTCCATTTACCACAGATCTCTTCATCGATGTCACGGGGACAAGCAAGGATGCCATAAAATATGCGCTGAATATTGTAGTCACTGCTCTCTCAGAGCGTGGCGGAACGATTCATACTACCACCCTTAATGAAGGAAATACTACCATTACCACGCCTGATCTCAGCCCACAAACAAAAACACTTTCCATCTCCTATGTGAACAAGATCTTGGGGACAAACATGAATGCCGAAGAGATTACCAATTGCCTTGAAAAAATGGGATATGATGCAATTCAACAAGATCAACAAACAATCACAACTCATATCCCGGCATGGAGAACCGATATCCTCCATGAAATCGATCTGGTTGAAGATGTTTCCGTGGGATATGGATACGATACCTTCACCTTGGATATGCCTAAAACACTGACTTTTGGCAAACGACTCTCCCAGCAAGATCTTCTAGATAATCTGCAAACGATCATGATAGGACTGGGATTCAACGAAGTCACCACATTTACCATATCAAACGAAAAAGATGAATTCGAACGTCTCGGATTACCTCAGACTGCACATGTGCAAATCAAAAACCCCATTGGGGAAGAATATTCCTGTCTACGAGTAAGTCTTATTCCATCACTTCTCAAAATCCTTGCAGATAACAAACATCATCCCCTGCCCCAACAAATCTTCGAACGAGGAATCGTGGTTGATGAACATTTTAAAAACAACACCCATCTTGCAGGTATTAAAATCAGTGCGAAAGCTCATTTTACGGAATGTAAATCCATCGTGGAAGCAATCTTGAGGGAGACAGGAACACCCTATGATATCGCTGAACGAAACCATCCTGCATTTATCCCCGGTCGTTGCGCATCAATTATTCAAGGTGAACATGAAATTGGGTTCTTTGGAGAACTGCATCCAAAGACAATTACCACCTTCGACCTGGAACATCCAACCATTGCATTTGAACTACAAATCAATGCATTAATACAAAAGTAATATCACCATTAATCGCTTAATGGACCAATGGTTTTTTCGACCTCATTGAGAATCTCTTTTGATTTCACCAGCTGCTTCATCCGAGTGTGATCCGGATAAAGTGGTCTGTCAATATCAAGGAAATCAACATACTTGCGAATGGTTTCTTTTGCTTTGCTCACCCCTTTTCCAAACTGAAAATCCCTGAAATCGAGGGCTTGAGCGGCAGCCATGAACTCAATACCCAAGATCCCATAGGCATTATCAAGGATTTGCATGTTCTTAATGGCCGTGTTCATACCCATGGAGACAAAATCCTCCTGATCCGCTGCAGCGGGAATGGATTGAATTGATGCAGGTGCAGATAGTATTCGTTGTTCAACAATCTGCATATCCGCGGTGTATTGACTGAGCATCAATCCAGAAAACATGCCAGCACCCTTGGTCAGGAATGCTGGAAGCCCCTCACTTAATGCAGGATTGTTCAACCGGTTCATTCTTCGCTCAGACATCACACTTACCATCGTAATAGCAGCTCCAGCCATATCCATGGGAAGAGAAACCGGTGTTCCCTGAAAATTTGCACCCGAAAGTTGCAAATCCTCATCAGGAAAGAATACAGGATTGTCACCAACTCCATTCAATTCTATTTCAACCTGAGATCTAGCAAAGGTCAATGCATCCCGGGCGGCACCAATGACCTGAGGAGTGGATCTCATGGAGTATGCATCTTGAACTTTTGTTTTCATTATCCCTCCCTGTAAATCTCCTCCCTTGATAAGCTGGTTAATATTTTTTGATGAGGTGACCGCGCCTGAAAAACCTCTTGCCAGATGTAGTTTTTCCGAATATGGTCTCATATTTGCTTTCAATGCCTCTAGACTCATTGCCGCAGCGATTTCAGCTTGTTTCAACCAATGTTGGGCATCATAGAGAAAAATAGCGCTCATCGCCGTGAGCAGATTTGATCCATTAATAATGGCAAGACCATCTCGAGCTTTCAACCCAGGTACGGGGATGTTTGCTTTTTCCATCGCCTCTTTACCATCGAGTAATTCACCTTGGTAATATGCTTGTCCTTCCCCTAACAAAACCAGAGCTATTTGAGACATTGGAGCAAGATCACCACAGGCGCCAACTGATCCTTTCTGACAGACAAAGGGAGTGAGCTCTTTATTGACCATGTCAACCAAGGTCTTGGTGATTTCCAATCGACAACCAGATTGACCATGGGCATGCACATTAATGCGAGCAACCATTGCAGCACGCACATACTCAATAGGGGCAGGATCACCGATACCTGCAGAATGATTATAAATGAGATATTTTTGAAATTCCTTGACTTGTTCATCGGTTAAAACGACTTCAGAGAACTCACCTATACCTGTGTTTACCCCATACATGATTTCCTTGGCATTGATTTTTTTCTCAAGCATTTCCCGACATTTTTTGATTTTTTTAACTGATTCAGGATGAAGTTTTATTTTTTGCTTATTCCGTGCGATTTCAACTAGTTTTTCAATGTCAAGTGATGTGCCATCTAAAACAATCGTCATGTTTTTCCCCTTCTGATATCAATGATTACTAATTTCTACGACAGGGTAATAAATCATCTGGTATTAAAGTTGTCAATATGATTAAGTATAGAATAAATGCTCTCTATGCATATTTTTTCCCTAATCCTTTTATTTAAGAATTTGATTGTAACCATATCTTCCATGAAATCATGCAGTAAATGTACTCAACCCGCGGTTAGCTATATTCGCTATAATGGAACACACCTTTGCAGAGATCATTTCATTCATTATGTTGAACGACGGGTAAAAAAAGATATTAAAAAACAAGGGAAAACACCCCCACACACAAAATTTGGTATTGCGGTATCAGGTGGAAAAGATAGTCTTGTTGCTCTACATCTGATGCATAAGATATTTGGAAAGAGAAAACACATCCATCTAGTTGCTCTCACCATTGATGAGGGAATCCAGGGATATCGTGATGAAAGTGTTCAGATAGCTCGAGAATTCTGCAAGCAGATCAATGTAGAACACTATGTTGTTTCATTTCAGGAAAAAATAGGACTAACTCTTGATGAAATTTTGAAACAAAAAGGTGATGATGATATTGGTGCCTGTGGATACTGCGGGGTATTTCGACGGTTCTGTCTAAACACTCTTGCAAAGCAACTCTCCCTTGACAAACTGGTCACAGGACATAATCTTGATGATATGTCTCAATCAATTCTAATGAATTTTGTCAATGCAGACACTGAAAAATTAGCTCGATTAGGACCCCATCAAAAAAAACAACCTGGTCTCATCCCTCGCATGATGCCCTTACGAACCATCCCTGAAAAGGAAAACGCATTATATGCCATTCTTTCAAATATCACCTATCATGATGGTGTTTGCCCCTATGCAGAAGAAGCATTTCGAGGGCAATTCCAGGATATCATCTATGATCTTGAGGAAAAAAATCCAGGAACAAGACATAGTATCCTCAAAAGTTATGATAACATTGGTGAAGTACTTCTCGGGCTGTATCCTCCTGAACCATTAAACCAATGTATTCATTGTGGTGAACCCACACCAAAAACAGAGTGTAAAGCGTGTCTACTCCGTGCCCGAATAAAAAAATAAATATCATAGGTTGCAAGTGCTTTCAGTCAAAGGTAATAATTCAATTGTTCACATGAACGAAAAACGAAAATCATTCATTTTTCTAAAGGAATTCATAAGATACAGAAAAATTATTTATCAATAATATTTATATATAGAGCCTGTCCGAGAATTAACGCAGATATTTTAGCATTATTTCATGGATAATATC
>CAZQMI010000053.1:0-16092 GCA_964594475.1 uncultured Thermoplasmatales archaeon
AAAGCACATCCTCTTCAAGTGCATAAAAGGAGGCAATTCTGTTTAGTAAAGAATCCACCCCATTCCTTTGTCTTTCGGCTACCATTCCAAATGCAGAAGAATTTGCCAGTTGGCTTCGAACCTTGAAGAATCATCCTGTTGATGTAGTAATCAATAACAAGCGCTTTGTTCCACTCCATCAATTCGTTTTTGATCAACAAAAAGGTCTTGTTGATCGGGAAAAAATATCAATAAAAAAGAAAAAATCAAAACGCAAAAAGGGCAAAAAATCAAAGAAAAAAAGCCCTTCACCCTGTTATGTTATTCCTCTTTTAAAAGGAAAACTCCCTGCGATTGTTTTTTCTTTCTCAAGGAAACAATGTGAGGAGCAAGCTCAGTTATTGATTAAACAGGGAAAATCATTTGCCGATGAATTTATCCAGGAACAAATTAGGTATATTTGCTCTAAACATTTTACTGAAAAGATTGAAAATCTTTCATCTACGAAGATATTAATGAAGGTATTGAAAAATGGGGTTGGATTTCATCATGCTGGATTATTACCTCAGCAGCGATTTGCTGTTGAGGAATTGTTTTCCCACGGATTCTTACAGGTCTTATTTACTACTGAGACGTTTGCCGTTGGCATTAACATGCCCGCAAAAACGGTGGTGTTGAATGGATTACGGAAATTTGATGGTAAGCATTTTCGGTTGCTCACTGCAAAGGAATATTTTCAACTTGCAGGCAGAGCAGGTAGACGGGGCATTGACACTGAGGGATTTGTGGTGTCCATTCCTGATGAAGCAACGTCGCTGAATGCCTATATGCAGATATCTGAAAGCGATACGGAACCAATCCAGAGTCAGTTTCAATTGTCCTATAATACGATTTTGAATCTACTCGATTCCTATTCACAAAAAGAGATTGACATTATTTTGAAAAAGAATTTCTTTGCCTATCGGAAACAGCATAGGATGCAACGAAAAATCCGGATGAAAACATCATTTACCAAAAGATGTAAGCAACTTCAAATGATGAAGTATCTTAACAATGATCGTTCTCTTACCGAGAAAGGTAGATTTGTGAAAAACATTTATTTTGAGGAAATTCTCATTGGTGAATTATTTGCAACTCCGCTGTATAAAGAAATAAGTGATATTGAATTGCTTCAGGTAATTGCAGCAATTATTTATGAACGTAAACCAAATGATCATTTTAGCTTTAAAGGAATTATAAAGGAGTATAAAGAATTAAGTAAAAAACTGTGGCAGAATCCGCATTTTTTCAAAAAACTCAATAAGCTTAATTTGAAACGGATGATGGCGATTGTGAAACATTGGAGTAGGGGAGATAGTTTTCAGGAGACGTTGCAATTAACTAGTTACCGTGAGGGTGATGTGGTACGTCTGTTTCGTCGGATCATTGATATGTTACAACAGATTAAAAGAGCAACTGTTGATGAGGATCTCATCGTCCGGCTCAATGATTGTATCGACTTAGTTGATCGGGATCTTGTTAAGGTTGATATAACGTAAGGTTTGATATCTGGTATTTTTTCCTATGTAGAGGGTTGCTTTTGAAGGGAAAAACCGCTTTCACAAAGATGGGTGAATCGATCAACAAAACGTGCAAGTGGTCCTCCATCAATGAGATCATGATCCACGGCAATGGTGACATGAAGGTAATCTCTAATGCAAATTGAATCATTCATTACTCCAGGCTTTTTACGTATGCCGCCGATCACAAAAAGCATCGTCGTTGTTCCACCGAGTGGAATAATCCAACCTGGGAAATTTCCTTTCATTCCAACAGCAGTTACGCCTATGATTCCCATGTGTTTCTTTTTCAGTAATGGTCGATGGTTAACCACCCAGAGGAGAAATCTCTTTAGTATATTGGGTGCAGAGAACGCAAATCGTTCAAGAGGGCTAAATTGATCTCCGAGGACCTGTTTTTTCCCATTGAGTTCTTGGTGTTGAACGGATCTTATCTCCGCGGTGATTTCTTCGACTGTTTTATCTTGTACTTTTCTGAGAATATAGGCCATGGGAACTGGTTCATTGTTAATGATTCGTTCGACTGGTACAGCGATATCGATGTCTTCGAAATAAATGAGTTGTTTTTTCCCTTTACGAAGTATGTTGAGTTCTTTTTGTGCTGATATTGCTTCAGCAACACATTTGATAATCCATCCAGTAAATGATATTTTTTCTTTTGTTTTTTCATAATGGTTTTGTATACGCTGTCGAGCATCAGTGACATCTATTTCAATCATTGCATGAATGCTATGTTTTTTCCATCCTTCATGTGTGATGAGGGTCATGTTTTGTCGAAAGGTCGAGAATGGTTTGAGATGATAGGAGCCAATACGATCCATCTGAGTTGATAAATTGGAAAAGATATTTAAGTATTATTCACGGATTTTTCTATGATCCGATTTCTTTGATAATCAGAATTAATCATCGGTTGCCCATGTGATCGAAAAAAGATAGCATTATCTTGTGATAAAGGGATTTTTTCTAATTAATTTTTCATAATTAGTATTATATATACATTTTATCGTCTTGAGCTAATTTTTGAACTAAAAGTTTAAATTAAAGCATTTATCATTATTTTTTTATATCTTTGGGAGGGACCAAAAAAATGAGAGAAAAAATAATATCTATATTTGTAGCAGCATTGTTTTTTTACCATCATTTTTTCAACCACTGTTTTTGCTGGTAGCGAGGAGCAACCAGAAATAGAAGATGAACAAAATGATACAGAACTGCCCTTTTTTTATTATAATCCGTGTCTGGTTTTTTGAAAAGGAAGAGAATCCTGAATATCTTCATATCTCATATCAGATGAATTTGTTGAAATTGAAAACAAATGCGGTTCTTTCAGTCAGGTGGACTCATCAAGAAAATGATTATGTGGCAGGATATGATACCTATATATTTCAGGAAAACATCTTTAGATGCGGCAATGGTCAACGAGCAACCTACTGACAATGGCATGCAATGCCGGAATGTGATGGAGTCATAGAAGAGGATGCAAATATCATAACCTGGAAGATTTTAAAAAGTAACATTGGAAATCCTGAAAAAGGAGATGTGTTATATAATACAAGAGCAGCAGCGGTTCCAGGTTTTCCAATTAGTTTTTTCTATTTTTTCCTAGGTAAAAACTTAAAGGATTTTTGCACCGGGTTCTATGGAATATGGAAGTGATTATATCATACAATTCTAAGCTTGTCTAATCATAAAGATGATAAAGCCCCCATCAGATAATTACGCCTATATATAATGGAATCTGAAATTGATAATGATCATAATAAAAAGAGAGAAAAATCATTATTTAAGAGTTAAAAAAGACGATTTGATCATTTATGACTTTAATTCAAAATGTATAAGGATAAAATCCTTATAGCAAAAAACCTATTGAATATGGTGGAATAATGGTGGAAACGATGCAGAATCTGACGGGAAAAATAGTGAGAAGTAAACAAGGCATGCCAATCGGAGTGATAAAAAAATCACTTATTGATGATAAGACAGGATCAATAACTTCATTATTGATTGATCCCACAACTCATATTAACTCCGAAGAATACAAGGTTAATGAAAACGGTGAGATTATTTTACCGTATCACTGTGTCTCCCCAGTGAAAGATGCATTAATTTTTGAAGAAATCAATGATTTCTGAAGATAGTGTACAATTGCTTAATAAGATTAGACTGATTTTTTCATTAGATCGATATAATCTGTGAGATGACGGGTTATTAAAAAATTGTTTTCCACATGTGTTTTACCTTGTTTCCCCATTTGGTGAGCGATATCTGGATGGTTCAACAAATACATAATCTTCTCTGCAAATCCTTTATAATCCATTGCATCAAGCAGATACCCATTTTTCCCATCAAGAACCTGCGAGGGTATTCCTCCAACATTTGATGCCACAACCGGTGTTTCTTTCCAGAGTGCTTCACTGACCGTGATGGCAAATCCTTCTTTCAGTGATTTTTGAATGACCACTGTTGATGCCCGTTGTAACGCATTAATCACAATGTCAGATGCATTGATAATCAAATGGATATCGTTTTCTCCTTGAACGTTTTGTTCGAGTTTTTCAAAGATTTCTTGGCCTTCAGGATCATCTGTGGCCATGGATCCAACAAGAACGAGTTGACAGTCGATATTCTTTTTTATTAGTTTAAAGATTTTAATGAGTCCCTCAGGATCTTTCCATTTATCGAATCGGGAGACCTGACAGATGATTGGTTTTTCTTCACTGATACCTGATTTGTTTAGATATTTAGAGATGGTTGATGCTGGGATGTCTTTGTTTTTCAGATTAAGGGGATCTATTGATGGTCGGATGACATGTTGGGGCATTACCGCTTCGGGGATATCTCTTTCTTTGAATTGTTCCATTGATACAATCATCCCATCATATTTGAGGATGAACAATTTCAGATAATCCCAGAGTTCTTTCATCGGATTTGAGATATCAATATGGCAGCGCCAGATCCATGGTTGTTTTTTCTTGTAGCAGGTGATGAGGGGAAGTGGTTGTGGATCATGGACGACAACGAAATCATGATTGAGATGAGTGAATATGGCGTTATTGACATTATTGATATAGTAGATTTCTTTTTTCTTGCTGGTCAGATTGATGTTTTCACCCTGTAACGCATTATGAAATTTTTTGGTAATGGTAAAAAAATCAAGGTCACCATGCAGCACTCGCCAGTCGCTTTTGATACCGACATCATTCATAAGAATTATCAGACTGTTTAGAATCTCAGCTACTCCCCCTCCCTGATATGTCGAGTTGATATGAACCGCTGTTTTTTCGGAAAGAGATGATGCATTCTCATATATTTGTTCAATGTGTTTATCACCGATGACATCTCGATATTTTTCTAAAGAAATAACTGGTACAATCGCCATTTACTTCACTCCAATATCCCATCCTGAATACAAAATAATGTCTTCTACCATATTTAAGCTTAATTACCAAAGAAAATTATATGATACATGTTTATGAAACGGTGTGTTGTTTTTCAGATTGCTTAGAAATCACGTTCACCATGGCCTCTAAAAATGAGATAACCTCTTTGTGACTGGATAAATAATATGATGCTGAAGTGGCCTTTTTTTCATGGTTTTTAACATAGATGGTAATGCCTTTATCATTGAGCTGTTTGAATGCATCTTCATCCGTGGTATCATCACCGATGTATATTGGAAGCACATGTTTTGAAGAAACGAGGGTTGATAAAAGATATTCTACTGCATTTCCTTTATGCCAGCCTTTTGGTCGCAGCTCAATAACTTTTTCTCCATGTATGATGTTTAAACTATTCGTTTTATCCAGTTGTTTGGCAATGTTTATGATAGTTGCAATGGTGTTATCTGTTTCTGCTTCTGGTATTAATCGATAGTGAAAGGCAAGTGAGATTTCTTTATCTTCAATAACTAGTCCTTTTTGCATTTTTAAATTGGATTTTATCTGATGTTGTATGTTTTCAAGCAAGGATCTAACATCCTTTGCTTTATCCCAGTAACGTAGTTCCCCATTAGCAAGATCAATGACAAGACCATGCACTGCAGCATAATGTAACCCGGGTAGGGGTAATAGCATTTTGAGTTCTTGAAGTGTTCTTCCACTGATGATCACAACAGTGATTTTTGACATATGGGTCAGTTCAGTTAAGATTTTTTTCACTTTTTCAGGAGTATGCACCTCTTCTGGTCGGTTCTGAAAACAAACGAGGGTTCCGTCATAATCTAAGAAAAGAAGGATTTGATTTGATTTAATGATTTTTTTTTGTAATTGGGAAAGATGCTGAAACACTGGCTTAGTCATATTGTTTCTCCCATTCACTGATAAATTTTCTGAGCCACCATTGTGCATCACAGGTTTTTACCTTTTCCTTCATATCTTGAAATCGATTGATTTTTTCCCAAAGGGGCATCTCCATTGCTGTTTTTATCGCCTCAGCGGTTTCTTCCAGATCATATGGATTAACTTTGAGTGCGCCATTGAGTTCTTCTGATGCTCCGGCG
Organism: uncultured Thermoplasmatales archaeon; assembly: GCA_964594475.1. Classification (GTDB taxonomy): domain Archaea; phylum Thermoplasmatota; class E2; order DHVEG-1; family DHVEG-1; genus EX4572-165. The sequence continues at coordinate 6,037 of CAZQMI010000053.1, forward strand.
AACTCACTCAGGATGAGGACTCCATCTTCATCTTTTGCTGCAGCGAATTCCTTTGCTATGAGATTCATTCCATCTCGAATGGGGGTGAGCAGCCCTACATCTGCTGCTTTGTAATAGGCAAGTAGAGAATGTTGAGGTATTCTTCGATAGAAATAGATAATAGGTGTCCAGTCTTCTCTACCGAATCGACTGTTGATATCTCCAACGGCTTCATCAATTTCCTTTTTCATTTCACAGTACTCTTCTATATTATCTCTACTCGGGGTCGCGATTTGTACGAGTACTACTTTTTTCCGAAAATCCGGGTTTTGATCAAGAAATCTCTCAAATGCTTTGATCCGATCAAGGATTCCTTTTGTGTAATCAAGCCGGTCGATACCTAGGATTAGTTTTTTGTTTTTATGCATCATCTTCAGTTTTTTCATTTCTTCAAAAACTTCTTTAGATTGTTCTGGATGTGAATAATCCTGATAGGATATTCCAAGTGGGAAATGATTTATCTTTGTGGTATGTGTTTTTGAACTGATTAGCTTCTTTTTAGTATCAATGGTTACATGATTCTGATGCTGAGCACACATGAGGAAGTTTTGGACATAGGAATTGGTGTGAAAGCCAATGAGATCACTGTGGAGTAGGCCTTGTAAGATATGTTTTCTTTGAGGAAGTGATCCAAAGACCTCCCAGGGGGGCCAAGGGATATGCCAGAAAAAAGCTATTTTTGCGTTCGGTTTTTGTTCTTTGATAAATTGGGGGACAAGGCAGAGGTGGTAATCATGAATCCAGATGAACCCGTTTTGATCATGGAGTTCATCGATTACTGATTCAGCAAATTTTTTGTTGACCTGTTTATAATATTCCCAGTAGGATTCTTTCAAACACATTTTTTCGACGAAGAAATGAAATAAAGGCCATAAAACACGGTTTGAATATCCTTGGTAATAATTGGTAATCTCCTCTTCATTAAGTTGTATTCTTTTCAACGTGTATTGTTTAAAATCTGGTACTTTTACTTTTTGTTGTTTATCGCATACGGTAAAATCAGCATCTCCATTCCCCCATGCAATCCAGAGTCCATTTGTTTGTTGCATGAGAGGATCAAGAGCTGATACCACTCCCCCTGATGATCTCTTAAGGATAATTCCTTTCTTTGTGGTCGTGTGGGTATATGGTTCCCGATTTGTAACCACTATTAATCGTTTTTTATGGATGATTCCCTCACCATATTTACAATTATTTGATATGGTGTAACCATTATTAATTTTATCCCTGTTCAACGTGTTATGAATTTATTTGTTATTGGTGTTAACGTTTGTTTTATTAATGATGAACGGTATTCGTTTGTTTGAAGCGTGGTGGATGGGGAACTGATTGCTTCATCTATTACCTATAGATTATTTGAGGGATTGAAGGTGAGAATAGCTCATTTTTCCTGGGAATTCCCCCCGGCTATCTGGGGTGGTCTTGGTACATTTGCTCTTGAGATTTCAAAAAAACAGGTTTCTAAAGGAAATGAGGTAACTGTTTTTGCGTTGAATGATCAAAATAAACTTAACATCATAGATGATTGGAATGGTGTGGAGGTCTATCGATCGAAAAGCGTTAATGCCCAACAGATATTACGGTTGTTTTCAAATAAAAACCTTCGTTCATGGGGCGAAAATTTCCAGTTTTTTTCGGATGTTATTGAGTATAATTTATTTTCAGCAGCTCAGTTTGTTCATGGATTGGTTGAAACGAATCATCGCGAGTTTGATATCATCGATGGTCATGATTGGCTGGGAATCATTGGTGGAATGATTGTCAAACAGAATCTTGATCTCCCATTGGTGTTTCATGTTCATTCAACAGAGCAGGGTCGATCACTTGGTGGTGGATCAGATACCATTAAGTCCATTGAGCGGGAAGGTGGGAAAACCGCTGATTGTATTATAACCGTATCCTACGCTATGAAAGATGAATTAATCAAGTTTGGATTTCCAGAAGAAAAAATACGTGTATGTTGGAATGGTGTTGATCCAGATAAATATGATGCAAATCGGTTTTCTATTCAACAGAAACAACAGTTACGACAACGATATGGAATTAAGGATAATGAAAAGATGCTGTTTTTTGTTGGTCGTCTAGTCACCGTCAAAGGTGCAGATAAACTGGTTCAATCAATGCCTGAGGTAATTGAAGAGTTTCCTGATACAAAACTGGTCTTACTTGGTATTGGTGATATGGAGAATGAAATTCGAGGTCTTATTGACAAACATCATCTTCATGATAACGTGGTATTAAGAAACGAGTTTGTTGATGAGGAAATACGTATGCTGCATTATGCTGCTTCAGATGTGGTTGTATTACCTTCTTTGTATGAACCATTTGGTATTGTGTGTACTGAGGGAATGGCTATGGGAAAACCAGTTGTTGTTGGTGCACGGGGCACCAATGGGATGAGGGAACAAATTATTTCTTCTGGTGAGAAGCAGTGTGGTGTTCATATTAATCCCTTTGATCCAAGTGATATTGCCTGGGGGATTAAACAGGTGCTTGAGTCAGATGAGAAACAGAATCGGTTGGGCAAAAATGCTCGGGAAAGAGTACTTGAAATGTTTACCTGGGAGATCATAACAGAGAGAACACTTGATATTTATCGAGAATTTATTCCTGAGAAGGCGCAAGCAAAGATACCAATGCATTATTAAATCAGATGATACTTCGTACTTTCTTTATCCGTGGAAAATAATAAAAATGAAGGGTATGTTTACCTTTTTTGAAATCCTGTTCATATTTGATTTCATTGAAAAAATATAATTTTCATGTAGGGCTGTGAAATCTTGTTTCAGAAGGTATGGTCAACATTTGAAAGGGGATTGGTTTGTTCTCAGGGAACAGTTTTTTGTAAGAAATTGTTACCCGGTCGGACAAGCAATGAGAAAAGATGTGCTGTTTATCTTGAAAACAATGAGAAAACATTTGATCTTTTCGATGTAGTGTTTTTTTCTGGTTTTAAACCATGGTATCATCCATGGATTGAAGTGATGTATAATTATGATTTTATGGATGAAACAACTGGGAATCAGTTTGATTATTTTGATTCGGAAGTGGAGCAATCGCTGATTCTTTTCTTTTTTGAAAGTCTTCCACCAGCTGGAAAATTATTTGTCTCCTATGAATGTGATAATGAAACTCGGAGGGGGCTAATGATTGATATTCCTGCTCAACTAACTCGACTTGGTTTTCTCCTATTTTTGAATGGATTTACCTGGTTTAAGGACTGGTATTTCCCAGAAGGAGGAAATGAGGGTGGGCAAAAGTTACAAGCAGAAAAACCATTAACAGATAAGGATAGAAGAAGGCAATGGATTCGTTTGAAAAATGAGATCATAAGCTATAAAAAATTCAAGGATTGTACACCCTCCTTATCTTTGATTGAAGGAAAAGCGTTGAAACGAGCTCGTTTTCTATTAGACAATGATTTATTGTAATAGCACTGTTTATTTGTTGTTCTTTTTTGGAGATAAGTTAAATTAGCGTTTAAATCAGTCCAAATAAAGGAAAATAATCTATAAATATCGGTATTTAATGAAACTTTTCGTACCAAAATGCAAATATTTTGAAACATTATAAATATAGATCTGTATTGAAAATTTTTCAATCATATGGTTAATTCTAGTAAATTATTTAAATATAACATGAATATCTCTATAAAACATAAAAATTATTTCACCTCAATACCAAATAACGGAGATTTTGAAAGATGAATATTAAATCTATCAACTGGAAGGTTTTTTCTATTCTTTTTATTGCAAGTATCATCGGTCTTCTCGCCGTTATGCCTTATGCATTTACCATTCAGGCAGATCTTCTTAAAGAAGTTTCATTTCCACTACCTATTTTGGCTGCAATAAGCATCCTTCAAAGTGCAGTTCTCTTCTTTATTATTACTTTGGGTGGCATGGTGCTATCTAAAAAAATTGGTTTTGGAACACCGATATTAGATCAATGTGTTGTGGAGAAAAAAATCCCATCAGAGATCAAATCAATCCTTGGTATTTCTATTTTATCTGGAATGGTTGCAAGCGTGCTTATTATTCTTGGCGATTACATATTTTCTTTGTTCAATACAATTTCAATCAGTGATACAGTATTTGCCCCTGCATGGCAGGGGATTTTAGCATCGCTTTATGGAGGTATAAACGAAGAATTGCTCCTTAGATTTTTCTTTATGAGTTTACTCATTTTCATGTTTATGAAAATACGAAGAAAAAGTGAAAAATCACCCACAATATCAATGATCTGGATAGCCATTATTTTTGCAAGTATTATTTTTGGTCTTGCACATCTTCCATTCACCACCGCATTAACAACAATCACCCCCCTAATCATCGCTCGAGCAGTGATTCTCAATAGCATTGGTGGTATTATATTTGGTTGGTTGTATTGGAAAAAAGGACTAGAATCAGCGATGATTTCACATTTTTCCGCTGATATTGTACTGCATGGAATGCTTCCCCTTATTATTTTGATGTAGATAACATAAAACTATAAATTTCCAATGTTCATTCTTTAGGCGATGAGGAGAGTTGAGATTTTTTATTTTTCGGCAACAGGGAATTCTCTTACAGTGGCAAAGGATATTGCTAAAGGATTGCAAGCAAAACTTGTCTCCGTTGTATCACTTTTTGATCAAAAACATATACAGACAAATGCAAAAATCATCGGACTCGTTTTTCCAATCTATGAATCCAAGGCACCTGGTATAATCAATGAGTTTATCAGTAAAATTGATGATATCAATTCAAAATATGTTTTTGCGGTTTGCACTTATGGCGTGAGACCGTTGAAGAGTTTAAGGAAACTAGATACACTCATCACTCAATCTGGGGGAACGCTTGCGGGTGGATTCACGGTAAAAATGCCTCATAATGGTCTTGGAATCAAGAAAATCAGTCAGAAAAAACAAGGAAATATGTTTGCTGATTGGAATCAGAAATGCGGTCAGATCATCGATTATGTCACTCAAGGGAAGCAGGGAGAAATAGAAACTGGAAGTAGAGTTCAAATCGTGTTTTTCTTCGCAATAATGTTGCGTAATCTACCAAGCCTACTTCCTTTATTGAAAATTGCTATTACGAAAGGTTGGGATTCAATAGGATTCTATGCTGATGATAACTGCAATCTGTGTGGCATCTGTGAACAAATCTGTCCAGTCAACAATATAACACTTGAAGAAGAACCGGTGTGGTCTGATCATTGTTTGAATTGTTTTGCGTGCTTGCATTGGTGTCCAGAAGAGGCAATTCAAATAGCGAGTTTAACCAAGAAGATGAAACGATACCATCACCCGCAGGTAAAACGAATGGAAATAATGAATCAAAAGAAAAAAGTGAAATGAGGAAGAGTGAAATGAATAAAATAATATATTTCTCAAGAAGTGGGAACACTCGTAAAATCGCTGAAGCAATCGCTAATGAATTACATGGAAAACCTGAAGATGTGGAACAGGCAGAGATTGATGAAGGAACTGATGTTGTCTTTCTTGGTTCAGGTAATTACGGTGGAAAACCTAGTCCAAAGATAATTGAGTTTATTGAGCAAAATGAGTTCGAGAACCGAAAGGTTGCTCTTTTTGGTACTTCTGGAGGAGGAATTGGCAAAGAGCTGAATCAGATGGGGGAAGTATTAAAGAAAAAACAAGCAAAGATTATAGGAAGATATTCCTGTAAAGGAAAAACGTTTTTCGTTATTAATCGAAGTCGTCCAGATGAAAATGATCTCTCGGAGGCTAGAAAATTTGCTAAGAAAATAGTAATGAAAGCTTGATCTGTTAATCATAATTCTGTTTGTTCGGTTTTTTCCGAATAGAATCAATGATATTATAAGACAAAATATAATATGAGAAATGATGAAAAGTAAACAATTGATTATCCTTTGTCTATGGTCCTTTCTTGTTATCTCAATTATTCTTTTGCATCTTTATGATTTTGGATTAAGCTTTGTTGGATATATATTCTTTTTATTTATCGGTTTTTTCATGTCCATATTTACCTTATATATGCCAGTAAAAGAATGATAATATATATCCAACTGAAAAGATAGATTTCATTCTTTGAGATATGTTGGTTGAGAATCCAGGTTTTATCGATCTTGATGAATTGACTCATCACATGGAATATAGGGTGGTGAAATGTATCGTAGACGTTGAAAAAAATCTTAAGTAGTAAAAAAAAATTGGCCATTCAATGATTTGAATGATCTTTTCTTTTTGTTATTTTTATCCTTCATTAATAAATGATTTCAAGAGAATTATTTTAATATAGGACAACTATTATGTTAAACAAGAAGTATAATATAAATTTACAGGGGTAAAAAATGTGTTATTAACTCATATAAAACAATATATCAAATTAACTAGAGCACATATTGGTATTGCTGTTCTTCCCTCCTTCTGGTTAGGATCATTATTTGCTCTGGTTCTGGGTTATGACTTTAATGTCATTGTTTTTCTCATGGGTTTTTTAATCATTTTTCTGTTGTATGCCTCTGCTTCTTACATTAATGATTATTATGATTTTGAAGCAGATAAACATAATAGACAATTTGGTTTTTCTGGTGGAAGTGGTGTTCTTCAAAAATATCCTGAATTAAAAAAGTCAACTCGTTTTCTTGCATTTATATTCATTTTTATTTCCATAATTTTAACCTTTTCTTTGGCAAGTTTTACATATGTTCCTCTCTGGTCTGTTGCTTTTATTGGAATTGGGGCTTTTTTTTCCTGGTTTTATTCAGCACCGCCCATTCGATTATCATATAGAGGTATTGGAGAACTTCCACATTTTATCGCAGGTTTAATGAATACTGCCTGGGGATATATGATTCTGACTGGATCAATTGATTTGATAGTTATTATTTTTGCAATACCACTTTCACTGCATCTATTAAATGTTATACTTATTTTTGAAATACCGGATAAAGAAGCAGATATTCATGGTGGGAAAACAAATTTTATCGTAAATCATGGTCGAAAAAACAGTTTCCTTTTAATAACCATAATATTTTGGTTAACAACGATTTATTTCTTCTCTCTTGGCTTTATTGGTTGGTATTCATCTTTTATTAATTTTTATTTGCTAGCCATCTTATCCTGTATTCCATCACTTATCTCCACCATGATCTATCTGAAAAAACCTTTTGAGCAGAGTATTGCGACAAAATCTGCTATCCAAACTGCATTATCTTTGTTTCTGTTTTCAATCAGTATGGTGGCTTATTTTATTTTATTACAGTTTTGATTGAAAAAAATGCTTTGAATGTACCATCTCCTTAAATAAAAACACTAAATTTTTATAGATTCAAATGCAAAAAAGTGTGATCATAAATAAATAAAAATATTATTGAAATGGACTATTTTTCAAAATAAAAGTTACTATTACATGTATTAATGTAAAAGACTTAACGAAATATATCCTGAGGGAGTAAGATGAAAAAAAGAAGTGGTTTCAATTATTTTTCTTTAGCAATAATAGCTATTCTAGTATTTTCACATTGCTTCCCTTTTGTACAAAGTGAAGAATTAGATTATCGTATTACTATTACTGCAGATGAAAATAAGTTGTATAATTACATCAGTCTTGGTGGATTCATGGAAAACTGTTATGGGACAGATACGAAACATATTTTTTCTGGTGTGAGTGATACCGTTGATTTATTTTTAGATCTAAATCTTGATGATCAAACAGTTTCTGGAACACTTTCTGGATCAGGGTCTGATACCAAGTGTAGTTATGCCTATGAAAATCACTGGGATTTCACTGGATCGATCTCTGGTACTATAACAAAAGTGTTAAGTGGATCATGGTATCACTGGAAATTATCCGGTATCGCAGATATCACGTTAAACTGTACAGGTTCATTACGGTGCTTTAATGAAAACTCGCAGCAATATGAAATCATCACTGAAGAAAAACAATTGATGTTCTCTGCAAATCTCTCAGGAGATTCATATGCCTCCGAAGATGGGTTCAGTCAATATAGTATTTATTGGGAGGATGAAGGTGGACTCGGGGGTAACACTCAATCTTTTTCAATAAAATGTGGTGATTCCACAGGTTATAGTGATTGTTCATTAACAAACGATCTTCCAGATCAAAATAACCTCAGCGTATCCTTAAATGGTCCAAATCAAATCGGTAAAGCAACTACGTCAGCTCTTTTGCACCATTACAGAGTCATTTCATAAGAACAAATAACGATGTTCCTTTCTATCATGTTGAGGTTGCATTGTATGAGGATCGTTTTTTGTATTATGCGTTTCCCAGTGTGGTATATGAGTTTTGAGACGATGAATGTGAATGGTTCGATTTATGTTCCTGTTTCATCTGCTGATGACTATTCGAGTATGAATATCACTGGTGTTGATGTCGGGATTGGCGATCCATTGATATTAACTTGTGAGGATTTTTATTATGAATATGATGATGCAGTGGATCAGGGTTTTTATCTGAGTCATGATTTTATAATAACACGAGATATTCCCCCTTATCCATCTGAACCATTTAGCACATCCTCTGAAACAACTGATGTAGATGTAAAGAGTGCAACACCGGGTTTTGAGTTACTATTTTTAATCGCTGCATTAATTTGTTTTATTCAAGCAAATAAGAAAAAATGATTTTGTTCATAATCAATATTTAATCTCAAAATAAAAATTTTATATTGGTTTGACATGGCTAAGAAACATTTTTAGAGATGTTGAAAACAATAATTAATTCATTTTTTAGACAATAAAGAGTTAAAAAGAGTATCATATTCTTCAATTCGGTTTTGCCATCGATACATCATAAACTTCTGACATAAGTCTTTCTGCGAAAAGATCTTTTTTTCAAGTATCCTAGCCAATCGATGAAAGAGGTCTTCATCAGTATCATACAATACACGGTCATGATATTCTTTTGGAATGATTTCAGGGTAGGATAGGCGATTTGGAAGCAAAGGGAAACAACCACATTGAATGGCTTCAACGATTGATAGTCCAAAATTTTCCTGAATGGCAGTACTGATAACAATATCTGCGCAGGTTAAAAGAGAAAAATATTCATCTCGGCTCTCAACGTATCCATTCTGAACGATGCGTTCTGAGAGTTGATCGATAAGGAGGTTGTATTTCTTTGATGGGTTAGACGGTGATTCTCCTAATAGAATGACTTCGAAATCATATCCAGCATCCATGCATCGAATGAGTGTCTTTAGAAAAACAGTTGGTTGTTTATCGTGGTCCCAGCGATGATTCCAAAGTATCCTCGGTATATCGGTTATAAAAGAGCGTTTAGAAAAATTATCCGGTGTATCCGTCCCAGGGTATAATGTGATAGAACGTTGCTGTGCTCGTTTTACCCAGTATTCAGGGGAAAGTGTTGTTTGGGGAGTTTTTTGGATATACGTTTTAAGTGCTCGGTTATAGCTATTGCGATGGAAATCTGAATTATAGATCACAAGATCAGCGGTGACTGTATTCATGAAATCGATCCATTCAACCTGGTAATCTCTTTTCTGATTCGTACTTCTGGGGTAAGTATGTTGATTTTCATGAACATATAACACCATAGGTGGACAGGTTGAGCCTATGAGAGCCTTCAGCTCAGCGACATTACAGAAACTGGTTGTAAAGATAACATCAAATTCTGAGAGATTATCCACATTTTGAATGATTTCTGAAGCGCTTTCCTTGATTCGGCTGCGCCAGAGTTGATAGGGCAGCGTGAAAAGAGTTATGTTGTGGCGGGAATGTTGTATCAGACCATCGATGAAAACCCGATGTGATCCCCCATAATATGTTTCAATAGCAGCAATTTTTAATTTCCTATCCATGAAAATTCGCTCATATTTTATCAAATTTTATGAATTCAATCTGAAAGATAACTTTCCATATAATAAAAAGATTCTTCAGAGTAAAGAAAAGAAGGGATGCATTGCGAAAAACTTATTTAAATTAGTCTCAGTATTGAGCAGTTCCCTACTATAATAGCAATAGGGAAAACATTAGAGATGGAATCAATAGCGCTGGGGAAGGGA
>CAZQMI010000054.1:0-15510 GCA_964594475.1 uncultured Thermoplasmatales archaeon
ATTCAGCAAGTGCCCATTCATGCATATGAATCTACCCCATAAATCAATCTTGTTTAAACATTTCCATCTCATATGTTCTCACGGTGGATTTTTTTCTTCAAAGAAAATAATGACCCTTTTTTTCGTTTTGGTGAAAGCAATAAAGAAACAGCAAAAATACTTGCAGAAACCACTACAATTGCTGCACCGATGGGAAAATCTACCACCAGTGAAAGATAAAACCCAAGCAAACAACTTACAATACCGATCACTGGAGAAAACACCATTATCTTTTTGAAATCATAAAAGAACTGATAGGCAGTGGACGTTGGATTAACGATTAACGCAAACACAAGGAGCCCTCCAACAAGTTTCAATGAAAGCGCGACAGCAAAACCGGTGAAAAAAAGCACGGCAAAATAAAAAATCTTAGTATTAATCCCTGCAGATTCCGCTAGTTTCCGATGAAACATCACCGCCACGAGTTCCTTATAAAACACAATCACAAACACCATCAGGATAAAGGCAAGAAAAAACAGCAATAGCACATCATCATAATTAACAGAAAACAAACTCCCCCACAAAATACTTAATGCCCGGCCAGTCGCTGCTTCTCCTGATTTCAACGACAGAAAAATAAAGCCAAGAGCAATCATCACGGAAAACAAAAACCCAATAACCACATTGCTTTCAAGACGAGCTTTCTCTGAGAGAGGACCAAGTATGAGTGCGGTAGCAAAAGCAAAAAACACTGCACTGATCATAGGATCAATGGAAAGTAAAATCCCAAAAGCTGCTCCAGCAAACGCCGCATGGGACATACAATACCCAATGGATGAAAGATTCATCCGTACCACAAAGGTTCCCATGGTTGAGCAGACAAAACCAGCTAGCACGGCTCCAAGAACAGAGGGAAGTAAAAACAAGAGAGGAAGCGAAGTCATGGTCTTCTCTCCTGCGAAAACAATGATTTGATATGTTCGTCATTGAGTACATGGTTTTTTGTATCATCCATGATAATCTGACCCTTATCCATGACCACGAGCCGATCGCAACTCGATGGAAGAAAGGTAAGATCGTGAGATACCATAACAATAGTGGTATTCTGTTGATTATGAACCCTGTTTAACAGTGTTTCGATTTGTTTTCGCGCAGCAAAATCAAGATTTGAAAATGGTTCATCTAAGAGCAATAACAATGGTTCCTGAGCTAAGGAACGAGCTAGAAGAATCTTTTGAAACTCACCACCAGACAGTTTTCCAACTGGTCGATTGGCATAATCGATCATACCGACTAATCCCATGCTTTTCCAAACCACATCCCAATCTGATTTGCTGGGAAAGCGAAACAACCCAATCTTTCCACTTCTCCCCGCCATGACCACATCTTTACAAAGAAAAGGGGCACGTGGATCGAGTTCAAAATTTTGAATCACATAACCAATTTTTTTTCGAATGAAATGTGTGTTTTTTACAATATTTTTACCAAAAACCTTGCCTTCACCCGAAGTATAAGGTAGGATTCCATTAATGGTCTCTAGAAGCGTTGTTTTCCCTGCCCCATTTGGTCCAATAATTGCAAGAAAATCATGTTTCTTAATATTGAGATTGACATCATGAATAACTGGAATTTTCTCTCCTTCGTAAATAGTATTAACCCGATTAAGTTCCACCAATGGTGGTTTTTTTGCCATTCTCCTATCCTTCATTCAATGTGAAACAAATCATCGTTCACTCGTTGATACACATCCTCTGAGTAATCAATGATGTTATCTTCAGTTACCTTTGTATCTATCTCTTGCTGAATCTTACTTTGTAACGAAATGGTAATTTTTTGTCCCTGTTTATTAGAAAACACTGCCTTTGGAAGTAGATCATTTCTAATTGATATGTTTCCTTTTCCAAGCGTGCATCCAGACCCTAGTTGAATGCCGTCAACAAGACATGAAATCGGTGGCGTGGTACCAGTGAATACGGTAACAGATTTTTCAAACGGATCTGAACCTAATTTTTCACAGGCAATTTTTCCCATTTTATAGCCAAGAACAGCATAGGGACCTAAATGGCCATGGAATCGCTCAATCGTTTTCAATGTTTCATCCATATCTTTTTTCCACCTCATCATTTCTTTCGATACATCATAAAAAGAACCATGCAAACAACAAAAGCAAACACCGTGGTCAAACCAAATGCGTTTCGCTGCAGTTCTACAGATGCAAGCTGGTTTTGAAGATCCCTTGTCTGCTGGCCGGTATAATCAAATGAATTAATTCCTTTGATGAGTTGATCGGTATTGTAGGAAATCATTTCTAAATAGGTATCTGTGTTTGGTACGGCTCCTGGGAAATTGGTGAAAATCACATGACTAGCTCCAGATTCACTGGCAACGCGTGCACCAAACGCAGTTCCACTCTGTAGATTATCAACCACTGCAGCTACTTCATAATTAGAGGCAGCAGTAATGACATCAAGTTCATCCTGGACCGAAAGACTCTCAGGCGGAGGATAAGAATATGTAACATTCAGACCAATCCATTCAAGAAAATCCTTCTGCCATTCCATAGAAACAATGTTTCTATCAGTAAAATTCTCTGCTATGATTTTATTTTTCAATGTGTTTGCTGTATCATTAATCAGTGATTGATATACATTTGAGTTCTGTTGAATGACAGTACTTTGATTTGGTATTGCATTGATCAAACCCTCAGTTATTTCTTTTACGTATGCTAAAGCTCCTGTTGGGATGTTCCATTCACCAAGACCAGGGCATTTGATCTCTGTGTAATCAGTGTTTCCTGATTTATTCAACAGGCTCTCAAGCCAGGGCTCCCAGCCCAGAGAAATGATGATATCAGCGTTTACTATCTTTGAGACATCGCTGGGGCTGGTATCAAAATGAGCCGGACAGGCACCAGCAGGCATAATAAATTCAATAGTAACATTTTCAATAACAAGATTTGATGTGAAATCTGCAAGTATTGCATTAGTGCAAACAATTTGAAGTGATTCATCATCAGCTGATAGAGCTGGCATGAACATACTGATCGTGAGTAAACCAATCAATAGGAGCACGATTGGACTGTTTTTCCTTTTTATTTTCATGATAATCACCTTTAGTATTACTTTTTTGTATTTCGTAACACCAGATATGAAACCATATTATAAGCTTTTTGATAACAAAAACCTTAAAATCGTAGCACGAATATGTTTCAATCGTGTTACCATGGATCAAATAACAAGATTCGGCGTCTCTATAGAACCAGATCTTCTTCAAAAATTCGACAAACTCATTGAAAACGAAGGATACGAAAACCGATCGGAAGCAATTAGAGACCTAATCAGAAACGCACTCATTTCCACTAAAAAACATAATCCGAATCGCATCGCCATGGGAACACTGACCATGATCTATGATCATCACACCGGAAATCTAACTAATAAATTACTCAAAATCCAACATGACCACACCAATGAAATACTCACCACCACCCATATTCATATCGATCATGACAACTGCCTAGAAGTTCTCATCCTCAAAGGAAAAACAAAACACATCCAAACCCTTGCAGATAACATCAAATCATTAAAAGGAATAAAACATGGAGAACTGGTCATTACAACCAGTTCCTATTAACAAAAAAATTTAGAAAAAATTAGTTTTGATCAACTGCCTCGTTCAAATCCTTTACAAATGCTTTAACATCAGTTCCATGTACTGCAGCAATATCTTTTAAACTTTCAAAGGAAGCAGCTATACAACCGATGCATCCCATGTTATATTTTGCAAACACACTTACGGTTTCAGGGTATTTATCGATCACTTCTTTGATGTTCATATCTTCAGTAATCTTTTCTTCTGTCATAACACATCACAATTAGTCTTGTATTAACAATTGTGATACTATAAGAAGAGGTATATAATGGTTATGATGGCAAAAAAACAAATCACTTCGCCTAAACTCAGAATCCTTCAAGGAAAAAACCGTTATTTGATTTCTTCAAACCGTTGTTTGAAAAAATCAGCATTTAATGTACTGTCACAATAAGCTGGATTACATTGTTTTCCCACTTTGGTACTTAGCGGAAAGCCAGCCAAATGCATCATCGACCCTGTTGCTTTTTTGCCATGTTTCCATCGTGCATACAACCAGTGACTTGCGAAAAACGCGGGTTCCAAGAGATGTTTTTTATCAGGAGCCCAGAAATCAATATTGTTCTTCCAACAACGCGCAATCACCTCCCATTGCAATTCGGAGAGCGCATCAAGATTCGTTCTCTTCTTATTTTTTAACAATGCATCATCCAAGGGAATAAAAAGAACTGGCGTGTAAAACATCTTAGCCTGTTGTTGATTGAGCTCATCAATCAGATTCAGTGTCGCAATCACATCATCTTCTGTTTCATCCGGTTGACCCGTCATGATGGTACAGAGCGGATACCAATCATAATCATTGAACAACCCAATTCCCTGCATCACCATTTCAGGCCATTCATCCACAGAAAACGGCAATGCCTTACCCTTCATATGCTTCTTCATCAACCGCACGCTTCCGGTTTCAATACCCACTTCAACAGAGATAAACCGTTTCTGATATGATGAACAAAACTCAGGAGTCCATTTGGTCTTCTCCATCAAAATAGGAGTGAGTTCATCAAGAACCAAGGGATCATAAAGAATAGGTGCAAAGGATGCATGAGACAGCAAAATATGATCAACACCTGGATAATTTGCAATATGCTTGTAGAGATTAATGATTTCCTTGCGGTTGGGAATAAAATTCTCCTTTGATTTATATAAAAAAATATCTTCAGTAACGGTGAAAATGGTATCAGATCCACCGTTGACATTCACTTCCACCTCTTTTAAGATATGATCAAGAGGAAAGGAATATTTTTTCCGCATGGTAGGACTGCAAAAAGCACATCCTCGACCACATCCTCGGGTGATTTCCACCATTCCATAGGATGCAGCATGCGTGATCAACGGAACCTGATCTTGCCGTGGTTTTTTGGTTACCACATACGGTGAAACCGGTTCATCTGCAAGTAATCGTTTAAAAATAGTAACAACCTCTTCCTCTCCTTCACCTTGAACCAGAACATTGATACCAAAATCCTTCTGTTTCTTTGCATCACGAATCTGCCAGCTGCCTGCGCCTCCAACAATGATTTTTGGTTTATATTTCAGTATGGAGGGATGACGGATCAATCGTTCAAATTCAGAGGCATTAAGTGCTTCACCACCGAATCCAATCAGGGAATTATAGGTGGTGGAAACATATGCTAGTCCCATGGGATCCATCGTGGAAATACCAACGACTTTGGTGTTTTTTCCAATAAATCGATGTAGCTGATCATAATGAGCAACCACAATAGCATTTGAACCAAATTCATCGATGAGTAAGGACTCGATCTTTCGAAGACCATAAATAGTTCGTTTCGCAGACCCATCAGTATTACTTTCCAAATGAGTAAGATATTTTTTCAAAAGCATGTGTGACAGTTTCCGGGGAAATGTGCAGATAAAGGCGGTGAACGGATTGTTCTGATACTCATTAGCTTCTGCTCTAGATGCCGTAAGCACAATAGGATACCCATCACTTCCCTCCAAATTCATTTTCTATCTACCCGATCACAAGTTTTTTAATTAGTGGATCAGCAATGGTATCTTGGAGATGTAACAATAACTCTTTCCAGGTCATTGATCCAGCTGACCATCGGATCAATTCCTTTTTATGCAAAGATAGAATCTTTAAAAAACCCTGCCAACTGTACCCTTCCTCTTTTAGTTTGAAAGACCATCCAGCATCCTTCCAAAGGTAGCTTGGAAGTTTATTTCCAAACCATAATACCAGTGTATCAAATTTTAATCCAACTTCCTTTTTCTGCGTTTGAAACTGTTTTTTTAGGATGACAGGTTCTGGGGGTATAGTAAAATCCATGAGTTATGCTCCATATACCATGTATATAGTACATGATATTACGTATGATTTAAAAACATTATCATATGTTTAGTTCAATACAACAAAAATAGTTGCAAAGGCAACTGTTATATATCATATGAAGATACAGAAAAGTTGCAAAGACAACTGTTATATTTTTACATAGAGGAATAGGATGAATCATATCAAATCCATCGGAAGATACATCTCATACATCCACAGACAATTTCATATTTACATCAACCAACAACTAAACCCCTATGGCATTGGAAGTGGACAATTCCCATTCCTCATGATACTCTACAGAAAAGATGGAATCAATCAAGAAACACTGGCTGAAGAACTTAAAATCGATAAAGCAACCTGTGCTCGAGCAATCCATAAACTCCAAGAACTCGGCTATATCAGAAGAGAACGAGATAAAAAAGACAAACGATGCTACAATGTCTATCTCACCGACAAAGCAAAACAACTTCACACGACCTGTAAAACCATACTTAGAACATGGACCAACCAACTCCTACATGATTTCACCCAAGATGAACAAGAAGATCTCTTCACTTATCTCGAACGAATTACAACAAATGCAAACCAGCTACACAACACGGAGTGAAACAGCATGAATCAAACAGAAAAAACAAGGAAACCAGATTCCAGCAAAGTAACAAAAGGAGTGAAAACCCTTCTCGGCGACCCAAAAAAAGCCATCATCTCACTCTCCATTCCCATGATCATCGCCATGTCATCTCACACCATCTATAACCTCGTTGATGCGCTATGGGTCTCTGGATTTGGAATGGAATTTTTTACCACAACTCCAATCGAGGATATCGGTGCAGAAGCACTCGCTGCCGTTGGATTTGCCATGCCGTTTTATATGATGATCATCGCTATTTCAACCGGTATCGGCATCGGTGGAGGATCAGCCATCTCTAGAAGAATTGGTGCAAAAGAAAAAATCAAGGCAGATAACACTGCAATACACTCCATCGTCATCACCCTTATCACTGCTGCTGTATTCACCATCATTCTCTTTACCCTGGCCCCTACCCTTTTCCCATTAATCGGTGCCGAAACCACAGCAGACATGGCCATCAGCTACGGACAAATCATCTTTGCTGGTATGATCTTTATCTTTTTCAGCCAGGTCGGGTTCGCCGTTCTTCGAGCTGAAGGAGATGCCAAACGAGCAATGTATGCAATGATCTTTGGAGCAGGGCTTAACATCATCCTCGATCCGATTTTTATTTATACCCTCCGCCTTGGACTTGTTGGTGCTGCCTATGCAACCGTTCTTTCCATGGCCACCACCACCATCCTGCTTATTTACTGGCTCTTCATCAGAAATGATACCTACCTTACCTTCACCTTTAAAGATTTCACCTTTAAAAAACATATCATCAAAGACATCTTCAAGGTCGGTCTACCAGCATCCATCCAACAACTCTCCATGTCCATCATGATGCTCATCATAATCATCATCATTGGTATTTCAACCGGAAGTGAAGCAGGAGTTGCAGTCTACAATACCGGCTGGCGAATCACCATGATCGCCGTGCTCCCCCTGCTTGGCATGGCCACTGCAGTTACCACAGTCACCGGAGCGACCTATGGTGCTGGAACCTACAAAAAACTCAACACAGCCTATCTTTATGCTGCCCGCACAGGCTTTATCATCGAAGTTCTCCTCGCCATTTTCATCTTTCTGCTCGCCCCATATATCGCGGATCTTTTTACCACCACACAAGACGCTTTCATCATCCGAAATGACCTCGTTTTATTCCTACAAATCACCTGCCTTTTCTATCCTGGTGCCGCTTTCGGAATCGTTTCCTCGGCCATGTTTCAAGGAATTGGCAAAGGAACCAATGCCTTAATTGCCACCCTCCTTCGAACATTAATACTCACCGTGTTTCTATCCATTCTCTTCAGCATCATCCTTGATTTCGGGCTTCCCGGGATCTGGTGGGCTCTTGTTATTGCAAATCTTATGGGCTCCATCATCTCCTTTGCATGGGGAAAATGGTCAGTTAACAAATTGCTTACAGAAAAGATCAAAACAACCTAATGCACAATAAAAGTGAGGAAGACCGGACGGAAGGGGTTTTTGGAGAGAGGGAAAAAAAGGAAGGCCGTCCGGTGTGCAATCGCAGGCATAGCAAGGTTTCATCACTATTAGAACACTCAATATAGCCCAGTGAAACTATTTTTTCCTTTCATCTTTCACCATCTAGTGCTTTATTACAGCAATAGTGAAAGTAAAAAACTGGTTTACTTCTCCCCAAACTCATAAGGAATTTGCTGAGGAGTTCTATCCATATTAAACAATGTAACAATCTTTTGATAGTTATCAAAAAGCGTTCCAGTAATCACCTTTGGAAAAAATCGGAACAGATCAGATTGAAGCCCGATCCAATCACTCCAATAATTACCAATCCATTCATTGCGAAACGATCTGATAAGAAATGCCTGAGCAATCCTATTTTCAATAAAATTGTTTTGCATGAAACTATTTTCATCTGAAAAATATTCACAGATCACACCGCAAAAACGGTTCTCAACAAACGCATTATTGACTATATCATTGTTCTCTGAACCATAATCAAGTAATAATCCATGCATATTCCGCTGAAAAAGATTAGAACAAATCATATTCTGATCCGAATCAAGCAAAGTGCATTCAGCATCATTTTCAAAAAAAGTAACGTTTTCAATAATGCAATGAGTACAAAACACCAAAAGAACTGGGAAATCAGCTGAAGAAATTGATGTGTTTTTCAGCCACACGTTGGTACAATTCACCGCGATAAGTTGACCGATCTCTGAGGAAAACACGCGATCTGATTCATCAACCAAATAAATCAATGGTTTATCATTGACCAAATTGTTTTCAATCCTATGAACAAAATGAGATGGTTTTAACACAGGACGATGAGTGTCAAATGCATCATATGGATAAATGATGAGACTATCATTATAAAATAAATTGTTCTCAATAGTGAGCTGATCTGCATGTTTAGCAAATATTCCCAGTAAATTATTTCTGATAATACAATCCTTAACGGTTGTATTCGAAGCAAGAATACTAATTCCTGCTCTACTCCAACCGGCCCCAATAGAATCACTACTGTTTTGAATGGTTAGATTGGAAATACTAACTTCTTCAGAGAGAACAGCGATCACATCAGATCGTTTCCCTCCATCAATAATAGTATCCTGTTTTTGTTCACCAATGATCGTTATCGGTTTATCAATAAACAGGCTCTCATTGTAAAAACCTGAATGTACAAAAATAGTATCAAAATCCTGAGCTGCATTAATTGCTTGCTGAAGAGAACTATAATCAGCACCGACATCATCATCAACAACAGTGATAACACTACTCAACTCTTTTTCATATGCAAGAATACCGACATTCCCACAAAGTAGGATAAAAATAACACATAATACAAGATAGTTCTTAGAAATAAATGAAACCTCCTTTTTAATCAATTAATAAATACTGTTTATAATATATAATTGTTTTAGCCTGAGCAAACCTTTTTTTAAATATCAAACAGGACTTTAACAACACATGGATTTCCTTTAGTTACCTTAAGCATATGGTAAGTCACTGCCTTTATTTCCATTCCAATACTATGTTTTTTTCGATCAAAGTTCTCCCCTGAAACTGTTGCAGTGAGATGATTGTTCTGCTCATCAATCTGAACAACAAATTCACCGAACACTAAGTTTTCAGCTCCCTGCAAAAACAACAATTCATTTAACCAATCAACGAGTAATTGCTCAAGATCATCACTTTCTAGTTCAATTTGATACCTTCCTTTATCATCGATATCGGAAGAATCAGTAATGATATCAAACATAGCCTTTGCAGCATTTGCAAACGCCTCAGAAAGATCCTTCCCATATGCTTTCACACCGATATCAGCGGTATGATCAATGAGCTCATAATCCTTCATAACAATGCATCCTCAATTCTGCTATGACAACTGCACTGCTTATTAACCGATAGATTCCCAATAGTATTTTTAATAATGCCAGCTAGAACCGGTTCTTGTCGAGCATATACCTCTTTGATCTCAGTAACGGTAAGGCTCTGCTGCATACCCGCAGCCATATTACAAACTAAACAAAGAGATGAAAAACACAACCCTTTCTCCCGAGCAAGGACCACCTCTGGAACAAGGGTCATTCCCACGATATCACCAATACTTTTATAAAAACGGATCTCAGCAGCAGTTTCCAAACGAGGGCCCGGTGTTGAAACATACACACCCTGTGTATGAAAGACCCTACCAGTATTGTTTTCACAAGAAGCAATTAGTTCTTTTCTCAGATAAGGGCAAAATGGATCGGTCATATCAACATGAACACGAGCATCATCAAAAAACGTAACCGATCTCGAATGAGTGGCATCAAAGAAATCGTGAGGAATCACCAAATCACCAGGTCGTATCTGCTCATTCATCGATCCAACCGTGCCAACTGAGAGTACTGCATCCACCTTCGCCGAAGCAAACGCCTGGATATTTGCTTTATATGATATCTTATGCGGTGGAATAGTTGAATCAGGACCATGACGATTCAGAAAAAAAACCTGATGATCATGAATCAATCCACTCTGCAGTTGAACCGATCCAAATGATGTTTCCACCTCGATGGTTTCAGATTCATCAAACAAATCCTTGATCAGATGACCACATAAAATTCCAATTTTCATCCTAAATCCACCATAATACCATCATTCCAATTGCACTGACCCATAAATGTTTATGTGTTTAAAGACATGTCGAGAAAGACCATGAAGGTTGCAGCATTATTCTCAGGTGGAAAAGACTCTGTCTTCTCCATGTATATCGCTCAGCAATACGGCTGGGACCTTACTCATCTAGTTAGCATTCAACCAGAAAACAAGGATTCATGGATGTATCATAGCGTCAACATCCATCTCACCAATCTACTGGCAGAAGCAATGAACATTCCACTTATCCATCAAAGCACACCTGGAGAAAAAGAACATGAACTCAAGACCCTTAAAAATCTCTTATCCTCGCTTACTATTGATGGTGTGATCAGTGGCGCTATCGCATCAGAATATCAACGCACCCGGATCGAACAGATCTGCCATGAGCTCAGCATCAAATCATTCACCCCGTTGTGGCATAAAAATCAACAGCTGCTTTTAAAGGAAATGGTACAGGCCGGTTTTGAAATCATCATCGTAGGCATCTCCGCTGAAGGACTCGATGAAACATGGCTGGGAAGAACCATTAACACAAATACCATCATCGAACTGAAACAACTGGAAAAGAAATACGGTATCAACATCGCCGGTGAAGGAGGAGAATTTGAAACCCTGGTCCTGGATGGACCGATCTATCAGCAAAGAGTATCACTAATTCAAACTGATTGCATCTGGAAACGAGATCATGGCCAGCTCAATGTCATCAAAGCAGAACTTCTTTCAAAACCCTAATAATACAGATACCTAAGCTGCCGCATCTGCTGCAGGAACAAAAACAAACGCTGATCCAAATTTTCAGTATCATCAAACTCTTTTTTCAATGCTTCAAGAATATCAGCAACCGATGTGTTTCCATCACATCTCTTCCACACCGCTGAACCCAGTTCATCCATATTAGCCGTAAACATGTTTTCCTTTCGCAAGAGATGGCAGAATCTCTTACCAATCTGACTATCAAACTTTGGCACCCTGATCTGCACCAGACCTTGTTGATCAGTGCTCCATTCATAGTCAGCCCTCACTGGACGAAATTGAAGAAACTCATCAACAGTTGGCTTATGGATCTCTTTTTTCTCATTCTTCCCGAGCAAATATTTCCCTCAGTGGAATATAGAACAAGAGAAGGGCAATGAACAACCACAACAATAGCCCTGGAAGCACCGGTGGGAAATCAAAGATTGCTAGATCAATACCACCAATAATCAGGAACGCAACAATCACACCGGTCAACGCCTCTCCTGCGATCAATCCCGCGGTTAAAAGCAGACCAGTTCTTATAATCTTTTCCTTCGGTTTCACCTCAGTTTGCTTGATGGCTAGCTCCCATTCACTGACCTGTTCTTCATCAGCAGATCCAAAATTCTTTTCAATCTGACCATTGGTGAAATGTCTAACAATTCCACCACTAAAAATAGGTATGGCAAGGGTGAACGGTAAATAAATACCAATCGCCACCGGTAGAACCGGCAGATCGATAAGAATAAGCACAAAGGCAAGCACCATCCCAGCAAGAACAAACGGCCAAACCATCTCACCACCAAGTACTCCTTTGACGATACCACTCATCAAAAACGCCTGCGGTGCAGGAAGATTAGTACTTCCAATATTATATGCTTGATCAAGTGCAGATACTACCAAGGCAAGAATAGGTGCAGCAGCCAAAACACCGACCACTTCAGCAATCTGCTGATTCTTCGGTGTAGCTCCGATCATCTGCCCACAGGTCATAGACTGAAGAACATCACCAGAAATAGCAGCAGCACAACAGATCACCGCAGCAATCAACACCGCTACTCCATAGGCACCAACATCTCCAGATAATCCAAACCCTAATAGAATCAATGAGGTAATTAAAAGAACTGAAACGGTAACTCCTGAAATCGGGTTATTGGATGACCCTAAAAGGCCTGCCATGTATCCCGCAATCGCACTGGCCACAAAAGCAAATAAAATAGCAAACACGGCCATAATCCCAGAGACCACCCATTCATTTGAGATATACGCATAAAGAAAAAACACAGGAATAGTCAATGCTCCAATGGCTAGAAACACCCATTTGAAATTAAGATCCTGATCCGTTCGTTTCTTGGCTTCAACCTGACCACCTTTTAACCCAGCAACGGCTTCCATGATTCCACTTGCCAGGTTTTGACGAAGCGTGAAAATGGTCCATAATCCACCCACCACCATAGCACCAACACCAATATAACGAATATAATTCCCCCAAATCTCATAGAATCCCCAGATCAATCGACCTGCATCAAGATTACCACCAGCAAGCGCCATTGCATCAGCGATTTCCCCAGGTGTCGTAGGGGTGGGAAGTCCTGTTGCAAGCGCAATCAATGGAGCAAGAATCACCCATCCGATAAGACCTCCAACAAACACAAACGATGCAATCTTTGGGCCAATGATCCAGCCAACAGCCAGAAGCGCTGGAGAAGTTGCGACTCCTCCATAAAAAACTCCGCTATTTTCCGCTTTTCCAATACTGAACTTTCCAATATCAACAATACCATTAATCTTTGAACTGAATACTTGTAATGCCGTCTGACCAAACTTTAACAATCCAGCGATAACCACACCAACCAGAAGCCAAATCCCGCTCACACCGGTTTCATCCTTCTTTGTGGTATCACCATCACCAACAGTTGTGGTAAGCACCGCCGCAACTGCGACCCCTTCAGGAAAGGGAAGATCTGTTTTAATAATCAGCGCTCTTCGTAATGGGACCATCCAGAGGACCCCTAACATCCCTCCTAACGCGGCAATAATAGTGGTCTCAAGATATTGAATCTCTGACCAGGTTCCCAGAAGAACAATAGCAGGGATAGTAAAAATCACACCAGCAGCAAGTGCCTCACCGGCTGCTGCGCCCATCATTCCGATATTGACCTCAAGAATGGTTCCCTTAAATGGACGTAATAATGCAAATGCCATCACCGCACCAGGTATCACTGCAGAAACCGTCATTCCCGCATATAATCCAAGATACGCATTAGCTGATCCAAGAATAATCGCAAGGAGAGCGCCAACTAACACTGCCTTCAACGTGAGTTCCGGAATTTTCTTACTCGCCGGTATGAACGATTTAAAGTTATCTCTAGACGACATCGTAAATAACCAATTTTAATAATATATTTCCCTATTTATAAAACATTCGGTTTAAACTAACATAAGAGGAAAATAAACGGGAAATAAACATGATGCATCCAAACATGAAAAAAATAAATTATAATTCAAGTGGATAGCGAGTAATCGCCGCAATTCCATCAAAAGCCGACCGAAGAGAATCACCTTCTTCACTGTTCTGAGAGACCAGGACTACTGACCCACCAGTACTTTCCACCATCTCTGAGAGCTCATCAATGAGATCGATCTTATCAACAATCTCCATCTGAGTCGGGGTCTCACACTCTGGACATTCCGGTGCAGTGAACTCTTCAAAATCATCTTCCTTTACCGTTTTTTTCTCCGAGTAATCACATGTTGGACAACGAAGGGTGATGCGGTATCGGCGCAGGTTTTCTGACAACAATAGGGTATCAACCGCCCCCATCATCAACGCCTTACGAATATGATCCTCTCCATACAAGGCAAGACTCTGCTTCCCCCTGGTGATCTGTCGGAGAAATTTTTTCATCACTTGTTTTTCCTGAGCAATCTCTAGGTCCGTCATGGTCTCTGAAGCTGCACTGACTATTTCCCTTAACCCGAACTCATCCGTATACCCCGTATCAAAGACCTCAACGATTTTATCCTGAATTTCATAATGAAGATAATTTTCATCGACGAAATATTTCTTAGTGGGACCTGGACCACCAACGAAAATGCCTTTGATATCCTTTTCAGAAAGAAAGATCTCACTGACCTTTTCCCCGCATTTCTGAAACCATTCATGAGCAGCAATCTCGGTCAATCGTTCAAACCGACGTTGGGATTGTCCACCTTTTCCATGCTTCCCCGGGACCTGAGAGGTCATATATTTCAGCAGATCAACCCGGTTGCCACGAAGGATGCCCACCGTACATTCCCTTCGATCTATCAATAACAGCCCATAGACATCTTTCACGGTTAACATTTCCTCAAGGATGTCGACGTAAAAGGTAGAATCACAGCGATACAGAAACGTCTGAATGGGCAATGGCGGTTCGATGACAAAGGCAACCATCTCCGTTTGATCACTGCCCACACTTTTATGACCAACAAAAAAAACCATCCCATTTTCTGGGGGTTGCTTAAACGTCTTCAACCGGCTCATAATTGATTCAATAGCCGATAACACGTTTTTTCTGGTGGTCTTTGATTTAATATTTTGAGATTCAGACAACTCGTTCTTCAAATATGATGTCACATCAGATATCTGCTTACTCGGGGGAACATACAATGAAATCAGTTCTGTATGCTTTCCTTTGCAGGCCTTGATTTCCTCAAGTTTTCGTTTCAGATCATATTTCTGACGTTGTGTTAATTCAGACATGGTTTTCTATCCGTTCGAGGAGGTAATTCTATTAAACGCCTCATTTTCTTTCATTCAATCACATCATACATAAATCTTTATATTAACATAAGGAAAATGAACCGAAGGTCAGATCGAAAGAAGTTCCCCATTGAAAGGAGCAAAAACCTCTGCAACATCCTTCAATGGTTCAACTAATGCATCACGATTATCACTATGCATCAGCACGATTTTTTCTGGGTGACATTTCTTTGCAAACTCAATGAGTTCACTATGACCGGCATGACCAGAGAAATCAAAATAGGACACATCACAATTCACATCCTGGATCACACCATAAAAATCCAGTTTGCCCCGTTCAACCAAAAGGTGACTATTGGTACC
>CAZQMI010000055.1:0-14722 GCA_964594475.1 uncultured Thermoplasmatales archaeon
TATCTATTTTACTTCTTGGCCTTGCCATTATACCATCCCTATAATGTGGATGGTACTTATCATATATTAATTATATGGTATAATTTAGGACAATACCGAAAAATTGGAATAATTCATTTCGCCATTGCTCTCTGATTTCTTTTAAAAAAAATTACACAATGATATAAAAGTTATAATCCTTTTAAAGGAAATAAATCAATTATTAAAAATTAGTATTAAATTCTTACATAATTATTTTGAAAAATGACTTGTTTTTTATGTTAAAATTATTTAATGAAAATTCAAAAATCACTATTAGATAGAATTGGACGAAAAAAAACAGCGATTTTCAATGAGAAATCCTCGTTTTATTAATTTTTTAACAATTTTATCCACTAAAAACAACCTCAATATTCAATTCCTTGAATCAACATAGTTGATATAATAAAAAAAAGACAAAATCAAGAGATATAAAAATAGACATGTAGTGGAGGAAAAAGATATGTTAGCTGGACAACAACCAATCATTATTCTCAAAGAAGGTACTACTCGTGAAAAAGGAAATGATGCACGGGAAAATAATATCAAAGCCGCCATAGCCATTGTGGATGCAGCAAAATCTACACTAGGGCCCAAAGGTATGGATAAAATGCTTGTCGATTCCATGGGTGATGTGGTTATCACCAACGATGGTGCAACTATTCTCAAAGAAATCGATGTGGAACACCCCGCAGCGAAAATGATTATTGAAGTAGCAAAATCGCAAGATCAAGAATGTGGAGATGGCACAACTACCGCTGTCATTCTTACTGGTGAGTTATTAAAAAATGCAAGTACTATGTTAGAAAAACATATTCATCCAACAGTCATTAATGAGGGATATAAACTTGCAGCAAATAAAGCCATTGAAACCATTGAAAGTATTGCATTACCTATTGAAGAACACGATTCACAACGACTTCATCAAATATCAATAACAGCGATGAGCAGTAAAGGATCCATGCAAGCAAAGGAATTATTAGCAAAGGTTATTGTTGAAGCTATTACCAGTGTAGCAGAAAAAACAAATGGAAAAACAGTTGTGGATCTTGACAATATCCTTATTCAAAAACAACAAGGAGCAACCATCGATGCAACAACACTCGTTAAAGGAATCATTTTAGACAAAGAACCAATTCATGAGGAAATGCCTAAACACATAAAAAATGCAAAGGTTGCCTTGATTAACCAAGCATTTGAAGTCAAAAAAACAGAAGTTGATGCAAGAATCCAGATTCAGGATCCTGCTCAATTTCAAGCATTCCTTGATGAAGAGGAACGAATGATACGAAAGATGGTTGACAAAGTCAGTGACAATGGAGCAAATGTCCTCATCTGTGGTAAGGGAATCGATGATCTTGCTCAGTATCTCCTTGCAAAAAAAGGAATCTATGCTGTTCGTCGTGTGAAAGATAGCGATATGGTTAAAATCTCAAAGGCAACTGGTGCAAAACTAATCTCCTATATCGAGGAACTCTCGCAGGAAGACCTTGGTCAAGCAGGTATTGTTGAAGAACGAAAATTTGGTGATGATCGATTTACCTTTATCACTGATTGTAAAAATCCAAAAGCTGTTTCAATTCTTCTCCGAGGTGGAACTGAACATGTGGTGGATGAATTAGATCGAGCCGTTCATGATTCTTTATCAGTTGTCAAAGGTGCACTTGAAGATGGCAAAATAACAGTGGGAGGGGGCGCTGCTGCAACGGAGATTGCAATGGCATTACGTAGTTATGCACCATCAGTCGGAGGTAGACAACAAATGGCCATTGAGTCCTTTGCCCAATCAATAGAAATCATCCCAAAAACATTAGCATCAAATGCTGGACTTGATCCCATTGACATCATGCTTGAACTAAGAAATCAGCATAAGAAAGGAAAAAAACATGCCGGCATCAACGTGATGAAGGGAAAAGTAGATGATATGCTGAAAGCAGAAGTCATCGAACCTCTTCGATTAGGCATACAGGAAATTCAATCTGCGTCAGAAGCAGCAACGATGATTCTTCGCATTGATGATGTTATTGCTTCGAAGGGAATGAAATCCTCGCCTCCAATGCCCGGTGGAATGAATGAAATGGAGGATTATTAAAACCATTTCATTTTTTTTCAAAATGAAGGTGGTCACATGCAATCTGAAGAGAAAAAAAAGAAGAAACACAAAAAGAAGTACACCTCAGAGGAACTTGAAGAATTAGGTATTTTCGTTCAGAAGGAAAAAAATGAAGGGAGGAATGAAACATAGTGGAAGAGAAAAAGAAATTTCCCATAAAATATCTCAGAAAAGGATTATTCAAAGATAACGATTCATCAGAAGAAAAAACGAAAAAGAAAGGAAAAAGACGGATAAGAAAACCAAAAATATCTGTTCACATGAAAACCGGCGTTGGAAAAAGAAAGACAAAATAATTCAAATTATCATCAAAAAAGAGATTTATGGAAAAGGAAAAATTGTACGATGCTTGATTATTTATATAGTTTCACTGTATTCATGGCAATCTTTGCTATTGTCGATCCAATTGGAAACATTCCAATTTTTTATACCTTGACACAGCGATTTAACAGAGAAGAACGTGCGCATATCGCTAAGAGAGCAGTCTTTGCTGCCGCTATAACTCTTATTGTGTTTGGCCTGATTGGACAATATATCTTCATTATGTTTAGTATTACCATTCCAGCGTTTCGAATCGCTGGTGGACTTTTATTATTTCGAGTCGCATTCACCATGCTCTATGGGTCAACACCCGGTACAAAATCAACAGAAAGAGAAAAAGCAGAATCACTTGAAAAGGATATGGTCGGAATTGTCCCTCTGGGAATTCCGCTTCTCGCCGGCCCCGGTGCAATCTCAACAGTCATGCTTTATAATTCACAAGGACAGTTGCTAAGCATGCTCATAGTTTTTCTCTCAATTTTTGCAACGCTTCTCATCACCTATGTTCTTCTCCGTAATGTGGATAAAATTTTTGACCGATTAGGCCGAATCGGATCACTTGCCATATCACGAATTATGGGCCTCATCCTTTCAGCAATTGCTATGCAATTTATTATTAACGGAATACATCAACTGGTTATTGAATGGGCAACTGAATTATCAGTGCTTTAGTGAGGTTAGAGAATGGAAACAATGATGATTGAACTGGACAATGATGATGTGATGGGCTATCAGATAGATCTCGATCATGCTCCGCTTATAATTATAAAAGCAAGGAAAGGGTATGTCATGTGTGGGTATTTGGATATGAAAACAGCTAATAAACTCGGAGACATCGCAGCAAAAGTTACCGGAGTAAAACGTTTTGACGAAGTACTTAAAGCACCGATCGTTGAATTATCTGAAAAAGCAAAGAAAAAAGGTTTCAAAGTCGGAATGAATGCAGAAGATTTTTTAAATGAACTAACGGAGGTTTAAGAAGACAAATGGTATCTTTTAAAGATATCGAAGAAGCTTATGCCACATTAAAAAATGTGGTGAAAAAAACTCCTCTGGAACGAAATCAAACATTTTCAAGGATGTCTGATTCTAATATTTATTTGAAACTTGAAAATTTTCAAACCACCGGTTCTTTTAAGATACGGGGTGCTTACAATAGAATTTATAATTTATCTGATGAGGATAAAAAAAGAGGAGTAGTGTGTGCTTCAGCGGGAAATCATGCACAGGGTGTTGCACATGCCGCAGCTCTTCTGGATGTAGGAAGCACGGTTTATATGCCCCAATTCGCACCACCTACAAAAATAATTGCAACAAAAGGATATGGAGCGAAAGTAGTACTCAAGGGATTAACCTATGATGATGCATATCATGCTGCAAGAATATTTGCTGATGAAAAGAACCTTCCTTTTATTCCTGCATTTAATGATCGATACGTCATCGCTGGTCAAGGAACGATTGGCATGGAAATTTTTAATGAATTGCCAGATATTGATGCGGTCATCGTCCCTGTTGGTGGGGGAGGTCTTATCTCGGGGATTGCTCTAGCATTGAAGCAGTTGAAATCTGATATCACAATTATTGGAGTCGAGGCAGAAGGAGCACAATCGATGAAGCGATCACTTGAAGCGAACAAAATCATACCAATGCAAAGCATCTCAACCATTGCAGATGGAATTGCAGTGAAAACTCCTGGAGATAAAACGTTTGGCATCATAAAAAACTACGTTGATAAAGTTGTAGTGGTAAATGATGAGGAAATCGCCAGATCTCTTTATCTTCTTATGCAGCGAGCAAAGTTAGTTGTGGAACCAGCTGGAGCAGTATCACTTGCTGCAATATTAAGTAAAAAAATACATTTACCAGAAAAAAATATTGTCGCTGTTCTCAGTGGTGGAAATGTTAATTTATCTCTTCTTACTCAGATTATTGAACGAGGGATGATTCAACATCATCTTATGGCCCGGATTTCTATCATTGCACCGGATCGACCAAAGATTTTGAAAGAAATTCTCGGTATCATAGGTAAATTGCAATCCAACATAGTTTCTATCTCTCATGATCGTTTAACTACATCAGTTCCCATTGGTCATGTTAAATTAATCATCACCTTTCAAACCCTAGGAAAACAACAAATTCAAACTATTAAAAAGGAACTCGAGAAAAAACATTTAACATTTGAATTATTAACATAATAGATAAAAGAATAACATTTAATATAATCTAATGATAAAAAATAATAAAATTTGAGAATATAATATGTCCTCTGATATGGAACCAGGAAAAAATGGATCTGCTCATAAAAAGAATCATCTTGAAGATCAGTCATCTCAAATCTCAAACATATTGGATGGGGCTCAATCTCAATTTCCCCCTATTGGTCCAGAACTCGAATCACAGAGAAAAATCGCACAAGATGTCTCTAGACCTTTGGAAGAACGATTGGAAGCCTTTGAAGACATCATTGATTCTGAAATCGGTGATACAAATCTTACCAGAGCAAGAAACATCGAACGAGAATTTGGACTCAGGCAGCTTTTTTTAAAATTTGAAGGAACCACTCCAACAGGAACACAAAAAGACCGTATCGCATTTGCTCAAGTCATGGATGCACTAAGAAGAGGATATGATGCAATTACAGTCGCTACTTGTGGAAATTATGGATCTGCTTTATCTTTGGCAGCACAAATCGCCGGAATTGAATGTGAAATATATATCCCAGAATCATATCATACCAATAGAATCCAAGAAATTGAACAAAACGGCGCAAAAATCAACAGAATTCCAGGAGATTATGAGAATGCCGTGAAAATTTCCCAAGAGATTGCCGAAGAAAAGGACCTATATGATGCAAATGCAGGAGGAAGAAACACCATGATTCAACTGCGAGCCTATGGTGAGATTGCCTATGAAATCTATGATGAATTACGAGATGCTCCAGCAGTTGTCGCTCTTCCTGTATCAAATGGAACAACATTAGCTGGTGTATATAAAGGATTCATCAGTCTTTATAGGAGAGGAAAAACCTCAAAAATCCCTCACATTGTCGCTGGATCCTCATTTGGAAAAAACCCTATCATACAAGCATATTTAAAAAACCTACCTGTCTGTGAAGATCTTTCACCGGAAAAAATACATGAAACAGCAGTGAATGAGCCATTGATCAATTGGCGATCTATTGATGGTGACTATGCCCTTGAAGCAATAAAAAAAACACAGGGATGGGGCGCGTATGCAAGTGATAAAAACATGATGCTTTTTTCAAAAATCCTGCGGGAAAAGGAGGGATTAAGTGTACTCCCTGCATCAACTGCTGGGCTTATCGCACTCTTGGAAAAACACAAGAAAGAACCATTGCCACATGATCGATATGTGGTTATTTTGACAGGCAGAAAATAATGAAAATTCACATCTTTGAATAATTGAGGGAGAAATGAAAAAAAAACGAGCTATAATCTATGTAGACGGTCTCTTTAATTGTGCAGATGGAAAAACTGCACATGGCCTCATCCGTTATAGTAAAAGATATGATATTGAAAGTGTCATCGATACCACGTTAAACGAGGGTGATGCTGGTGAACTATTAGATGGGAAAAAGCGAAACATCCCCATATATAACGATCTTGAGAAAGCTTATCAACTATCAGATGCTGACACCTTTATTATCGGAGCAATTTCTGAGGGTGGGGTGTTACCAACAGGATATCATAAAGCAGTCATTTGGGCACTTGAAAAAGGTCTTGATGTGGTATCAGGTCTTCATGATTTCATTTCGGAAAATCCAGTATTCAACGCTATAGCGAAAAAACATGGTTGCACTATTACTGATGTACGTAAAATCTATCGGGATTATAAACGATTTTACACTGGTGAAATTAAACAGGTTAAATCCACTCGAATTGCTTTGTTAGGAACTGATTCAGCTATCGGAAAAAGAACGCTAGCAGTGATGTTAACCGAAGCATTAAACAAAAGAGGACAATCAGCAGATATGATCTTTACCGGTCAAACCGGATGGATTCAAGGTTGGCCTCATGGCATTGTTCTTGATGCCATGATTAATGATTTTGTTTCAGGTGGAATAGAAGGAGCGATCCTTGACTCATGGAGAGATTTAAGACCTGATGTTATGATGATCGAAGGTCAAGGAAGTCTTGTTCATCCATTTTTCCCGGGCGGATTTGAAATACTTGCTGCAGGTCAAATAGATGCCTTTATCTTAGTGGATGCACCAAAACGACCGCATCTTGATGGTTTTCCCAATTATCCCATGCCAGATCCAAAAAGAGTGGTAAAAATCGCTGAACTTCTCACAGAGAAACCATTACTTGGAATCAGTATCAACAATGAATACATGACAAAAAAAGATATCAAAGAAGTAAAACTACGATTCAGGACATCTTTCCATGTTCCTATTATTGAACCAATCATTGATGGAGTTGATGAGATCATTGATACGTTGGAGAAATTCCACGATGAAAAAAGCAGCTGATTTACTATGTTTTGAATCAATAGAAATTAGTGAACTAACTATTCAGGGTAAACATATATACGCAGATGTCATTTTAAAAAATAAACATGGAAATATCACAGTATTTTGTATTAAATTAGCATATGAAGAAAGAATAGATGATGTGTTCCTTCCCATTTTACGACTCGCCTTTTGCATGCCCCTATTAAACTATGGATTATTCTCAGAAAAAATTATACTACATTTCCCAATCAGTAAGATAGATTTTAAAATTCTCAATGAATTTAACCATGTTTTCTGTAGAGATATCTTCGTCAATAAAATACTACGAAGAAGAGCAGATTATTTTTTACCAGAATATATACCAAATACAGATCAAATCTCAAAAAAAGACGCATATCCTAGAGCAATAATTGAACCACGTTCAGTAACTAATGATTCAGCTCTTTCAGCAGATTTTGATAATAAAAGCTGTGGGGTTCTTTCAAGTGGTGGAAAAGAAAGTCTACTAACCTATGGAATCTTAAATGAGATTGGGTGTAAAACCTATCCCTTTTATGTTAATGAAAGCGGGGGACACTGGAGAACCGCCCTTCCCTCTTATCGATATCACGACAAAAACGATCCAAAAACACAACGAGTATGGACCAATATCGACAGGTTCTATTTGTTCATGCTCGATCAGTTATCATTTATCCGATCAAATCATCGAAAGATACGGTCAGACACATACCCTATACGTCTCTGTATTTTTCCTTTTTATGTCTTTTTGCTCCTTCCATTATTTATCAAAAATCACATTGGAAACCTACTCATAGGAAGTGAATTTGATGATATACGATCCACTCCGACATACAGGGGGATAAAGCACTATTTTGGTATCTATGACCAACATCAAGATTTCGATCAGGTTATGAATAACTGGTATGAAAAAAGAATGCCTGGTTTTACCCAATGGTCCTTAGTTCGATACATTTCTGGATTAATCGTTGAAAGAATTCTTGGAAGACGATATTCGATGCTTGCTCACTATCAACGATCTTGCCATTCCTGTCATTTTAACCAACATCAGATTATACCTTGTGGAGATTGTTCAAAATGCAGAGGTGTCCTTTTATTTCTGCTGGCAAATAAGCTTGATCCAAAAATAATGAATTTTTCACAAAAACATATCAATTCATTCAAACAACGCCTACTTCCAGATACTCTTCGATTAGATGAAGATGAAAAAAACCATTCTCTATGTTTAATGGGTGAAAAAACAATTACTGGAAACTACATCGACCATGTTGAAAAAATACATCACCATCGAGAAACTTGTGATTTAACAAAAATACCAGATCATTTACGAAAAGATGTTCTGATTATTCTTAAAAAATATACGAACGGTTACTGCATTTTACGAAATGATAAATGGGTTCCTACCGATAATCCGCTTGCGGATTAACTCCCAAAATATTTTATCATCCGAAATGCATCATAGCTTTCAAAAACCTTTGATTGATAATATTTTTTTAAAATAGCAGTTTTTTCAAATCCCATTTTTTCATAAAGCCCAATAGCAAATATATTTCCAATTGAGACTTCAAGTCTAATTTTATTAATTGATCGCTTTTTCATTTCCCTTTCTGCAGACTGAAGTAATCTTTTTCCAATACCAATTCCCCGGTAATCCGGATCAACATTCAATGTTTCAATGCCTGCAACATGAGTCCCCTTTCTGAATAGCACAATAATAAAACCCCGGATAACATTACCGGAGACCTCTGCAAGACAATAACTATTTGCCCGACTAATTAGATATTTCAATTGATCTTTTGTATAGGCATTTTTTTCACCGAAACATTTCCGTTCAATTTCGACCAATCTTAAAAGATCTTCAGGTTCAACACAACGAACAGCTCCCTTTTGCATCATCTTTTCATCATAACCCTCCTATCTATATGTCTATATTTATATACTATAAATTATACCATCAATAACACTAAATGAACCTTGTCTATGTCTTTTGATTCAAGTACTCTGCAATAATTAAAATACTTCCAAGTTGCATTTTCACGGAATTACGAATTGGTAATTGGTAAAAATCTCCTCGTTGTTGCACTCTTTTTCCAAGTGTTTTAATTTCGATATCTGCTGCATCCATTACCTGACAGATTTTTGGATTCCCTCCTTTAACGCAAATACTCTCAGCAACTCTCCAAATTTGACCTAAAAAGAACAAATCAAAAATATCAGCAAGAACAACATGTTCAAACCATTCTGCATTAATTACAATACTCTCATCAATTTTATCCAATAATCGCTTATCATGATCAATTGCATGCTGAGCATTGAGTAAATGCTTCTCTGCAACATCTAATAAAAGAGAATCTGCCAACTCAGCATGATCCTTAATCTGGTTAAACATACTCTGAGAATATCTTAGCCTATTTTTATTTCTTAGATATTTTTCCTTCATTATGGATTTTTTTGTTTCCCCAGAAGGCTTCTTATCCTGTAATTTGGCTGAAAGAAACATGGGAACTTCACAATTAAAGCTGAAACCACCTATTTTTTGTTTATACCATTCATCACTGCACGCTCCTCTTTTTATAGTCGTAAGAACCATTGGATCCTTATTTTTATAATAATCAATATACTCTTTTAATCCATACATTTGATAAAAACCAGGCTCAAACATGGTTCCAAACGGAACATCAGGAGCTGTATCAGAAAGCGGTATCCGACAGCTGCGTGCCAATTTCTTCAGATCGCCATAGATTGCTGGAATATGTTCGCTGACGTAAAAATATGCGTTGTGAAATCCTGAATGATGCAGGTTACACAACAAATCAGGCTTTTCCTTTTCAATCACTTTCTTTACCAACATAGTCTCAGGACGAGATTTAAGCCATGTATAATCCTCATATTCTATGGGAAACGTCCATTCATATTGATCTTCCGTTGGTTCCCTAAAATTTTGTTTGGCCATATCTGCAAACGAATGAGAAAGGGTAAACCAACCTTCATTCAATCGCATACCACGTCGCTCAAGAATAGGAATAAACAGCCATCTCCAGCCAAAAAAATCTTTTTCGGGGTGCAAGGCGAGCCATCTGGCAAAAAAGGTTACCACAAGACTTCCCAATGGTTCATCACTATGAGGAACACCCATAATTAATGCAGTTTTATCGCCACTGCCAATTTCGATAAGATTTAATGATTCGTTTGTAATAGTTTTTCCAATGCATTCATGCCTAACATGGGGGAGTTTGATAATTGAGGAGACTAGATTATCAACTTCATCGACCTTTAAGAATCTTGTATAGGTTGGAATATCTCTAAAAATATCATTATACTTTTGCTTCATCTACAAATCAACTTCTATTCCCAAACCTGGCTTATTTGAAGGAATAACATATCCATTTTCATATCGGGCACCACCTTTGACTATATCTTTTTCAAAATCAAGCGCAGAATCCAAATCAGCGTATTGTACATTTTTCATTGCACAGGCAAAATGAACACTAGCTGCCATGGCAGCCATGGATTCGTTCATACATCCCGCCATCACGGGAATTTCTGCGACTTCAGCAAATGTATTTGCTTTGATTGCATTGGTAATTCCCCCTATCTTCATCAGTTTAATATTAATCATATCAGCAATTTCCATTTTTACTGCTTTCAAACTATCTCTTAGGGTAAGAGCGGTTTCATCAGCCATGATGGGAACCGGACATTGTGATGTTACCTCCTTAAGTGCATAAAGATATTTTGCTGGTGTTGGTTGTTCAAGTAATTCAATATCTGCACCGAGCTTTTCTAATGTTTCAATAACCCTTAACGCTTTTTCAAGTGAATATCCTTCATTTGCATCTAATCGAATCTTAATAGCAGGTCCCACTTCATTTCGTATGGCGAGAACGGCTTCAATGTCATGATTGGTATCCATTCCACATTTTACCTTTAAACAGGTAAATCCTTGAGCAATATACTCTTTTGCTTTATTGATCATTACGTCTACAGGATTGATACCAATCGTAATTGATGTTTCAATTTTATTCCGATATCCACCTAAAATCTTAAATAATGGTAAGTTTGCTTTTTTCCCTAAGAGATCATAAAGAGCCATATTTACCCCTGCTCTTAAGGAGGGATTACCTGTAATGTTTTCTTCAATAATGTCATTTAGATATGTTATACGAAGCGGATTAGATCCAATAAGCAAATCTTTCATCTGCTCATGAAAACAAGACAACACGGTTTCTGAATTTTCTGCTGTCACACTATCTGGTGTTGCACATCCCCAGCCAGTAATTTCCTCATCAGTTTCAATTCTTAAAAAAACATTTTCACCAAATTCCATGGTCTCATTTGCAATGGTAAATGGTTCTTTCAGTTTAAGCTTCTTAGGTATTGCCTTAACAGATATAATCTTCATAATCATCATCACGTCAGATTCTTTTATTTTGCTTTTTTCATTCTTTTAAAACGATTAATGGTATGTTCATACCATGGAATTATGGTTGAAGGCAATTCTTCACTGACAAATCGAATATCTTCAACTGAATAAAATGCTTGAGGATTATATTTCTTCACTAATTTAATTACCTTTGAAACATTCTGACGTTTGACTAATGTAAAAATAATTTTTACCTGCCCTTTCGGTCCCTCTGCATCTAATACAGTAATACCAAACCGAGATTTTTTAAGTTTTTCGACGAGCTCCTTTGCATCATGACGAGTAATAATTCTCACATTAACATTTCCAATGGATAATTTTTCATCAATGATGATGCCTACAAAATTACCCAGAGCAAAGCCTCCAGCATAAAAAAAATAATAATACACATTTGTAAGATTCTGCATGATTTGACTAATTGCCATGATCCAGATTAATATCTCAAAAAAACCTACTAATGGCGCAAGATACTTTATCCCCTTGGAAATAAAAATAATTCGAATTGTGCCAAGACTCACATCACAAACGCGAGCAAGAAAAATAAGGACTGGTAAACCAATCCAAACATAAACATCATGAGCTGACAACGAAAGCAATTCCATCCTTAAATTCACATCCTATTTTCAATCATTTTCACTATTTACATATAGAATATTAACCATCTCAATGAATACGTATCCCATCTATGTTATGCCAAGGAAAAAAAACTAGAAAATTTTTATATTCTCCCTTTGTATCTGCCTTTAACATTAATCCAAATTCATCAAAACTCAACAATTTCCCTTGATAGTGTTGTGTTTCTTCAATCCTTTTCTTGAATCCATATCGAACAAAAACTATGATATTTCTATTAATCGCATCTTTTAAAGTGTTATATTCATTTGATTCTGAACACATTCATATCACCTTTTTAATCAAATTTCTCAGTATTTTTTCCTTATCAGTTATTATTGATTAATTGGTGAAAAAAACCTTTCTCAAATAAACCGGTAAAATTGAAGTTTTTTCCTTATAAAGCGGGGAAATAGCTTAAAAAATGCATTTATTGTAACTTCCTACCACAACATAGAATCCAAGAAATTGAACCATAAAAAATTCTTGTTGAGGTGACGATATGACCATAGATAAAAAAGAACGCATTAGAAAATTTTTAAACATGCAATATGTCAAAATCAAACGTTTGGCAGCCGTTGGAAGTCTCATTATCCTTACTTTGAATCTATCCTTCTCTATTTATCCATTCATTAGTCATCGAGGAATTCATCCTTATCTAGCAATCCCTCTTATTTTCTCGATTGTCATTTTAATCATTTGGCTTACTGCAGAAATCTATGTGAAAAAATTTGAAATGTATCGCACAGAGTTTCTTGCCGAACGCATCCTCAATCCCTATTCGGTGTATGCAATAGGGCCCTTTGAAGAAATGAAATATCGAAACATGGAGATTCCCATCATGGATGCACTCTCAAAAATCATGCCTGAGGGAAAAGAAAAAGATGATTTCAATGAAACACTCAACAATGTGAAAAAATGGTGCGATCTTGGATATATACCAAAAAAAGATTTCCCGAAACATCTTAAAAAATATTATATCACTGAAACAGAAAATAGACTCTAATGCTCATTAAAATAGCCAAAACCTTCTTTATTTTCAACTTTTTTAACCTTAATCCTGGTATGATTTGGAAAAAATTACTTAAAAGAGTTTGAATCTTAACAGGTATATGAAAGATAAAATACTGGTAACACTTCTATTATCCGCATTAATTTTGACATCTTTTACTGGTTGTGTCACTAATAGAGATGATTATATACCATTCGCTGAAATCATCTATCAACAACTCCCGGATGTGAATCCAAATCTTATCTCAATGGATATCTACATTCCAACACCAACTATATCACAACTTGCCACAATCAATAGATCAGATTGGAAAAAAGTCATTCATAACATTCATTTGGACAATGGTCACTTAAGTTATCAACTTCCTGACAACAATTATCCAGTAATGATCTGGGTTCATGGCGGTGGATGGAGATCGGGTGATAAAACACATTCTCTTGAACACAAAATACCTCTTTTCATCAATACAGGATGGATATTTGTCACTGTCAATTACCGGCTTTCACCCTATGATATACCGAATGATCCAACTGATTTAGATCCAAACAGAATCAAATATCCCACCCATAATCAGGATGTTGCCGCAGCAATAGCATGGGTATATGAAAACATCAATCAATATGGTGGAAATCCCGACAATATCTCACTCATGGGGCATTCTGCGGGAGCAGCAATCGTTTCATCAATTGGGACCAATGAAAGCTATCTTGCTGCTCACGACCTAAATTTATCCGTGTTAGATCATGTGGTGAGTTTAGATACCGCAGCATATGATATCAACAGTCGAATTGAAAACAGATCCATTGTAACCAATCGGTTATATATGAATGCATTTGGCACTGATTCAGACATATGGTATGATGCCTCCCCAATCAATCACATCAGCTCAGGAAAACAAATTCCTTCTTTCTTTATCGTTGTTCAAGGATCATCATACCGGATAGATCAGAGTCATCGATTCATCTCCAAACTCAATCACCATCAGATAGAAGCCACTTTACTTCACACTCCAGGATATGATCATTCAGAGGTCAACAAAGCCATTGGAAACCCAGATGATACACTCATCACGCCTGCTCTCAGAACATTTCTGGATTTAAATGAAACATCAATCATATCATAATCAAAATATCCATTTTTGGACCTGACACAAACGATATCTTAGGCTATGAAAAAGTACGAAGCGATTTCAGTTACAGATTCAAAAGATTTTCTGTTCTTCATTTTGGATTAGGAATGATTGATACTATTGATGTTGAATTCATAAATATTGAAAAAAACGCTAGACTTTTATCAAATACAAATAAATACCACCAATATTTTATTCAATTAAAGAAAAAAAAGAGATGAAGAGGGGAAAGTTTCCTTCTATCACCGTTTTGTTTTTCTACGACGGGAAAAAACGACAACAAGAGCCACAAAGACAAACGCTAAAGCCACAAAGAATAATTCAAAGCTAGGGATAAACCTACTTTTTTCAACAAATAACATAATCGTTGAGGATTGATAATCCTCAAAATACGCCGTAATATTGTAGGTATCACTTTTATCAGGTGCAAGAAGCGTTGTCTTCCCATTAGACCCGGAAATATAGGTTATTTTATTGAATTCAACGATTGCACCAGCTAGAGGCGAACCCTTCGCTAAAACTGTTACTGTGAACTGTTCACCAGTAGCTGGTGCACTACTTGGTGCGATAATAGTGATATCCCAGATCTTGATCACGGTGAT
>CAZQMI010000056.1:0-14544 GCA_964594475.1 uncultured Thermoplasmatales archaeon
CGCAATCACTCTTTTATTGTTATTCCTCTTCTATTTTACAAGAACTTACGTAAAACGATATTTGTTTAAGTGAGTTATTTTTATGACTAAATCCGTGTTTGTTTCCCTTCCCCTGCATTATTTCACTAGTAGAAATTAAATAGAATTTCCACATTATAATATAAAGATGGTTATTGGAATAGTGGGTTTTGTAGCATGGTTCGAAGCAATCATGTATAATATGATTAGAAAAGCATGTAAAAATATCTATGTAAAATTTTCGTTAATTTATTGAGATTATTATAAATATTTGTGTTAAATTATTTTTTAATAGTAACTATTAAATCATTTAAAAGTATAATAGGGTTTTTTTACACTTATTGGACTTGTTATTTTCTTGATTCCAATTGGTGTTAAGTAGAGAATTTGTTCTAATGGTATTTTGGTATTCAAACCCCCCATAAATATTTTTTAATATTATAAAAGAAATATTTGAACCTGTGTTTATTAGTAATAATAATGATTTTTTAAATTTGAGGAAGACTCATTTTTTTAACTTTTCAAACATTTATTACTATTATATCTGGTAGCTGTAATCTTAAATATTAAATTCTTGTTTAGGGAGATGGTGTTTGTTTTGACCCCTGTCAAATACAATGAAAATCATAAACCAATTCTAGATTCATTTCTATTAGAACATCCGTTGGTTACCCCTGGGAAAATGTATGGTCATCCCGCTTATTATGTCAATGGAAAAATGTTTGCATCGTTATTTGGTGATGGAGTCTGTCTTAAGATTCCAGAAAAAAGGGTAAAGGAGTTATTGGAAAAGAATTATATCGAACCTTTTATCCCTCGCGGACGGAAAATGAAAGAATGGGTGTTGATTGTTCGAAAAAACTCTGAGGATTATTTGAAAGACAGGGATATTTTCGAAGAATCAATTGATTTCGTGTTCTCTCTAACAAAAAAGCAGGAAGAATGAAAATTAATTACACGCCTGTTTGCAAAATTCTAAGTTGAATTTTTTTTCTATGAGAGACCAATGAGTGTGATGAACACTCTTATAGCTAGGATAATTCCTCCTATTATTGCTGTTGAACTAAGCGATATGAGGAGTTTTCGTTTTTCAGAAAAACCCGATTTGTCGATTAGAAGCGTGGTTAATGACATCATAAATAAAAGAATGAACCATCCTCTAAAATTCCAGAGAGGAACTTCAAAAAAAGATATGGTTGAAGCGCTTGAATCAGTCCATATCCACCAATGATTATGATGGGCTAATGGGTCTTGTAGTAGATCTAATAATACACCGAAAATACCCGTGCAGAGAGCAATGAGAATAAGTTGGATTATATTTTGCTTTTGATAGAATTTAGATATCATTTGTTTCCCAAGGTGAAGCAAAAGAAAGAGATTTGAACTCCATCCAAGCACGATGATAACGGGAACGGCTCCACCAAGTACATTCAGATAGATGAAATATCCCGGGTAATAATATTCTCCAGTGGCGACACCACCAGATTCAATAAATAAACCAACAATCATCATGGGGACGAAAAATCTGATTGTTTTCAAGAAACCATAGGTTTTATTGGAAGATATGATGAGAACGATCCAGATGATGAAGAGAACCAGTATATAGAGAAGTAAGTGGTGGGTTTGCGTGCCAAAATTGGCATTGATTTCAAGAAAAGTCATTTTTTTCCCCTCCATTTTTATTATGGCTAATGAGGAAGATAAAAAGAAATGGAATCATTGCACACATCGTTCCAACGAGGGTGGCTATGAAAAAAGTTGAAAGAATACCGATTATGAACAGAGTTACTACAAGTGAAAGATACACCATGTTTAAAATGTTGAATGAATAATGAAGAATAGTGATTGAAGGGAAAGTAAATGAGAGTGTTTTTTCTGTCTGTTTCCTGTTTCCTGTGAGTATTAGATACATAGTTGCCGCGATTGCAAAAAGACCTATTGGAATGATTATATGAAGGTTTTCTAACTGAATCATATACAGCCAACGATTAGAAGAAAAGGAAATACTGAGTAAAAATGGTTTTGATATATTGAAAACCAATAGATTACATCATCGTGGGCAATCTTTTTTTCTATCGTATGATGCTTGTTTGAGGTCTGAATGAAATATTTATGAATAATAAATGAAAGTGGCTATGTTGTTTAGGAAATGAATAAGATGATGAAAACAAATCCG
Organism: uncultured Thermoplasmatales archaeon; assembly: GCA_964594475.1. Lineage (GTDB taxonomy): Archaea > Thermoplasmatota > E2 > DHVEG-1 > DHVEG-1 > EX4572-165. Next base: position 2,195 of record CAZQMI010000056.1, read on the forward strand.
ATGAGAAGGGGTTGATGGATGAAATAGATGGGAAGGGAGTGTCTTCCGATGAAACAAATGTTTTGATGTATTTTGTTTGTGGTCCTTTCTAGGAGGCGGTATTTTCGTTGGCCTTGGGGGTAAAAAAAGTTTCCAAGTGAAATACCGATGAGGACAACGCCAAACCATGGAAGTAAGGGAAAATAATCAATGGTGAAATACTGATCGGGAAGGAAACCGAATGGAATCAACCATGTAAAGCCAAAGCTGATCAATCTGAGAGAGAGACCGATGATGATCATAATTGATCCTAATGCAAGATTTAATTTCAAACGAGAAAGAAAGGGAATGGAGAGGATGATGCAGATTCCAATACAGTGAAGAACACCGAAAATAACGAATCGTTCTGGTATAATTACCCAGGAGACAATGGTTATAATTAATCCAAGAGAAAAGAGTTTTAATCCTCTTTTGATGAATTGTGTTCGAATGTCAGGAAGGGTCATTTTGGTCTTTTTCTTCTGATAGCTGATGGTAAGTGAAATTCCAACAATGATAATGAAAAGAGATGCTGAAATACTTGAAGCGATCGCAAATGGACCTTTCCAGAGTTTATATTGAATGATGGAGAAATGATTGAGATCATAAATGAAATGAAAACAAATCATCAGGATAATGGCAATACCTCTGATAAAATCGATTTCCCATAATCTGTCATCAGCAGGTTCAACTTGCATAAATAGCGTAGTTGAATCAAATAGGATTATTTAAATAATATCTAAAATAAGAAGAAAAAAGAATAAAAAGATGGGCTGCTTTAAATAGGGATTATTATCCTGCTCGTCCATCATCACATGGTTCATCTTCTTCAAATGGACCGGAATATTCTGCTTCATGTGGTTGGGTGCAGACATCTAGGGGAATCTGTTTCATGGGTTCCCCACAGCATTCCGGATTTTGTTGATCTGTTGTGGTCAGTGTCTTTCCACATTTTTCACATTCATATTGTTGTTCAACCATGGTATCTATTCCTATTTTTTTATCAAAAGTGATCTTTATTTGTGTGTTTGGACATTATAGAGGGTCACTCTACTTAATGATTCCTATTCACTATGTGAAAACTGAATTCTGTTCTCTGGTGTTTAGGACCATTTTGATGGTTCAAATGTCCAGAGTACTCTGTCGTTATCATCTAGAAAATATGTACTGCAACCAAAATCAGCATACTGATCATTCACATAATATTGCCAGTACCGATTTTGATTTCCATTAAAATAGGGTCCAATAGCTTTGATATAATAGGAATCGTATCCTGACCAATGGGTTTTGGTGATGCTTACGTTTTCTTGATTTGCCCATTCGAAAAGAAGAGTTGAAACGGTGTTGTTACTGGTATTTTCAACGATATATGATGCATTCCAGTCAGGAGCAGATATGCGTAGTTTGACATCATGAACAAACGGTTTTTCAGATGTAGTGTTGTGATCAATAAAGAAATCATTGACTGAGACGTAATAGGTGAGCGCAATAATGAACAGTGCGATACAAAGATAGATGATGAAATCTCTTTTTTTTGTGTTTTTCTTTGGTATGGTTTCACCTCATAGTATATGATCCAGTGATGAATGTTTCTCCGGTAAGCGAAATAATTGCATAGCAGGTCATCCAGACATTATTTACAGATGTGTCTTTTGTATAAAGAAACGATCCATCGGCTTGTTGCATGCAAAGGAGATAATCGACTGGTGATTGATTATTTTTTTTCCACTTTGATGAATACGGATGTTCTTGAACTGATGAAATGCTACAGACTGCCCAGGTTGTACTAGCGGTGTTCGTAGTTCCCCAGGATTGAAAACCACCATTGTTTTGTTGCTGGTCTTTAATATAATCGAGTGCCTGTTGTATTTGATAAGATGAGGTATTTTGATTAGTAGCCCTCAAGGCCATAATAGCTGCTGCAGTTGTATCTACATCTCCCCAGCTTCCATCCGCCTTTTGTTTATTCAGGAGATGAAGAGTACTGTTTTCGATGATCTCATGTGTCTGTTTCATACCGCTGGATCGAAGTGCTAATATGCCGAAGATGTCGTCATAGAGATTGCTTTCATTTCCGATTTGACCATTCTGATAGTAATCCATTATGTGTCGGACCATGTTGACGCCACTGACGTTTTCTGGATTAACGCCAAAGGCAATTAGGGCCAGGCAATGTCGCTGCCAATCAGTTGCTGAAGAATCATTGAGTGTCACTGTTGTATTGATTAGATACTGTTTGGTCTGCATCCAGTCTGAGAGATTGGTATCTGCCGATGCAATGGCAATGGCTGCCCAATCGGTGATTGATAAAGAGCCTATTCGTCCTTGTTCATCTGTTTGTGATTTGAGAAATTCTATTGCTTTTTGGATCGATGGATGAGACTTGGGTAATGGAAAAGTCTCTTGTTTATCTTGAGATGTGTAGGTTGTTATGTAGAACACGACTGCGATGAGAGTGAATATGAATAGAATTATGATAGGCCATTTTGTTTTCATAGCTATTGAATGGTTTGATAGAATAGATATATTTAAATTTATCAGGTTTAATAACGTTTGTTATCACTATGAGTAAGATCACCATCTTTACCGCGTTGAGTTCAAAGACGCGAATGAAAATGATTAAACTCTTGTTAGAACAGGATTTACATATTTCTGCTCTTGCCCGTGAGATCGGTATTGCGGTACCGGTGGCATCTAGGCATGTGAAAATCTTAGAAGAAGCAGGGTTGGTTGAAAAAAAGATCATTGGAAATGTTCATGTGCTTTCGGTCAAACATGAAAACATAGATCATTTAATGGAACCGTTGATTGAAACTGTTGAAGTAGAAATCGATAAGGATGAAGGGTTGGATTCTGCATTGAGACAGTTACCGTTTGTTCGATTGCAAAAGCAGGGAAAAAATGAGTTTATTTATTCCATTGATGGAGAGAAAGGATATTTTCTATATGAGGTTGAGGGCACAAATCCGGATGTTCCAGTGAATAAGTATAAACCTGATCATGATGTGACGGTGATGTTGAATAAACTGGTGTCAGTGAAACAGAAGAAGGTGTTTGTTAAGGTGAAAGACCAACAAAAGAAATAACGATATGGTCGTTGGATTTTTTTGTTACCTTTTAGAGTAATGATTATTATGTGAAAAAATACATTTATATCTTTTAAGAATATTACTTTTTAAAAAAGAGGTGTTCATCAGATGTTTATAATGTTTTATAAGAAGGCAATGATTGCAATTTTTTTGTTTTTGTTACTAACTTTTGCTGGCATGGCACAGATTACAGATGAAGATACTGTTGAACTCTATTATCAAGGTGATGTGGGACTTTTAGAAGGATTAACGCTGGAAGTTAAGGCGGACAATAGCCAAGAAAGCTATGAAATCAATGGGGCAAGTGCACTTGCTGCACTTGAAATTGTCTGTGCTAGAGAAGGTTTTGAGTATAAAATAAGCGATGAATGGAGTGATTCTTGGGGATTATTTGTCTCTGAGATCGATGGAAAGACCAATGAAGGTGACGATGGATGGCAATTCTGGCCGAATTATCCTGAGAATAGCGATCCACCGATGATCAGTGCTGATAATTATATATTGAAAAATGGGGACGTGTTGTATTGGTGTTATGGCGGTTATGGAACGAATCCTGATAATTCTGATATGGTTATGAAACTTCACATCGTTAAGGATGATCATTCACCAGATATGGAGGTTATATCACCAAAAAAGGGAGGTATTTATCTGTCTGGAAATGAACTTTCAGTACTTCCCCTACCGTTCTCAATCGTTATTGGCGAGTTACCGATAAAGGTGAATGCTGCCGATGAGCTCACCATGGTTGGTCATGTCGATGTCACTATTAGTGGAGAAATGATAAGAAGGCTTAATACTGTTCCTTTTGAATTCGTGATATCTGGGATTGGATCTGGATTGCGTCCTCTCAAGATCACTGCATCTGATATGCTTGGAAACGATAGGGTTGTAGAAATTAATTGTTTTTTTGTAGGAAATTAATTATTAACTCTCTTTTTATCTTTTTTAATGATATTTTTCAATAGCTTAACATAATTACATTAAAATGTAAGAATATTAAAATAATATGATTTATATTTAATTTATATATTGTTTGGGAAAAAGGAAATGAAAATTAAATACTTTTTTCCATAAATTAGGGAGCATCGTGATATGGAAATTGGTGCTAATGTCGGTATCGCATTCCTCTTGACCTTGATTGCAGGTCTTTCCACCGGTATTGGAAGTGCCATTGCTTTTTTCATAAAAAAACCTAATGTGAGATATCTCTGTTTTAGCCTGGGTCTATCTGCAGGAGTAATGCTTTATGTTTCCTTTGTTGAACTAGTCCCAGAAGCATTTGAAGTAGTAGGAGAAATTTGGGGAATTTATGCGTTTTTTGCTGGTATCATCACCATTGGAATTATTGATGTTATTATCCCAGAAATTGAAAATCCTCATCATTATGATGATCTTGAAGATATCAACCCAAAAAAGGATGACAAACTGATGAGAGTAGGTCTGTTTACCGCTCTTGCCATTGCGATTCATAATTTTCCAGAGGGAATTGCAACGTTTGGATCTGCACTGGTGGATATCAAACTTGGTCTTTTAATTACCTTTGCCATTGCCATTCATAACATCCCTGAGGGAATCAGCGTATCCATCCCCATTTATTATGCAACGGGTGATAAGAAAAAAGCGTTTTTCTATTCATTTCTCTCCGGGTTTTCTGAACCCCTTGGAGCGGTCATTGGTTTTCTGATACTGTTGCCATTTATGTCTGATTGGGTGTTGGCCTTCCTTCTTGCCTATATTGCTGGGATCATGGTCTATATCTCAGCCGATGAGCTTCTTCCTACTGCTCATCGATATGGGCATGGTCACTGCGTGATATTAGGCCTGATTTTAGGTATGTTCATCATGGCCGTAAGTCTAATGATGCTATAAAAAAATCATATAATATAAGGGATGAAAACATGGTTCGTAGTGATGGTGGTTTTATCCTGTTTTTCTGTGATGATCTTTTGACAGATATCAATTGATTCTTCAAGATGATCAAATCCTCTCTGGTATGATTGATTGGATACTAACTCCATTGCCTTCTGATATCTTGTTTCAGCATGCAGTGTATCTTTTCCGATTGCATAACATTGCATAATATAAAACTGGCCTATGGTAAGTGCAGTTTGTTCAATGAGGTAACAAACCTCCTCTGTTTCAGAAATCTGAGAAAGCTGAAGAAGAGTGTTTTTCATCTCCGGCAGTGTCTGTTCATAGTTTTGTCTCCACATGGAGGAGATCATCTGAAGAATATGGCTCTGTTTATCTTCTGAAATCGTGGATATTTCCTTAAATGATCGTTGCATTAGCCAGGCTTGTTCTTGCATGCTCACATCAGAATTTGTCATCATGGTTTCAATCTGAATCGGATCAGTAAGATTGTTTTTTGCCCATTCTTCGATGATATCTGTTTCAGTCAAAAACACATCTTCAATGTCTTTAATGATGGGAAGGAGAGTTGTGCCATATTGTTCTGATAGATTATGACAGAGAGCTGCTGCATCTCCATTACCATATGGATCAAAAACCTCGGTGTTACAGATGTGAAAGGGAACATAGATACTTGCGCAGGCATGATTTGCTGAAAACCACCCACCGCTCAACATGGTATAATGTTCTGAGGGGATGCTGTAAATAGCAACACCTTCATATTGAAAACCAGGTTGACACATCCCTCGCAGACCATCAAGGTCCTGACGTTGTAATCGGGACCAGTTCATCATGATCTTAACCGTGATGCTGCCATAGGCGGAATTGATGATATCCATCATGGTTTGATGCCATGCATGGGCTTGTGGCTGGATATGAATTGTTGCCTTGCCCTTGTTGATTTCAAGGAGGGTGACACTAAAATCCCCGATGTTCATTCGTTGACCGGCCTCTATTGTGATCGGTGGAGTGAACAGTTTGATTCTGCCATTTCGATAGATGACATCACTAAAAAACGGTACTTGAACTGCAGTTATATTTTGATCGTTGATTTGTTTGATGCGAATGCCATATACTGAGTTCAATCGAATGGTTCCACCAGCTCGTATTGTTTGTTTCTTTTCTGTGTCAAATGATGGTGCGATTAATCGGGTGTTTTTCCATTGTGTATTCCAAAGTTCCCGTGGGTAATTGGACATGGCATCCACTCCATTTGTAATGGGTTTGATGTGATAGCGAAGTGCATCAGCCTCAATGACGTATCCTTTCTCAGGTCCAACCACGAAAAGATTCTCAGATACTCCTGGCGCATGTAGTTGATCTACTGCTTTTTCGGTGAGATAATAGACGGCTTCATCTGTAGAATCTGCTTGCTCTGCGCTATATCGTATCCAATCGAAATCATCCCAGGCATATTTACTAGGATTCACCCAACCGGAAAGTGAGTCGGCATCGCCATAGCTAATTCCTGCATCAGTAAGACACATCCCTGGTTTGAAAATGGCTGGAGGGATATCGCCTTTTGAGGTCACTCCAATGTATGTATGATTTACGGTATATTGCTTTGAGATACCGGTCCATGGTTGGGGATATTGGTACTGATATCCCTTGGGAATAATATGCAGGACCTGATATCCAGGTCGACTTGGATCACGGACTTTCAACAATAAATTAGTATCATCTGCGGTTGCGTCACCACAGGCGATGATATCCTTGCAGGATGAAACAGATGAAGTGAAAAACTGGATAAAAAGGAGCAGAATGATAAAGGTACAGATGATATTTCTTAATTTCATCACTATCAATGAATAAAATAACCTCCAAATTATTTAAGAATTACCCCGAAGCATTTGTTCGATTTCACGCTCCTTTGTTACAAAATATTAATGTAATATCATTCTTTTTTCAACCTCTGTGAAACCAGACTGCATTTTAATTCGTTATGGGGAAATCGCCTTGAAAGCAAGGCAGACCAGATATCGTTTTGAACAGCGACTGATGGCAAACATTCGATATGCCTTTTCTCAAAAAGGAAGAGCATGTTCGCTGAAAAACGGATGGGGAAGAATCTATGTAAAAACGGAAAATATTTCGGATGGAATGCTGATACTGCAAAAAATCTTTGGTATTACATCAATGAGCCCGGTGTATCAAACGGATTCATCTCTTTCCTCAATTACTAAGTTAGCTCAAGACGTATTCCACCAATCAATCAGTGATGAAAAAACATTTGCACTTCGGGTTCGACGAACTGGTTCCCATGAGTTTTCAAGTCAGGATGTCGCAGTAAAGGTTGGTGCTCACATAGATAAGCAAACAGCGTTATCTGTTGATCTCAGCAATCCTGATTTTGAGTTGTTCATCGAAGTTCGGGATGATCATGCATTTGTGTTCATCGAAAAGATTCCAGGGCCGGGTGGTATGCCATTTGGCACACAGGGCAAGATCCTTGCCTATATTGATACCTCTCAAGCATTGCTTGCCTCCTGGTTTTTATTAAAACGTGGAGTTTCAGTTGTGTTTCTAGTTGAAACTGAGGAATTAAAAGAGATAACAAAATCGTTTATGAAAAATTGGTATATAAAAGCATCAATCGTAATGCATGATGTGTCTCAGGAAATAACAGAATCTATCAATGAAATCTGTACCAATCATCGATGCGCTGCGGTCTGTGTCGGTAGCACTTTATCCCAGGAAAAAGATTATGAATTAATGCATTTGAATCAGTTAAGTACGAATACTATTGTACCAGTGCTTCATCCATTGATCATATTTAATGAAAATCGACTCAAAGAACTTGTTGAAAAGGTAGGACTTAATCAATGAATGTCGTTGTCTTTGGAGCAGGTGCCATTGGCTCATTATTTGGTGGAATTCTTTCAAAAAAGAATAATGTGGTATTGATTGGAAGAAAAAACCATGTCCATGCTATAAAAGAAAATGGGCTTATCATCAAAGGTGAAACTAAAATTCACGCTACAATTCAGGTTACTGATTGCATAGAAAATATAGGTTTCACCCCTGATTTATTGATTCTTACGGTGAAATCATATGACACCAGAGAGGCAATGACAGCTGCTATTAAGGCTATTGATAGGCATACGATGGTGCTTACCCTTCAAAATGGGCTGGGAAATATTGAAACCATCGCTGAGTTTGTCTCCCGAAAACAGATTATTGCAGCAATTACGACACATGGATCGATCTTTGAACAACCAGGTATCATTAGGCATACCGGTATCGGGTCAACAAAACTCGGGGAACCCAACGGCAGCCAATCTGATCGTATAAAACAAATCGCATCAATGTTTTCACATGTAGGAATTGCTGTTTCGATTAGTGATAACATTCTCAGGGATATCATGGGAAAAGCAATTATCAATGCCAGTATTAACCCCTTAACATCCGTGTTTCAATGTAAAAATGGATACCTATTGAAAAACCCTATTTTGACTTCTCTGATGCAACGTATTTGTACGGAATCGACATTGATTGCTAATGCTGCAGGTTTTTCGTTTTCAACGCAAGAAATGCTTGATCAAACAGTTCAAGTAATCAGAGAAACCGCGGAGAACTATTCATCAATGGTGCAAAGCATTCAAAGAAAATCCCAAACGGAAATCGATGCCATCAATGGAAGATTAGCTGAAATCGGTAGACAATATGATTGTAACAATCAATTGAATCATATGCTCACCCGTTTAATGAAATCGTTTTATAAAGAATGAAAAATGATGCTACCTTTTTTTATTTGGGCAATTAATCCGTAAGGTTTTCAAGCAAAAACATATTGTCTTTTAATAGCATAGCTTTTGTTGTTGATGATATCTATGAAGATTTTTGTGACTAGAAAAATTCCCAAAGCAGGCCTGGATCTTCTTGAAAAACATCATGAAATCGAGGTGAATCCGGAGAATCGAGTGTTATCAAAAGAAGAAATTCTAGAAGGGGTCCAGGGAAAAAAGGGATTGTTATGCTTGCTTACTGATACCATCGATGAAGATATCATACGCAAGGAACCAGAGCTAAAAATGATTGCAAACTATGCAGTTGGATTTGATAATGTCGATGTGAAAACCGCTACCGAACGAGGCATTCCTGTGAGTAACACACCAGGAGTATTGACTGATACGACCGCTGAGTTGACCTGGTCTTTGATTTTTGCCGTTGCTCGTCGGGTGGTGGAATCTGATTCATTTACCAGAGCTGATAAATTCAAAGGATGGGATCCATTGCTTCTATTAGGTGTTGATCTCAAAGCAAAGACATTGGGCATCATTGGTGCAGGTCGGATTGGATCGGCCGTAGCATTGAAAAGTAAAGGTTTTGAAATGAACGTGTTATATGTGGATAAAAACAAAAATGAAAAACTGGAACAGAATCTCGGTGCAAAAAAAGCTTCTTTTAATGAAGTGATTACACAGGCGGATGTGATTTCTCTTCATCTCCCTTTGAACAAGGAAACAACTCACGTGATTGGTGAAAAAGAACTTAAAAAGATGAAAGATCATGCCATTTTGATCAATACCTCAAGAGGACCAGTTATTGATGAAGAGGCATTGATTAAGGCATTGGAAGAAAAATGGATTTTTGGGGCGGGTCTTGATGTATATGAACATGAACCAAAGGTGCCTGAAGCATTAAAAAAACTTGATAATGCAGTCCTTCTTCCACATCTTGGATCAGCAACATTTGACACCCGATCGAATATGGCGGTAATAGCAGCTCAAAATATGGTCGATGGATTAGCTGGTAAAAAACCACGTAATTGTGTCAACCCTAAAGTGTTCACTGATTAATGTTAAAGGGTGAACACCCAGAGTTCTGGTTCACTTGGGAGTTCTGCTTTTTCGATGTCGATTTCGTTTCCAACTTTGAGCACTCGATAGGAATGAGGGTCGGCAAGAAACTCATCGACAGTTGCGATGGGAAGGGATAATCCTTCGATTTTGAAATGCATGGGAACTACTATAGTGGGCTTGAGTTGCTCGATGACCGTCCATGCATTGCCTGCATCAAGAGTATATGTTCCACCGACTGGGATGAATAAAACGTCTGTTTCACCAATTTTTTTCACTGTTTTTTCATCGAGATTATGACCAAGATCACCAAGATGACAAAAAGTGATATCGTCCATGGTGAATCGAAAAATGGTATTCATTCCTCGTTTTTCACCGTAGTGTTCATCATGATATGTGGAAAACCCTTTGATGTAGACGTCCTCGATTTGCCTTTTCCGTGTTTCATTAATGATTTTCGTTGTCTTTTTTTCCACGGTTTTCACACTGTTGTGATCATAATGATCATGTGAAATGAGTGCGATATCGGCAGTAACCATGGGCGTTGGTATCCCGATTGATTTTCCATCATGGGGATCGGTGATGACCGTAAGATGATTGGTGATTTCAAAGCATGAATGTCCATGCCATCGTATTTTCAACATGTTTATTCCTCTACTAAGAAAAGCTGCACCAAGCTATTTTACACAGCTTATTTATAGATTATGGCCGAAGTCGACAAAATGAAAGATAACTGATTATCTCCTTGTTTGGAAAAAACAGTGCAAAGATAAACGTTTTGTTCACAGAGTGTGCAAGACGGATCGCTCTACTAATTTCAGCCCAGGAGGATTGAAAAGCGGGTGTGATTACATGAATCAAGTATTCAGCATGACTTTTATCTGGCATCTGGGTGTATCCTCTGAAATGGGTGCCAAATTTAAACCCTGTTTTTACCAGCATTCCGCGTTGTTTGAGATCATTGAACACTGCCGCTCTCAGTGAAATATCTGGTTGATGAGCTAAAAAAAGTTGTTTTAGTTTTTTTTCTGATATTGTTTTTTGGGTAACCGGGTCAGTTATGGTCAGGATTTTTCGTTGCATAAGATGAACCGCTTCGACGAAGGAGAGCTGCAGTCCTTTTCCAAAGGGTTTTCCAAAGAATTCTTGTTGATGAAGCTTTTTGGCTATATTTTGGTTGAAGAGAAGCACTCTGTCTTGTAGTGAGATAGCAGTTGTTTTTGGATATCGGTATGTTGTTGTTTGCCCTTTGAGATCGTTTTTTTCAATAATGTAGTAGGTAACATCTCCTTCTTCGTCTGCTATTGCGATCCATGCATCTGCTTGGTGTTGATCCGCGTGTTCGATTAAGTGATGAATTTGTAAAAGATCTGGTTTATTGCGTTCTGAACAGGCGTAGATGAGGCATTGTTTTTCAATATCGCCTTCATTTTTTTTGAGAAGAGTAAAGGTGAAATCATTTCCTTCATCGCAGAGTCTGATTTGCTGTCCTCTGTTTCTGAGATTCTGAAAGATGATGTATTTTGTTTCAAATGAGGAATCATTGATGGCTGCATGTGAGATGATGTGCTGAAAATCAATTCGTTTTTCATCTTCGTTTATGATTAATTTTTGTTCATCAATTAGATATGCTGCTTCAATGAGTGATAGGTGGAGGGTGTTGTTTGATGTCGTTTTTCCAAAATTGCTTTTCGTATATAATCGTCCGATATCCTTGGGGTTTATAACCTCGACCTTGTCTTCTTCTAATCTGCCTGTTGCAGGATTCATCAGACGGGTTAAACCAGTCTTTTTATTTGGTTCTTTTCCTGGTTTTAATGTTGATTAGCATGTATTGATACCTGTTAGAAAGACCTGTTTTAGCGGTTGATTTTTTTCTAAGATTGAATTATTTAATTATAAAGGTGGTTTCATTATTGAAATTTATAGAGGAAAAGTATTATTTCTTTTGCAAAACGTTTTCAATACTATTCAGTAATTGGTGTTCACCAACAGGTTTTTCAAGGTAATCATCTCCAAGGAAGCTTCCTGCTTCTTTGGCGATTCGATCTGCTCTTGCTGTGATGAAGATGATTGGGATATTGGTCCATTGTGGATTGTCTCTCAGTTGGTCATAGACCTCCCATCCATCCTTTTTAGGCATCATGATATCTAGGAGTATGACATCCGGGAGAAACCCTTTGTTTAACAAGGAAAAACACTCGTCACCTGAGGTGGCACTTTGAAAATCATACTCCTCTTCGGCATGTTCTAATACTTGTTTAACGGAGTAAAGTTGATCTGGTTCGTCATCAACAAAAAGGATCTTTTTTTTCTGTTTTTGCGTAGTCATCGGTGATGTACACCTGAACATTCATATGTGTTGGTTTGTTTATATTTTTTTCGAGTTTTTTCAAAATTATTATTCAATATTTTTTCATTTACAATACTGTAAGTTACTTTTTAGGACAATCAGTACAGTATTGATTAAAAAAAGAGGTATTTGTTTAGCTAATCTGTTATTCTCCTTTGATAAAATAGAAAAATCCTTCTG
>CAZQMI010000057.1:0-14543 GCA_964594475.1 uncultured Thermoplasmatales archaeon
GTTACGAATTCCCAATCATTATCATATGCGAGGAATTGACTCTTTGGAATTTCCATCCAGGTAGCTCCGCCATCAAGACTGTATGCAATCGTACCGTAATCTGCTGGAATGATGTTTCCATCGGTATCGGTGGTGTATTCACCCTCAGTCCAATGTTGGAAGGTAATTTCTGCACAAGCTGCTCCGGCGATATCGAATGCTGGAGTGGTCAGGTTGTCCTTTGCGCCAACTGGTGCAAGATCGGATTTTCCAAGATAGACATCTTCATCTGCACCAAAACTACGATCTTCACCTTTTGTACAGCGCCATGCTTGGGTATCGCCATCGCCTGGGCCGACACGGTTCTCTGATCCGCCCTGTAATGCCCAGCTGTCTTGATCTCCATCATCTTCTACGATCCAACCACCGGTCACTTTTGGATTATCTGGGTGACCCTCTGGTGGGAATTCGAATGGATAATCATTGCCACAGCATGGGAAGAGCTGTAGATCATATTTTGGATTGTCAAAAATGGTAATCGTTGGACCACAGACTTTCTCATAGACATCAGCAAGAAGTTTTACTTCGCCAATTCCGATTTCACCTTTGTTGGCGATTTTAATGCAAATGTCATGATCAAGTGAGTTCCATGCATAATAATCAATCATACCATCGTTGTTCAGATCGATTCCTTTGCTCATGGCCATGAATTCATCAGTGAATCCATCAATAGCAAAATCACAAGCATCAGGGATACAATCCTCGCCTGGGCCAGGACCAGCTGCTGAAACACCAACATCAAGACCCCAGACACCTGGGAATCCAGCAGTACCAAGATCGGTCCATGAACTTCCCTCATAGGTCAAAAGACCGCCACGAGGTGGTGTCGTAGTATCTTCATCAATACCACATGGATATTCTCCAGCTGGATGATCATAATTCACACCGACAAAGACACTGCCACTTGCTGGGATATTAAATGCACTGTCAAGAGTGACTAATTGCCACACATTGACACCATCAGTGGTATCATCCTTGTACACATCCACGTTGCCATTATACAGATCAGCAACTACTGGTAGGCTGGTTTCAATCCAAATTTGGTATGGAGTTGCAGCTGCAGGTCCTTGACCATCACTGCCGGCAGCAAAATTAATTTCAGTAATCTGCTGACCATAGAAACCAGCTAATTCGGCTGATGTTAGCTCGATAGCCATGGTGATAAGTCCACCGTTAGTCAATCCAAGTGCATTTTCCGTGCTTCCATCGTTGTAGCTAATCCAATTGTCAGCATTCATTCCACCGCCAGCAAGTGTCTCGGAATTCTCCAAGTTCATTGCTAGTGGGATGTTCATACCAACGGGATAGCGTGGTACCATGTTTCCTTTTGCTTCTTCAAGTGTCGTCGAGGCCACTTTGAAATCTGAAGTATCTGCGGTCACAGCTGGTATAACTGAGGATACCATAAACACTGCGAGGAGCAGAACGCCTGCTTTTGATAACATATTCGATTTTTTCTTCATATTTGTCCTCCTTTTCTAAAAATTACATTTTCTTTTTTGTTTAACTTCTTTGTTCTCTATCTTGCTTATTGTTTTTTTATGCCTCCTTTGTGATAATCATTCTTGTTTTTGACTTGTCCCGACTCCATAACAACGCGAAATTTATTATGGCGTCGGATATATATTAAGTTATAATGGTGTAAATGATATATAAATGTTTCTAATTATTTGGTCTAAAAAAAACCATTACTCCTACGGTCCCTACCATGAAAATAGAAAAAATCCTTCTATCGTTATGAATATTACAAGGGTCAATTATCCATTTATAATAAAAATCTAATAATTATAATAGATTTGCTTTTCCGTTGCATCACCATTGGTACTGCGTCCATACGAATATAATTGATTCATAAAATCAAAATAAAAAAATATAACACCTTTATTTGAACAAGATAATAAAAAAATTAGATTCGACATTAAAAAATTTTTCAGCTTATATAAGATATAATAAATAATCATATATATTGTAAAAAAACTTGAGCACCATTAAAAAGCAATAAATATTACAGGAGAAGAAATAATCCTGTAATCATTAAAGGATACCGGGTCATCATAAACCATCGCTGCAATCGAGTCCCATACAGTTTTGCCTTTTTTTCAAGATCATCACCCTTTGAAACCTGACGGACTTCCCATGCCGCTTTGGTGATCAACACACCAGTGATGCACAACAAGATTACATCAATAACATCAACCAAAGTAAACAAAGGAATAAGCATCCCTGCCATTGCACCAACACAAAGCAATCCAGCAATTGAAAAGATAGTTGCTATCATCAAAGTTTTTCTTAATCCAAACACATGAGCCCAGGTTGTGATCCCTTCTTGTTTATCCTCAGTGTAATCCTCACAAGTATTGACCAAGGTAAATCCTTGATTCATAAGCATATAACCAATAACAAATAAGATGAAAAGAAATGTGACATCATTTCGAAACAAAAACCATCCACCAAGGATGGGTACAGTATACAAAATCAACACGGGGACCGGACTTAGTAACCCATGTTTTTTTATTCTCATTGGTTCAGCTGAATATGAAAATGCAGCGAAAAAACCAATCAAGCCAAGACCAGCAACAATCAAGTAACCATAAAAAACAAACCACCCTATCAAGATCACAACCGCAAACGCTTCAATAAAAAGAAAGAGTTTAATTTTCGATCGGCCGAATACATCAACGCCATCCGCCATATATTTTTTGTATTGTGTATCAACCTGATAATCATAATACGAATTGATGATACATCCAAATAGCGCAATCGAATAATGTAGGAGTATGTAAAGAAGTGTTTTTACCTGAATAAGAGCAGACAGTGATCCCGCAGCTAGAATCATTCCAAGTGTTGCATGACCAATACTAGTTAACAATAGATTCGCTCTTGAGATTTGTAGAAATGCTCTCAACTGAGTGTGAGTTTCATGTTGTTTCGTTGGAATCATCACCAAAAAAACAAAATGGTATTATATTAATCATTTGCATTAAGATGTTTACTAATCATACTCATCAGGAAGATAAGAAAAGATGAATAATCAGTTAATCATTGAAAATGCAAAAATCATTCATCCTGAAAACATCAGTGAAGAAAAAACAATTTATATCTCTGATGGTCATATTCGACAAATCACAGATGATCCCTCGGATCTTCATCATATCACCAACCAGGTTAAGTTGAAAAAGATTAACGCTAAACAGTGCTATATCTCACCAGGTCTGATTGATACACATGTTCATCTTCTTTTCAACGGATCAGCAGATATTGTTGATTATGTTAAACATCAATCATACGAAGACTATCAACAAATCGCCATACAAAATATAACCCGATCACTCAACCATGGGATCACCACGCTCAGAGACATGGGTGATACGTCTGGAATCATTAATACCATCAGACAACAACAAAACCATCAGAATCATCTCCCTCAATTAATAACCGCTGGAGAAATGATAACTGCACCGAAAGGTCATGTGAAAACAATCGCTCGTGAAATCACCGAGGACGCCGATATAATCAAACAAGCCCTTGATGATCAAATCAAACATCAAGCAGATTGGATCAAAATCATTGTCTCCGGTGGTCTGTTAACTCAGAATTCTTCACCGTTTCAATCTGAAATGAACCAAGAAATGATTACAACCCTATGCCAGGAATCATCAAAAAGAAACATACCCGTAGCAGCTCATGCATACAATAAACCCGACATCACCTTAGCCATTCAAGCAGGAGTGAAAAGTATTGAACATGGAATTTTCGCATCATCTGAAATCATGGCCATGGCAGCTGAAAAACAAATCATCTTTACCCCAACACTCAAATCAGCCTATGATATCATTGAACATAAAGATAGTCTACCCTCCTACATGGTTCATCACGCTGAACGTATTGTTGATAGCGCTTCATCCTTTATCAAAAACGCTTTGAAAACAAAACTTTCTCTTGCCATGGGAACTGATGCTGGAACACCTTTTAATTACCATGGAGATAACGCTAGAGAATTACAATACTTAATTGAAAACGGATTACCTATTCGTAAGGCCATTGAATCCGCAACATCAACAGCAGCCACCCTATTTAATAATCATCATTTTGGATTGATAAAACCTGGATACTTGGCAGATTGCATTATTTTAACCTCAAATCCACTTGATGACATCACAGCCTTTGAAAAAAACATCAAATATGTTATCAGTAAAGGTAATTGTATCAATTCAACCTAACCGCTAATAGCACAATAAGATCAAGCATAAAAGATCTAATCATATATGATCTGATCTCGTTGCTTCATGATTAAATACATACATTCCGCACAGGTTCTCTTCTTTGTCGCCTGTATCCCTTTTCTCAGATGAGAAAACAATGCATCACTCATCCAGATATTTTGAAACGAGCGATGAAATAAATCTTCTTTTGAAGCGATAGCAGTATCCAGAAACTGATTACAAGGAATCAAATGACCATCCAGACGAACAACTGCGACCGTTGATCCTGCAGGACACAACCATCGATCATTGATTCGTTTATACTCATATGGATTTGCGTGAATCAATGGAATTTCAAAATTCATATCAGTATATGTTTTTTCCAAATCAATCAAGAGGCGTTCAGTTTCATCAAAAAAAGCATTGTCTTCTTTATATGAATTCAATCCCGCTCCAGAGGGAACAACTGGAACGAATCGAATATAGGAAAATGGTTGATCATACTTATTTTGTATCTTATGAAGATCATCGATGAGATCAGGGATACTTTTAATGTTTTGAGGAGTGATTACAGTGTTTGTTGCCATAGGGATATGAGAAATAAGGCGCTGTATCCGATCCATGATGAGACGATATGCACCAGGGATCCGGATTATTTTATCATGATTAGTATCATATCCGTGAACACTTACCTGAATGAGATCAACATTTGTTTCAATGAGTTTGTTTAGATCAAATGGAGCAGTTAAATTTGTAATGAGGGTGTCAAAAACTTCATCCTGTCGATAGGAAAGAATTTCATAGATCTGAGGATGTAATAATGGCTCTCCACCTGAGATACCACATTTACAGCCATGTTCTGCAGCGTAATCCTTTTGAGTCCTAACAAATTCTAGATCCATTTTTTTCTTCTTGATTGCCTGTTGTGCATTTGCATAACAAAAATCACAACGTGCATTACAATAGTTGATGATCTGCATACTGAACTGCAAAGGAAAAAGAGAGAAAAGCTCCCAGTTCTTTTCATCGGAAAGTTGATGACACTGGGTTTTTTCATGGATGAACTGTTGTTGAATGGACATAAAATCATCAATGACAATTCCTTTTAATCTAAGTTTATCAAGGATGAATTGAACCTGATTTGAACAGAGTAAATCTGTTGCTTCATTATCCAAAAAAACACGTTTCAATTCTTTTGTTTCACTAATCGAGGTAAAAACTGATCCATATGTAGTAGGGGTAACCCAGGTTGTTTTCTTTACTCTAACCATTTAAAAAAAAGAAAAATGAAAACCCTATTTAGAAGTTTTGTGATTTTACCAATCCATAGCACAGAGAGACTGTCTTTTGTTTTCAGTCTTTGAGCGCTTTTTTAATTCATCATAGCTTTCAATGTTCATAAATCATCACCTAAAAAGTATTTACTTAATAATATATAAATTTATGGTATTGTTTATCGATGAGTATAAATCTGCACAAAAAAACCTTATATATACAAGATTATTAATAATTGATACAGTGTAACAAAACATGAGCTGATTTGTCTAGATGACCCACATACAAACTGTACAAATCCAAATCATCCTGGAGATGGACCATATTGGAATCAGATAAAAAAATCTTATTTACCACGGTATATAGACGATACAAATCTGATGTCTATGATTATTTTGGAGCCAATTCAAGCCGGTCATTATTTAAATTCTCCATGCCCCGATTACACTCTTTTGGTCTTCGATTCATTAAACAAAATATACCCTTTATAGAAATCTTAGAATATCCAACATGGAATGAGTTTAAAGAAAAAGTAAATGAAAAAGATTGGGACATCATTGGATTCTCCTTTTATTTAAATGAAATACACGAAATTTTAGAGATGGCCTCATATGCTCGCTCAAAAGAAATTCCACAACTTTGGGCAGGAAACTACGGAGCGCTCACAGAGGAAATACAACCCAAATTTGATCGGATTTTTTCAAGCTACAGTGAAGAAATGTTATCAGATCTTTTTCGCGTTCCGCTCCCTGAAAAAGGTATCATTCATCCACCCTTAATTGCAAATACATCGTTTCATGGATTCAAACTCAATTGCCAAGGATATTTATTTACCAATAGAGGATGTAATAATAAATGTGATTTCTGTCAAACACCACCATTTTGTCCAAAACCATCCAAAATACCACTAGAAAGCATCGACCAAGTGCTTCGTTACTACAAAAAACTTGGTATCACTGAGGTCATCATCCTTGATGAAAGCTTTGGGTTATATCGAAAACATGCAGAGAACGTCATTAACTTACTAGATAAATATGGGTTTTACTGGTTTCCCATGATCAGGGCGGATTATCTGAAAAAACGGATGAATGATTGGAATAAAAAAGGTCTCATCGGAGCATTAACTGGAATTGAAAATCTCAATCAAGACACCCTTGATGCCTTAGGCAAAAACGAAACCATCGATGAGATTGTTAGCGCCGTGAAACAACTGAAAAAAATGAATATGTTCGCTGTTGGATACTACATGATCGGATTTCCAGAGGAAACCGTTCCATCCATAATACGTGATATCAAGAAGGTCGCTCAACTCAAACTGGATATCACACAGCTCTGTGTAATCACACCATTACCGGCTACACCATTATGGAAAGAAACCATAGAAAAATATGGTATCATCGATCATGACTGGCATCATTACAATGCAAAACATCTGGTCTGGAACCATCCTCATATCAAGCCTGAGCAGATGAGAGAAATCTTACTTAATGCATTTAAGGTAGTCTATCCTCCATCACGAATCATGGAGACCAGCCTGGGTTTTATCACCCGATATATTGATCGTCGAGGATTGATTGGTGGAACACAATATCTTTTCCGGCATACCATACACGCAAACACATTCCAATACCATCCAAAACAAAAACGCTTTCTACCCAATCCCATTTCACAATCAGAAAAGAACAGAGAAAATTCATCATAAAAATTTATATCAAAAATGTTATTTATAATCAGGTATCATCATGAATTCATATGACGTTGCCATTATTGGATCAGGACCTGCAGGGGCAATGGCTGCACAGATCATTGCTTCTCAAGGTTTTAACGTAGCAATCATTGAACGAAAAAAACACATTGGTTCACCAATTCAATGCGGAGAAGCAATCACCAAATACGCTCTTGAACATGTCGGCATACCGATAAACCAATCATGGATCAAGCAATCAGTGAAAGGAGTAAAAATTCTTTTACCAAAAGAAAAATATTTTTATTCAACCGTTCCAGGTTATAGCATTGATCGGCAGCGTTTCGATGAAGATCTAACCATACAAGCTCAGAAAAAAGGAGCAACACTTCTTCTTCAAACCATGATGAAAACGGTTCAAAGAAATAAGGGATACTGGACCATTAGAACGAATAATAAAGAATTGACTTCTACCTATCTCATCGGTGCAGATGGGGCGGATTCAAAAACCGCACGCATCCTTAATCTGTTAAAACAGAAGATCTACATCAAAGGGTTCCAATACACATTTCACCGAAAGGATATACCGTTTCCTCTATCTGATTGGCTCTGCATGCATATGGATGAAACCTATGAAGGAGGATATGGATGGATCTTTCCTCGAAATGATGAAGTCAATGTCGGCATAGGAAGCCTGACAGGGTCAGTACACATGCTTCATCAGTTCTGTGATCGTTTCTCTTTTGATCGATCCAAGAAAATCCGGATGACCGGTGGACTGGTTCCCTATCATTTCCAAATGCCATCAAGAGTTACCGATCATGCAGTGATCATTGGAGATGCAGCGGGGCTGACCAATCCAGTGACTGGTGGAGGAATACATGCAGCACTTTACAGCGGCAAACAAGCTGGAAAACTAGTAAGCACCTGCTTACAACAAAACAATCCCTCTGCTCTAAAACGATATGATGCACTCATTGAACAATCTTTGTTTCTTCATCCCATCCACCGGAGAACATCACAGTATTTCCAACAATGGACAAATAAGGATTGGCATTTTCTGGGCGATGCCGCTCATGGACTGGATATGGCAGATCTCTCTCTTCTTAAATGCCTTAAAATCGGTATCAACCATCCTCGATATCTGCTCAGAGCAAAGGAACTACTCACCATACGAAAAGATATGAAGCTCAACCAAAAATATGGTTGGTAATATCATTTATGATATTATTCTATGATCCTGTTTCAAAAGGTGATCACGGAGAACCAGCGTAGCAGACAATATAGGATCACCGGAAAATAAATAGCAAACACCAGTCGAGTATCCCGAAAGCGTTTAAACAGAATTCCAGCAAGAAGACCAAACGGAACTAGAATGATGATATCAATAATGGTATGAAATAGCAAAAGCAAACAAAAAAACGGAATAGGTAACAACACCGATGTAATGCTCACCCCTTTTTCCAGCCCATAGATGGTGAACAGGTTTTTCACCCCAGCCTTTTTATCACCCTCATAATCCTTATAATCCTTAATCAATGGTCCAATGGTCAAGGCAATGAAGATAAGAAACCCAATGAGCGCTGATTCCATGGTGAATTCAGGATAAATCCGGGTAATGGATCCAGCCATTTCCCCATGCATCACCTTCACATATGCCGGAGTAGAGTATCCCAGGAAGAAGGCAATCGCTGAACCAATGCCAATGATGCTCGTGGAAAACACGCTATCACGAATACGAAGCGGCGGCATGGAATACATGGACCCAAAGACCAAACCACTGATGACCAGTAACAGAGACCACGGACCAAGAAGCAAACCGAGACCAAGGGAGACCAGCGCATAGAGATAGGCGATTTGTCTTACCTGATCCTTTTTCAGCATCTTTGAAGGAAGTAAACGTTTTTGATTATCAATTCGATCAATGGAAAGATCATAGACATGATTGATCATCACCGCATACTGCCAGATGAACACAATGGCAAGGATGCTTAAGAAAAACATACCAATGTTACCAATGAAAATCTGAAGATATACTGGTTCAGTAAACATAGCAAACACATCAAGTTGCAAGGTTTCAATCCTACCGAGATGACCTGCAATCAACATTCCTATACCGGTCATCAACATGAAATGAGCCGTGGTCAACAATCGAGAGCTGCGTAGAAAACTAGTAAATAAACCTTTTTTTGATACCCGCATCATCAGCAACCAAAGAATGAGACCAATGACTAGATAACGAACCACAAACAACGGTTGAATCAACTCAGCCCCTGGTGAAAACGTTCCCCGTAAAAGCATCAACAAGGGCGAACCGATGATTAAAAAGAAAAGAATAAACGCAATGATATTTCCCACAGTGAATGCAAACGCCTTAATGATTCCATCTTTGATCCGTTTGATGAACACATAAACTGAAGTAGCAATAGTGATACCGAAAAGCTCAAAGATGACCCCCGCTCCACCCCATTCAATGTTTTCAGAGGTCCCTAGGGTAAATAATGCTTCAAAAAACTGAAGGGGTGAAATATAATCATACGGAGTAGCACTGTGCAAGAAAAACACATCTAAAAACGGTGGAACCAAGACCATCAGAAACCCAATAGCAGCTAGATTTGCCACACGAGCAATGCGTTCCTTTGAAAAAAAACTCAATAGAAGCACGCCACCCATATAGGCAACGATGAAAAACGAGGTGATATGTGCCTGGAAAAACAGAAACCGATAGGAAATCTCCTGATAGGGATAATCAAGGAAGACTGCTTCCGTCCACATCCGAATCGCAGACAAGGCAACGATCCAAAGAAATAAGGTGAGAATACCGAAACGTTCTTTTTCAAAAAACTTTAGAATCCTATGAATAATAGAAGGAACAGGATCATTTTTATTACTCATAATCATCAGCATAATAGCACTGGTTATTTAAAATATATGGTTTATCCTCTGTTGACGACATGAAATGATCTTACTTGACTGCAATAGGAAAAAATGATTTATGGGATTAACTGAAAGTTAAACATGGTCAGTCCAATCTCAGCTTCTCCGGTGTTACCATGTTCATCATAGGCAACTACTTTCACCACATGATAAAACAAGACCTTCTCATCCCAGAACCATGAAAACATTCCATCTATGGGATCTGTCACCGTTGCCTCCAAGCGGTCATTAACATAGAATTCAACCTTATCAACATTCAAATCTGTTTCTACTTCTGCATCAATAGTGATATCACCAATCACAAAACAGTTCTCCGTTAAAAACCGCATGTATTGCGTACCAAAGAAATACACATACCCCATCACAGGATCTACGATGTTGACTATCGGTGCGGGAAACTCCCGGTAAATAGTAAAGGTTGATGCAGAGGTATCATTACTGGACAGCCCTGCATTATCCGTTGCCGTTAACCGAATCAAGTATTCATTTCCCTCAGGAAGAGCCGTGGTATCCCAAGCGTAGCTGCCATCATTTTCTTCATTGGTAGATACCGTATGCCAGGTTTCACCACTATTATTACTGTATTCGATATCAATAGCAAGATCAGTATCAAAATCATCTGATGCAATCCAGGTAATGGTCACGGTTCCATTCATCGATTCTCCACCATTGGGATATTGAATGCTGATAAATGGAGGAGTGGTATCAGTAAGAATAATCGGTAGATAATCTCCACCACTACGAATATGACCTGATCCATTATAGGGAACAAGGGTATCACCAATTGAATCACCATCAGTATCATCGCCAGTATAGTCACTCCAGAAATTACCACCAAGGTATGGTCCACCAAGGATGTTTTCACCAGGTTGATAGGTAACATTCCAGGTGTTATTGGTATAGGAAAGATCCTCAGCATTAATGGCACTATTGGAGAAATAATTATTATAAATCAAATTATTCATACTTCCCGCATCAAGTTGTAATCCTTCATAATTATCAATGAAGGTATTACTGAAAATAGTATGAAAACCAGATCGATGAACACGGATTCCCTGTTGATTTCTATCAAATGTGTTATATTCAACGGTGCTTCCATTGACATGATCGGTGAATAAGATACCAGATTGACAAAGCACGAAATCATTATTTTCAATGACGATATCAATGATTTCACCAAGACAGAGCTCATCATATTGATTGATGTATTCTTCTGTAAACCAGATCCCGTCAGAACAAGCACGGATGGCATTATTACGAATGGTGACATCTTTTGCCCCAGCAATAAGAATTCCTTTGCCTGAAACTCCAGAGGAAACCGCGATCGCTCGATACTCAATAAAGCTGTTGAACGTGATGTCAACATTGTGAACCGCGGGTGTTCCATTCACAGACCAGAGATAGACCCCATATCGTTTTTCATCATCAATGGTGTTTTCAAAGGTATTATCATCGATACGAATGTCACTAGAATACATCATTCCCAGACTTTGGATATTGTTATTTTCAATGGTAACTGAAACACTCCCATTCAAAAAGACATGATCGATGGTGTTATAGCGAAGCACTAACTGTTCAGGGATGGTCGCCGTGAACACTTCATAAGGCCAGAATTGATATATTAATCCGCCTTCAATGGTTGAACCAATGAATTCCACCGGATTAGTAAACACATCAGTTCCATTTCGTACCGCAGAAGCATCAGAGAAATTATGCGGATCAATGTAGACTGCAGATCCATTCAATGGATTCTTGATCACACAATCCTGCACTGTCAGTCCGCCTACATTATTATATCTACCAGTTCGTAATCCATAAAACCCTCCTTGAATCGATATACCATCAAGCAGGACATTTCGCAATCCTGTGTCATTTCGAAGAAGTACTGTTGCTGACGTATTATCTCCCCAAATGATGGTTTCTTTTGCATCCTGCAAACCGATCAATGAAAGTTTCTTATCAATAACAACATTTTCAGTGTAATTTCCCTCATGAAGATAGAGTTCATCATGCCATTGGCTGATATCAATTGCTCGCTGCAGCAAACTATAATAGATATCATTTTCACCAATGGTTACCGCTCTTGAGATATCTCGATCTAATTCATTACCATAAAAATTATTGGTGATCAACGCATCAGTATCTCCATCAAGCCGGATGCCATTAGTGGCATTGATAAAGGTATTCTCTGAAATATTCATATCACTTGAATCGAGCACATAGACTCCATCATCTTGCATCCATGAAAAGAAATTATTAATGATGGCAACTCCCTGTGCATCCTGGATCATGATCCCGACTTCTCGACGAAGGTTAAAAAACATATCCCCAATATAACCATCAGTTGCATTGGTAATCATCACACCCTGGGAATCATATCCCTCAGTTTGATCCTTCCAGATCTGAAACTGAGACACATTGGTCAGTTTCAGAGACGTGCGTCCTACCTGAGAATCATATTCGTTTTCACTGGTTGCAATATAAGCTCCATCAGAAAGTCGGATACAATCATAAAATGATTCGATGACACAGTTATTAATCTCCACATGGTTAAAACCACCGCCATCACGAGTTCCAAGTGCAGCAGTTCGTACCACTGATTCGAATCGGTCAATGGAAAAATTGGTAAATAACACCTGACTACTATTGATCATCACCGTATATCCATCATTTGCTAATAGTTCAGAATAGGTTGCACCATCATCACTGATGAATGCTGCTGTTGGACCCCAGATGGACCGGACGATTACGGGTTTGTTTACATTAATGATTTCCTCATAGGTTCCTGGTTGTACGTTCACAAGTCCTCCAATGGGTGCTGCATTGATTCCATTCTGAATGGTGGCAAAATGATCAACGCCCCATCCTGGAGTGGAGGAATCGTAATTATTATCAACCCAGATTCGGTAGTTATCATCTGGTAAAAACGAAAAATCAATCTCAATGCGACCGCTATCCACACCATTTGAATTGGTAATACTTCCAGCGTACCGATACATACCAGTTGGAATATCACCATATATTCTCATGGGCATGGAAAAATTATATGCATTATAGTCCTTTTGTAATCCATCAATGATCGAAAACTGATTGGGGTCTTGCTTGTAAATATAGAAGCGCGGGGCATCACCATTAAGGATTTTCCACATATGCGCCTGCCATGTTCCTGATGCAGATGATGCGTTCACCCCTAGAGACGACCAGTAAGCTAGATAACCGGACGGATATGAATCTAAATAAAACCCGTAATATCCCTCGGGGATATTACCATAGACCTCCCAGTTCGTTCCATCAATCCAATAATAACTGGTATTTGCATCCACGGGAAGAGCATAAAATGAATGAACGGTACCAACTGTTGAATTCCAATCAGATTGATCGGGTGAGATGATCATATCAACATTTACGATTTTCGGTGCATCATATTCATTTATCTCATCGACAAAATCAATGGACCATTCAATTAAGGAAAGATCACCACCAGATGAAGACACATTCCCCTCATAGGTATAACTTCCTCTGAGGTAGTCACCATTCACCCGAAGTGGAGCAATGATGCCAGCAAAATCATATTGTAATCCATCAATCAATGAAAGTGTTTGATCACTTGCAACTGATATGTAAAAAATCGGTGAGGACCCATTGATGATCTGCCACATCTGTTCTTGCCAGGTGCCAACGGTGGCATCCTCATTTACTCCTTTTTCATCCCAATAATCAAAGAAATCAGAGGGATAATCCTTGACATAAAACCCATAATACCCGGTAAGCAGATTCACGTTTGTATCTGCATATTTGACATCTAAATAGTAATATGGTATGCTTTCATTTAAGGCTAATGTAAACCCAGTTGAAATGGATCCATCAACATCATTCCAGGTTGCTAGATCAGTGGAATAAGTTAATTTTGTATTGAAAAACACTGGTTCTACAGCACTAACAGTCCCTGCCAATAAGAGGACAGCTAGGATCATGAACACACTGATTTTCACTACAAAAGTTGAAGGAATGTTATTTTGACGTATAGGGGATAGATGATTATTTCCCATTTTTATTACCTCAATCCTATGTTTTCCTTTTCGTTAGTGATTTCTTGAAAGAAAGTGATTTTTATCTTTCACTATTAATAAGATGACCACTATATTATATAAAAGTTTTGTTATACTTTTCTATCCATTTTATAGTTTGAGCAGATTTCATCCTGTTAGTGCACAAAAATATCAATCTTTCCTTTGCTAAAATACCAGGAAAACAACGGATGTATCATATCTTTTTTTCTCATTCTTTGCATTCATTTTCCGTCGATCTATCAATTGAATGAAAAATCCGACTTCCATGACTTTTTTATTCTTTGAAAAGAAAAAGAGAAGTGAGCAAAACCCACATCTTATATGATTCAGCTACCT
>CAZQMI010000058.1:0-14143 GCA_964594475.1 uncultured Thermoplasmatales archaeon
CTAAACGATTGTTAATATAATTTATACATTTATAATTATTAAACTTTTTGTAGTTTTCCGATGAAATTGATAAAGGCTTATCCAATCTATAATAATATGGCAAAAAGGACGATTACTCTACAGATGATTTTTTTAAAAATCGATGAACATGATCTTTGAGAACAATCTTAGACCTGGCAATAATCATTCGATACACCATCCTTTTGCTTTCAATCTACAATAGTTATTAATAGTATTGATGAATAAAAGGTGATTTCACAGGGAACAATCGATGAGTCTTATTGGCAAATACCTAACTATTCAGAGAAGTGATATCTTTGATATTAATCGGAGGGTCACTGCTCATGCTACTAGTAATGCCTGGGGTCATACGCCTCATGCTACCTATTTATATGAACCAGATATCACGGAGTTTTATCAATGTTTTCTGAAAAAAAGAACTACATTACAGGGAAAACATCAGATTACCTTCACTGTTGTAATGCTCAAAGCAATTGCTGAGGCATTGAAGAAGTCGCCGAAACTAAATGCCATCCTCAGTTACAATGCCCGAACAAAAGTGGGAACACATCACCATTTGAAAGAAATCAGTATTGCAATTCCACATTTACTTCCAGATAACCGAATGATTACACCAACGCTTCATGATGCCGGGGAGAAAAGTCTCATTCAGATCGCCCAATCTCTTACTGATCTGAAAAGACGGGTGAAAAACACTGATATCGATGCCATGCAGTATGTAGTTGCCAAAAAGGAAATCATTGAGTATTTGAAGCATTTCAATATCAATGTATTATGGCAGATTCTTCATACCAAAATTGGGAAAAATAAACTCAAGATGAATAAGAAAAGGATCAAAGCATATCTTAATATGCCTGAGGAGGATAAAATCACCACTCATGATATCTTTAATACTAGTGTTCTTGTTTCCAATTTAGGCAGTGTATTTCAGCATCAACGAGGTGGAATTACGTTGCTTGATCTGATCAGTCCTCAAGTCTTTGCGGTTGCTATCAATGCCATTCAAGATCGTCCTGCGGTCTATCAGGATGGAGATGAGCAAAGGATCGGGATTCGTAAGATCCTTCCCTTGAGTCTTACCATTGATCATCGAGCTCTTGATGGGGCAGATTTCATCCCTTTTCAGGATCAATTGGATTTCTTTTTTTGCCATCCCGATATTATTTATGATTGGTAATCTCATGGTATCAGACAATAATAAGAAAGTGATGAATTAAAAGAGGCAAAGATATTAATATTTATTTTGGTTATATTAATTCTGTTGATGTTGATCTCATGAAAAAAGAACCGTTTTCTTTAGTGATTGTGTTATTATTGTTTTGCAGTAGTAGCTTTGTTGGTTGCCTTCAATTAGATGATCCCGTGGATGGTGTGTTCGCCTCTCCAAATGAAGCGGGTGTGTTAATCATTGAAGATGGTGTTCGGTTGCTGAAGCTGTCTGGGTCACCTTACGAGATGGGATATGCACATGGTTATCTATTGGCTGAAGAAATTATATATTTACTTGATCATTTCGTGTTCTATAGTGCTTTTCTGTTTGGAGCAAGTTATGAAGAGCTTGTGGCAAACATGGACCTGATTGATTGGGAGGCGTCCTATATTGAGGAATTGCAGGGAATGCTTGCAGGGATTCAGGATCGATTGCCTCCATATCAACGGATGGTCCATCCAAATATTGTTGGTAAGCAGATCGCTCTTGTTGATCTCAAGATTGCTAACACGGTTTCTGATTGGGGGTGTTCTTCGTTTTCTACATGGGGAAATGCAACTGATGATGGATCGGTGATCTATGCTCGGAATCTTGATTATTTTTCAGGTAAGGATGAATGTTTCAAAAAGGTGCATGTGTTGATTTCGTATGATGATGGAGTTCATCATCGGTGGGTAACCGCATCCGTTGCTGGGTTCATTGGCTGTATCACCGGGATGAATGATGCTGGATTGACCTTGGGTCTGCAGGATACCAATTATTTTCCTCCTAGTGTGGAGAGAGGGATTATTCCACGTTGTCTTATACTTCGCAAGATTGCAGAACATGCTGATGAAGACTGGACCCCTGATGATATTGCTGAGTTCATGGAATCATTTCAGGGGTATCTAGGCATGAATCTTCATGTAACCTTTCCTACTACAAATCGAAGTGATGATGACATTGCTGGAATCATTGAGTTTGATGGTAATAGTTCTCATCCTGATGGACGATCCACCTTGAGAAGCCCTGGTGAAAACAGTGGTCTTCCCATTAACGATAGTGTTGATCAAACCTTGAATCATTCTTTTACATTGATAACCACAAATCATTATCTAGAACGGAAAACAGATATTTCTTTAGAAAGCGCTGGCCGTTATGTTACTATCAAAGAGGAATTGTATCTTGCCCGAGCAGATGGAAACGTAAGCATTGATGAAGCCGTTCATATTATGCGTTTGGTAGGTGGTATTGGCACGGTGCATACCACGGTGTTTGAAACTGATGAGAAACGCTTGCATTTTTATTTGGCTGAACCTGGGAGTGGTGGCTTTGATTCACCGAGTGTGATCTATGAGTTTGAAGAGATGTTCTGAAGCAGTATTATTTCTACATTTCTAAAGAAGATATGTTTTGCTATATCATAAATGATATAATATTTATTATCATATTTGATATCAATAGTAGGATTCGATACTATTCAATCCATTAGGTAAGTATTTTAAGCAGGGGTACCTATTCTCTATGAGTGGTGTCAGGATGTTGCAGGAGATTACCTATTATCTGATCTTTGGGATTCCCTTCATTGTTCATCTTGGTTTGGTTGTTTTGATGTTATTTGTAGTAACAGCACTGCTTGCTCTATTAAAAAGAAAACAAAAAATAAAATATTCGATTCAATGGCATTACCGTCTTGCCTATTTATCAATCATACTTGGCCTGGTTCATGCTGTGCTGGGTCTGCTTGCCTATATCTAATTGATGGATTATGATTAAATTCGGCAAAACTTGAAATAAGAGCAGTCATATCAATCAGTTAACCGGAATGGAAGAGATTATATGATTCATTGGAAAAATAAAAAGACCAATAGGCTTGTTCTTACATGTGGAGTCATCGGAATCCTGATGATACTCATAGGTGGATGTTCAGTTAGTGCTCATTCCCCTTCGTCTATGCAGATTAGTTATAGCACGGTTACTGATGAGCTAACTGTTGATATCTCTCATCAGGTAGCCGATCCCAACACCCATTATGTCAATAACATTGAGGTCACCTTGAACGGACAGACTGAGCTGAATAAGGATTACAGCAGTCAACCTGGATCATCATTCAGCTATACGTATACTGATATTAATGCCAGTGTTGGTGATACCATTCGTATCACTGCCATCTGTAATCTAGGTGGTTCGATTACTGAGGAACTTGAAGTGGGAAAAAGTGATGGGTCTAATGGTGGGTCGTCCACTCCTGGCTTTGAAGTAATTCTTTTTGCCATTGCGATTATTTTTCTGGTTATCTTCAGAAAAACTCGATAGGATTCATTACGAAGATAGTTCGTTTAGTAATCGTTTCATCTCAGCAATGTGGGTAGTGGGTTGTTGACACTTGAATTGTTGGCAGACATAAATGGTTGGCCTATTATCAATGGTGGTGTATGCTGAGAGCGAGGGAATGATTTGGTTAAGCTGTGGAGCGGTGTATTCAGCATCTTCTAGGATGACAACGGTGTGTGGAAGATAGAATGATCTGATCGTTTTCAGGATCTTTTTTGTTTCTTTGTCCTGTTTGTTTCCAACGATGATGATTTCAGAGGATGGATTAAAGTAGTAAAGCAGACCAGTTAGAAAATGACTTAACGCCATGGGATGAGCACTGAGATGTGTTGAGCAACTTATGATAAGGTTTTCTGCATGGTCTGCAAATTCGACATTACCTGTAAGATGGAAAAGCCCAATGAGATTTGAAAGAGTAACAGAAAATGCTGAAGGATATGCTCCATCTGTGATTTTTTTTGTCCGCATCAGGATTTGATCGCCTGATTCATCCGTAAAAAAGATCCCACCATTGGTTTTATCGGAGAAATGATCAAGGAAATAATGGGTGAATTCCATGCTTTGTTTGAGATATTTTGGTTGAAACGTGGTTTGAAAGAGTTCGAGCAGACTCCAGATAAAAAAGGCATAATCATCAGCAAAACCTGGTATTTTTGCTTGTCCGTTCTGATAACTGTGAAACAGCTGCTGTTCTGAAGTTGAAAGTTTGGTGATGATGAACTGATAGATTTGTTCTGCCATGCTGATATAGCTTGGTTCATCAAGGATGCGTCCTGCTTGGGCAAGAGCTGCCATCAAAAGTGAATTCCAATCAGTAAGAATCATTTCATCTTTTTCAGGAGGTATCCGCTGTGATCGAGCTTTATAGAGTTTTTTTCGGATGTTTTCCACTTGAGTGATTATTTCTTCTTTGCTCAGATGAAGTGTTTCTGCAAAGTCCTCAAGATTCATTGATTGAATGAAAAGATTCTCATGAGTTATTGTCATTGGATGAATGGTGATGTTTCCTTGGTCTTTAATTGAATAATAGTTTTTTATGAAATCCATTTCATCTGAAGTAAGAAGTGTTTTGAGTTCTTCGGTGGTCCAGGTATAATAGCTTCCCTCTTTTCCTTCTGTATCTGCATCCTGTCCAGCATAAAACCCACCGAATGATGACTTGAGTTCTCTGTTGACATAGGTGATGATCTCCTGAGCGGTTTGTTTGAACAGTTGATCATGTGTTGCCTGATAAGCTTCGGTATAGACCATGATGAGGAGTGCCTGATCATAGAGCATTTTTTCAAAATGAGGGACCCTCCAGCGTTCATCTGTTGAATACCGGTGGAATCCATAGCCGATGTGATCATAGATGCCTCCGTTTCTCATTTGCTGTAACGTGGTTTTCACCATGGTCAGACTATAGGGTTTCTGTGTTTTTTTCCAGTATCGAAGTAAAAAGAGCAGATGATGCGGTGTGGGAAATTTTGGTTTTGATCCAAAGCCTCCATGTTGTGCATCATAGGAGTCAACGAATTGATCATAGGCTGTATCAAGAATACTTGATGAGATCTGTTTTTCATCTATTGGTGATGCCTGGTTCAGAGTTTGTGTGATCTGCTGAGCAGATGTGATCAGTTTTTCCTTGTTTTGTTTCCAAAGTGCTGTGATCTCAGGTAGCAGTGTGAGTAATCCTTTGATGCCATAACGATTGTGTTTTGGAAGATAGGTAGCTGCAAAAAATGGTTGTTTCTCTGGGGTCATGATAATGGTCAGCGGCCATCCGCCACTGCCGGTCATTGCTTGGCAGAATTGCATGTAGAGATGATCGATTTCCGGGTGTTCCTCTCGGTCGACCTTGATGCAGATGAAATCGGTGTTGAGCATTGATGCGACCTCTTCATCTTCGAATGATTCATGGGCCATTACATGGCACCAATGACAGGTTGCATAGCCAATGGATAAAAAAATGGGTTTCTGTTCCCTTGATGCTTTGGTAAATGCTTCAGGTGACCAGGGGTACCAGTCAACGGGATTGAACTGGTGTTGTTTAAGATAGGAACTGGTTTCGTCTTTGAGATGATTTGGTGAGCGTGATTTCTTCATTTATGGGTCCTCTGTGATGGGGTGACCGGCCACACTGAGATAGATGGCGCTTTCAGTTGTTCCATCGACATCGATAAGGGTGTTGACGGCATCATCAAATAAGGCTGCGATCTGACAGCTGCCTAGATTGATGCTTGTTGCAGCGAGAGCAAGGTTTTCTGCGATATGCCCAGCGTCCAGATAGATATAACGGTAGGCTCGTTGACCATATTTGCATTTAGACCGGTTGAATATAGCAGTCCAGATGAAAACCACGGCTGCGTTTGCACACATTTTCTGGGAGAGCGCTGCCTGGGTGATGTCCTGGGAAAATGATCCTAGTTTAAGTTCCTCCAGCTGATGATGTTTGATCTGATAGTGATAGATTCCTTGAG
This sequence comes from uncultured Thermoplasmatales archaeon, assembly GCA_964594475.1. Lineage (GTDB taxonomy): Archaea > Thermoplasmatota > E2 > DHVEG-1 > DHVEG-1 > EX4572-165. The sequence continues at coordinate 6,004 of CAZQMI010000058.1, forward strand.
AAAGTGTTTCGACATGATTGATGATTAGATAGGTTTCAATGGGATAGAGCGCTCCGGCTGATGGAGCGGTTCGAAATGCATACCCGTGTTCCCTTCGTTGAATCCCGGTTGATGCCCAGAGCAGATAGGAAAGGTCTTTCAGTGATAAGGGTGTGTCTGAGAACTGTCTGATGCTTTTTCGTCTGTTTAATGTTTCATAGATTGATAGGGTATCATTTCGCAGAGGTTTTGGGAGTTGATGTTGAGGGTGGGTTGGATAGGTTTTGTAAAGATCAGGTTGTAAGCTCCAATCTGGTCCTTCTCCGAAAGAATGGGTTTGATATTTTGTTTCTTGCTGGAATTGATCACCGATTCCTTTGTTTTTAATTTGATCACCCTCGTTTGAGAAATTAAGATGCTGAGGTGTTCATTAACCTTTGTGTTGATATAAATCACTAGTAATGATTTTTGAAAAAAGAAAAAAAGGGAAAGGATTTTTTTGGTTAATCCTTTTTGCTGTTCTTCACGATGTAATAGGCAACAAACACAAGCAGTATTATTACACTGATGCCGACGATCCAGTAGGGATCGAGTTCTTCAGCTTCCGCGGCGTGTGGATAGGTTTTTGCTCCAAAGGGCATATGTCCATTGATGTTAAGATTTTCATCATAGTGAAGGGGACTGACGTCTTCAGGGGTCCAATGATTCTTATCACTGTAGGTATCATCAGGGACCAGCATGCGTAAATCTGGGTCACCGAAGTAGACCACGTTTTGTAGGGTGTCCCACCACCATTCCGGTGGATCAGTGGAATAAAGTTTTCCTACGTGACTGATGCCCTTGGTGTATGCTTCTCCTACGGTGTCGCCGAGTACGATGTCCCGGGGCATGGTAGTGGTCCAGTATGCATACCAGCTGGTAGGCCAGGGATCGATGACTTGAAATGCTGATCCATGTCTCATATAGGTTAGGTGAAGATATTTATAGGCTGGTAGACAGGCAGAGAGAATCCATCCTGCTGAATGCAGATTCTCTAAATCCTCATCGAGATTCAGTCCTGTTAGATACGTGAATGGTAAGGGGAAACTGGCTAGTTTTGCTCCTACCACGCCATCTTTGAAATAGCTGCTATCCATCAGCCAGGGGCGGTTATCCACAAAATTTCCTAGTATTGGGATGTAGCTGATCAGTTTGAACAGAGCTTGGCGGTAGGGTTTTTCATTTACGGTATAATCCCAGCCGAGGGGGAATAATCCGTCCATGTTTGGATTGCCAATGATGCCAGGCAGGATCCCATGGGCGTTCATGGTCATACTGTCTGGTTTTGCAGTTGACCCCATTAAAAAATCATAGCCTCTCCAGGGATTGGGTTCCTTTTCGTATCCTAAGAGGTTGAATGGGAGGTTGATTCCGACTGCACCTAATCCATCCTCCGGCCAGGTGATCAGATAGCCACTTCGCGATCCGGCTCCATGGGTGCCACAGTTCCAAAGCAGTACTCCTCGGTTGAGGTTATCAACGATAGGAGTGTAACTGGTTGAGTAGACATTGTCGTATCCACCTTTTTCAAAGTAGAATGGATTGGCGATGGTAGCTGAAAAATCTGGCCAGACCGCGCCGGTTTTCCCGGGAACAACTCCTTCGTCTATAGCATAGGGTGATGCTGAGAACCCGGGGACGATGTCATCCCGGCATTCATAGGTGAATCCGTAATATTTTTCAAATACTTGATTGAGTTTATGATTATAAGTGATATAGGAGTGAAGCACGGGATAGGTAAATGGTTCTTCCTGTGAGGATTTGGTTACTTTCAGGCCAAAGGCGCCGAAGGGTAGTAGTTTCCGTCGTTCACTTTGGCTTCCTTGAATGTAATCTGCTCCTTGAGTTTGTGCTCCAGGATTATTAAAAATGAGTGCAGGGTAGAACACGTTTCGACTGATCCAATAGGCGGTATCAACTGGTGATCCAAAGAATTTACCTGGCCTTGCTCTGCCGACAAATGTTCGATCCCATGGTGCGCCGATATCGTATTGCCCGGCGACGGTGATCATGGTCTCCATTTTTGGTTTGTCCAGTCCGATTTCATTAAAGTATTCATATGCTTGTCGACCGGTCAGTGACATCGGTCCAGATGGTGGATCGGGAAAGCCGCCACCGTTTTCCTTCCAGAACTCATTATGCCAGACCACGGCAGATGAAAGCTTGGGATGATTATCCACGATGAGCACGGGACTGCCATGGTGTGCAGCGATATATGCTGCTGGACCAATGAACAGTGCGGCTTCGGTTTCTTCGAATGGTGCACGACCACCAACCAGCCAGTTCGTCCAGGGATCGATGGTGGTGATGATGATATCGTTTTGCTGGGATTCTTCCATGATTGCTTGGTAGATGTCTTTATGATCGATAAAATGCTGTTCGATGAAGGCGATACTGCTCAGTTCATCGATTGCATTCTTCTGTAAGCGCTCTCGAAGATCGATGAGATGAATTCGTTGCACCCCGAGTTTTCGAAGGGTTTGTGCGGTTTTTTGAGGAAGACGATCTGATGCAGTATAAAGAAGCGGGCAGTTGAGTTGACTGGCAAGCACAGCTCCCTCTGTTGCTGAGGTGAAGGAGTCGGCTTGTTGTTCTGAAATGTTTTTGCCCCAGTTGTAATCAACGGTGAAATCAACAGATGTGCTACTGTCATCGAGTTTGAACACGGCAATAGAATAATGAGTTCCACTTGGGCATTGTCCTAGTTGATCAAAATGAAGCGTTTGACTGCTGACATCGGTTTCTGTGGCGGACATGAGTTCTTCACCTGCAGGACCGATGATGCTCATTCCTAGGTCAACATCGGGGTTGTTCCAGTTCAGGGTGAAGGTGGCATCTCTGCAGCCAAAGGGTGGATCTTCAGGGATATCCATTCGTGTTCCTGGATAGATGGTGATATCTGTTTGATAGGTAACCCCAGAGAACATGTTGGAAAGGATGTCCTTTAGTGATCCATAGGTTTCGAAGGTGGGAATATCCGTTACACGTAGCATCCATTTGCCATTGGTATAGGCATACATCTGGGTTCGTTCTTTATCCATTCCTTCGTTAAGATTCCAGGCTTGGGTGTAGGCGACTTGGAGCCATTCCTCGCCTCCGAAATTACAATAGAATTGAGTGTCTGGGTCAGCGGAGGGAATGGTGATTAACATACTGATGGGAAGATCTGATTCTTTTCCGATGCCTAAGGTAAGTGATGACCACCATGTTCGTGCTTTGATGAACATATAACCATCTGGGACCATGAATTCGTGGAAACGGGGGTTTAATTTATTTGCTTGAGGGGAGTAGAATGTTTTCTTGATGGTGGTTCGTTCTTGGATTGATCCGTCTAATGATGAACTGAACTCATAATCGATGGGATCAAAGGTGTCATCAACTACGGCGACGACTACATCGTCGCTATAGGAAAAATCAGCTTGGGCGATTTCTTTGCTGATTTCATAGATGTTATCGCTTTGAATGGAGGTGATTTGTTCTGCTTTCCATTCATTTGGGGTATTTTGGACGTTGATAAGGGTCATGTGATCCTGCATGCCGTTGCAGTATTGCATCCAGTCCTCCATGAAATAATCAAGACCTTGTCGGGGGTTGAAGGTGCGTTCTTCATCATTATCTGTTTGATATGCATCTTCATAGAAAAGTAATGGATTGGAGTAAAGGGTATCTTTATTTTTGAACACGGTGCTAGGTACTGCAGCTAGATAGGCGAGATCATCAATATAACTATTTTCATCATGGCCTACCAGTGTTGTTTTTTTCAGAGGAACTACGGGAAAACTTGATGGTCCTTTGTCAAATCCTCTATGATCCATGGAAAGATCGGCCATGGTGACTGATGAGATGCTTCCAATGATGATGATGGCTATGATGAAACATGAGGGTAGCGTCTTTTTGAGATGGTTTTGTTTTTGTGACACGTTTTTTTTCACTCCTTTCCCATGTTGGTGAACAATACGTATTATAATTTAATATCTTTATATTATAAAATTATTGCGTCTAATGATGCGTTGTTTTCAGACCTATTTATGGTTTTTGGATTCTTAAGATTTGAATTAATTATATTGAATTTTTTCTTAATAAAGGATTAAAAAAATATTTGTTCAAAAAAATATATTATAAATGATTGTTTCAGTTCATTTTTATATGAATTAGATTGATTTATTATTTTTTAATTATTATGTTCTTCATGCTTCAAAATGGTAGTGAACATCATGCTTTTTTAGATGGTGTCTTATTTTTCACTGGTAAAAAAGAAAAATATTTATATAAATATGAATATTAATCATATTTGATTGAATTTTTTTCGACTCAATGTTGGTTTGAGGCGAAAGAATAATATATACATTTCATCTAAATATAAGTTAAAGATTAATAAAATCTAATATTGGGGACAAGACTTCATGACATTTTCAAAACGGATAGTCACAATCATTAGTATTGCAACGCTTGTACTGTTAACCATTCAAGCACCAATGGGAGCTTTGATGAATTCAGAAAGTGCAGAGGATTTCGACCCACTTTCTAATATCACCGTTACCTTTGAGTTATTAAAGATCAGATCACTTGAAAAAGAAGATAATCATTTGAACGTAGAAGAATACATCGACCGGTTCAGCGCACCAGATTTCTATGTGAAGGTCTTTATCAATGGCAAAGAATTCGAAAGCCCAGTGTGGAAGAACACTCGATACATTTACGATCCAGATTGGAAAGTAACCGTTGATGTCCCCGATGATGAGGAATGGGTGGAGATCATCATTCAACTCTGGGATTGGAATCTAGGTCTTGATCAAAAATGTGACATCAGTGGCAGTAATGAAGACCTCACCGATGATAAAGAAGTAACCATTCTCTATAATATAAAAACCGGTCATTGGGCAGGTGATGATTTTCTAGAGGACCGATTCATTAATGCCGATCCAAGCGGATATGGTCGGTTGAATGGCTGTGATGATGGCAGCATCTATGAACGTGATTTAGATGCTGAACTCTGGTTTGATGTCTATCAAAACGATTACGATGGCGATGGCATTCCTTATTGGACGGAAACAGAGGTTTTTGGCACCAATCCAAAGGTCGATGACCGTGGTCGGGATGATGATGGTGATGGCATACCCATCGAATGGGAATTCAAATGGGGATATCGACTCGGTTATAATTGGTATGATCAGGAATATGTTCATTATTGGGATTATGATCCTTTCACCTGGGAGAATCATTCGGATCTTGATCCTGATGATGATGGACTTGATAACTACGAGGAATATCTCACCTCTCAATGGGGATCTGATCCATTTCGAAAGGATCTTTTCGTGGAAATGGACCGTATGGAAGCAGGACCAAGCGGTCAACCGGAATGTATCTTTCCCGCTGAATCAAAGGAATTATTATACACTGTGTACAATCGGCAGAACGTGGTCTATCATCTTGATGATGGAAGCTGGGATGACACTGGATCAGACATGATCCCGTTCATCGAGGAATGTGATTTTTATAAGTTGATCGATATTTATAATGATTATTTTTTACATGGCAATGATTCTCATTGGAGAAGAGGCGTCTTTCACTATGGAGTGTTTATCTATGGGACCAATATTGGTGCGTCTGGTGCAGCGTTTCGCCCTGATGCCTATTATATCACCTTACGTGGTCATGAGAAAAAATCTCGACAGCTCTTATTGAATCGTGATACCGTGTTTGCAAGTGCCTATATGCATGAATGTGGTCATACCCTGGGGATTCATCATGGCAACACGCCTGGTTGTGATGATCGAGTGGGACGATATCCTTGGCAGTTGAACTGGTGGAAATGGATTCCCTATAAAAGTGTGATGAACTATGGATACATGTACTGGATACTTGATTATTCCAATGGATCCAGGGGAAAGAATGATTTTGATGACTGGGATCGACTTGATTTCACCTATATGCAACGTGGTTCTTGGTAAGGATCGTTTCAACAGGAAAAAATTGATGTTATCATCGTGGAAAGCATTGCCGATGTGTTGATTTGAGATGTTTGATCTCGATCAACAACGGTCCATTTTTTTTACCTAACATTGGAAAAGAACCATCATTTTTATAGAAAAAAAGAGGGAAATCGGGTGTCTTTTATCGTTGTTCTGGTTTTATTGACTTGGATCGTCCATGGTGCCCATGAACAGGATGGTCCCGGTTTCCTGGTGTTGTATCAGATAAAGGAAGGGATGGTCACAGTCGAACACGATTTCTTCGGTTTCTTCACCTGGCCAGCTGGTCACACCAAAGACCACACCGGTGGCTGCGGCTGCTTCGGTGCCTTCTTCATCCACGCTGATGAATCCTTTATGAACCACGCTTTGGATGTAGAGGTCTGCTGATCCGGTGATTCCTGAGAAATCTGCGTTCATGGGATCGAATGCATCGGTGATACCGAGATTCTTCAGCATTGGTGAAAGTGAATAGAGTGGTGTGGTAATGTTGAAGGTGGGTAGGTAAATGTCTACTTCTTCTTTCTGCATGCTGTCAAGAGTGTTGGTATAGCTTTCCTCGCTGAGATCAGTGATCATGGTTGCCAGACTGACATCATCTTTGGGAAGCATGATGATCATAGAGAGATCATCTCCTTCGTAGGGGAGTTGGAGTGCTTGATACTGATCGGTTTCGGTGTAGTTGAAGGTGTCCATAGTATCAACCATGCACATGGTCTCTACTTCCTTGGTTTCACCGGTTGTGAGAGTGAATTCTCTGTCAGTGGTGTTTGCTTCATCGAACTGGATTTCCCAGATGCCTTTGAAATAAATGGCATTGGTTAGAATTAATTTGGTCAGCGTTGGACTGATGGCACCAGGGCTGATCAGGTCCTCGATAAGATTGTTGGTCTTGTTTTCCACCCAGTTGTTGATGATGGATGCTGCGTTGTTGGGGTTGGTAAAATCAATTGGTGTTGATTCGGCATGATAGTTGTTTTCAACGGTATCTAGATAGCTTTGCAGGATGGGAAAATCATGTTGGATCCAGGCAGCATTTGCGGTGCTGATGTTGTACTCAGTGTTGGTGTTTAAGGTTTCGTAAAGAGTTGAGACATAGTCATGGAAGGTATCATTGTCTTGGGGGATGTTTAAGGTATCAGCCATTTCATCAGCGGTGTTTCCCACTGCTCCTTCATATGCCATGGCTAGAGCGGTGAAGATGCTGTAGGGTGAGAAAAAGGAGTTTTCATTATTTGCTTCATTGAATTGTTTGATCAGGTTGAAGGCAAAACTGTTCGCTGAGGTTTTAAACGCGGTTTGACTGGAGAAATCAACATCATCAGGAATGTCAACATCATCAGTGTTTTGGTCCTCATCTGCAACAGAATCTGGTTGATAGGTTGAATAGATGATTGCTCCAAGAGAAACGATTGCTATAAGAACTATTATTCCAATGATGGCATTTTTATTCATTTGCTTTTCACCAATGCTAGTTAAGATGCTTGGTTTATATAAATGTTCATTGTTTGTTTGGAGTTTTCCTAATATAATTTATAACTACTTTTGAAATGGGTATTGAACCTTCTTTATGGCTTGTGGGTCAGAAAACGTCATTTTGTGGTGAATGATTTTAGCTAGAAGGAAGGTCAGCTGACAAGTTTCACAAGTGGATGATCTCAATGATGCGGGTGGTAGGCTGAGTGATCACCTGACGCGTTTTGCAGGTGAATCAACTGAAGAGGTTTGCAAAATTTGGCTGGGTAACTGACAGGTTTTGCATGGTTTGCTCGGAAGGTATGCTCATGTTGATAGATGAATGATTTGATCATTTGTTTTTTAATTCAAAAAGATTAAAAATAGTTTAATCTTATGGTTTTGTATGTCGGTTTTTGATAAATGGGCATTGAATGAATTTTTTGTTTTTAGGAAGTGGCTGTATGACTGGTTATCAACATTTCGTTAACATATTTGGCAGTGGAGTATTTATTCGATCTGAAAAGATTAAAAAAAGGTATTCTTTTGAAAAAGCACTTTCATCACTGTACATCATTCCTTCATTTTACAAAGGATTGTATTACATTCCAACAGAGAGAGAACGGAAAGGTCATTTCATTGAACAAAAACAAGATTTTTTTATCGCTTTGTGTAATCAACAGTATGGACGGGGA
>CAZQMI010000058.1:14153-14480 GCA_964594475.1 uncultured Thermoplasmatales archaeon
CAGTTGTCCTGAAGGGGACTTTTCTTGTACATCGATATGGATAAAAAAAATTTTATCTCTTTGTTTAATCAACAGTACGGTCGGGGAAACTGGTATTGGGCATTGAGTACTGCAGCCAGATATTATGGATTTGAATGGAGTGCAACAGGGATTTTAGAAGTGATGACAAAAAAGCGATCAAAGAGGATAGATATTATTGGTCGAATTGAATCATTAAAACAAAAACAATCCTATCGATCGGTGACGCTTGCAGATTATTATGAATCCTTGCAAGTAAATGTTATTTATGTTCATAAAGGAGATAAATCGAATGTTTCATCGATGAGA
>CAZQMI010000059.1:0-14341 GCA_964594475.1 uncultured Thermoplasmatales archaeon
ATTTATAAGATATGGAACCATGAAAGAAATTGCTGATGAAGCTATCGTTGAGAAGTTTGGAATTGCTATACGGTTAGTGAAAGAGAGTGGAACTTATATCGTTCAACAAGCACCAGTCGACCAAGAAGGAAGATATAACGAAAATGATTTTGACGTCTTTGGTGGAAAGGTCGGTTATGATAGCAGTGAGTTTGACAATGAATTGAGCGCGCAGAAGTTCTTCAATGATGTTCAGATTCTGAGTGAGAAGCAGTTATCTAAACGATATCCAAAGATGTGGATTATATAAATCGCATTTTTTTAGTGGAGGGAAGACCATGAAAACAGAATATATATGCCAGAACTGTAAGAAGAGATTCGCCCATCCACAAAATAAAGATGGAATGTTTATTTGTCCTGGTTGTGGGAGTCCTGATTTTGAAACAATCACATATGAATGATTATTCATTATGAAAAATCAACATTCATCTTTCATAGATAGAATAAAAATGCAAATTATTGCCATCATTAAGATCTTATCATATGAAAAAATATATCATATATTAATATGAATCATAATATTTAAATCACATGGAAAGATATATCTTATTGAATTTGAAAAAAATAGGGAAAATCAAATTCATCAAAAGGAGGTAGATAGACCATGAAAAAAACAATCATAGTGATAGGGGCTTTTTTAATATCTTTGTTACTTGTCTCCACAGTTACGGCTGTTCCTCAGACACAGAGCAAACCATCAATGGACATAATAGAAAAAATTGAACACAAAAAATCCGTTACAGAAACATTGCAAAACAAAATCGATTCGATAACAAGTTTTCAAAAAACAGGTCTCATCGATTGGATCGTCCAGTTATTGACCGCCATCCTTAATCTTATTCAGGCCTTAATTCAATTTGTTATGGATCTGTTTAACATCGTCAATCTCATTAATGCGATTATTTCAGCGATTAATCAATTAATAAATCTCATCGTGCAATTCATCAATGCCATAATTGCCATCTTCACACCAGATGTACACTATTGTTAAATGATGATAAACTGGAAGGAATGAAACCCATTAAAATAGAAGGTGAAATAAAATGAAACAAAAATTATTAGGTATTGGGATCTTGATCTTGATGCTGTTACTAGCTTCTTCTGCTTTACCCGCAAGTGGAATGATAAAAGAACCAAAATATTATGAAATGCAACCAAGTGAACAAATAATTGAACCAACGATTTCACATAAACTTGATATAGCAATTAATCCCATTACATCAAGTGTAACAACTTCTCAGGGATTAACCTTTTTCATTTATGAAGGCCAAAAAATAAAAATCTGGATTACAGGTAACTATACTCCACCAAATCCAACAAAACAAATCTGTCTCTGGGCAGATAATACAACAATACCATCCGGTGCAACAGTAACACCTGAATGCAACTGTGATTATGGGAATGTTACTAGTCTTTTCGAATGGCCAACAAGCCCAGGACAGGCTGGAACGTATGTTGTAACATTTTATCTAGGAGAATCCTGTTACGAGCCATGTTGCTATTTGAACATTACTATAATTGTTCTTCCATCTGGTGAAGATGATCCACCTATTGTTACTATCTATTCACCGATTGATGAAACAACGGTTAATGATCCAGAAATAATCGTTATTGGGTATGCAACGGATGACAATGAACTCACATCATTTGGAAGACGTCATGAATGGATCGGGGGTCAAGAAGAAACATCATCAACGTTTCCCTCACCAGGACCAACGGAGTACTCATTTGAAGAAGATTTTATACTATTTGAAGGTTGGAATAGAATAACGATTTATGTTTCTGATTCAGAGGGACAAAATGCGCAGGATCAAATTGTGATAAATTATGAAATTCAGCCTAATCAACCTCCCTTTAAACCAGCAAAACCCGTGGGACCATCAACTGGAAAAATAGGATTGAGTTATCAGTATGTCTCTTATGTGAGCGATCCAGATGGTGACCAAATGGAGGTACTATTTGATTGGGGAGATGGGACGAATACGAGTTGGATAGGACCAATCAGTAGTGGAAGCCTTGTTGAAGCATATCATACCTACACTGCAGAGGGAACATTTTCCGTTAAGATAAAAGCAAGGGATATACCAGAATATAATGAAAGTGTATGGTCAGATTCGCTTCCGGTTAGAATCCCAAAAAACAAGCCTTTCGGCTCTCCTATCCTGAGATTCCTGGAGAACCATCCACAATTATATCCGTTACTAAGACTCTTTCTGCAAATAGGATAAATCTCATTACTCTTTTTCCCCTTTTTTTTATATCATATTCTTTTTTTTTATCGTATTTTTTATGGGGTACTTTGTTTTAAAAATGTATTTATAGATATTTGAAGGAATTGATTATATCCGAGTTATTTAACTGAAAAACATTTTGGTATTAGTTAGAACATACATATTCACCTGCGAAAAAGGTACTTAAACACCCATGTTATGCTAGGTAGTAGAAGTAATAAAAAAGTCTGGGCTGGTATTTTTTAAAGAGTGCATTACCATCCCATCTCATCCGAAGAAAGTGAGAAGTTCTCCCAGACTTTTCTTCTCCACTTTCTCTCCAACATGGGATTTATTTGTTTCATTTTCGATTGATATTCGTTTTTTCCACGGAAATCAGTTCATTTTTCCTTGTTTTTTCCGCTCAATATTCATATTGTTAATAAGAATCTAATCAGAGGATGACCACTATCCCGAAGGCTGAAGTAATCCGGCGATTAAATCGTATTTATTCACAAATCCCCTCATTTGATTGTAAACATTGTCAAAAGTGTTCAAATCCTATTTTTTGGTTTTACCCTGAGGAATTAAACATTAGATCCTATTTGAAGCAAAATCACTTACCATATTTAACCTATTCTGATGAGGAATTCAAACAATATAAGATGAGATGTCCATATCTTAAACAAGATCGTTGTATTATTTATCCCGTCAGGCCCATTGTTTGTCGATTGCAAGGTTTAATTCCTGAATTGTATTGTCCTAATAATACTGCTGTGTTTTTATCACCAAATCAGCTTGGAAGTATCGTAAAAGAATTAAATAATCTCATCAAGCAAACAGGAACCATTGATGATTGGTTTAGCACTCATAAACATACAAATATCACCGATTTTTCAATTACCAAAATACTTAATAAATAATCTTTCTTTTTCAGAAAAAGGAAATAACCGGTAAAATAGATAATTGGTGGGTGAGATGAAGACCTGTTCAAGTTGTGGAAAAGAAAATCCTGATGAGGCTAAATTCTGTCAGCATTGCGGTGAGTCTTTACAATCTAAGGAAACGAAATCACAATTTGAACGAAACATGGATCATTTTGGAGAGGAAGTTGAACAAATCGGCAAAAAAATAGAACGAACTTTTGAAGAAGCGGGAAGAAATGTGGAAACCTGGTATGATAAAACCTTTGGTTTCTTCGGTCCGCTTCTATCTGCATTAATTGCTTTTGTAATCTTTTTTATCATCATCACCGTGTTTTCCTTTTATGGAGACTCCTATCCATGGATGGAACGCATCAGTCTTTTCTTACAACCCTTTTTGTTATTGTTCTTCCTCGTTTTTCTGTTATCCAGTTATTCTCAGTATATTAGTAAAAAATTCGCTCCGTTTCGGTATGTATCACCCGTGATTGGAGCAGTCATTTTTATCGTTTGGTTCTGGGTGGCCATTAATATTCTTGTTATTATTGCTGAGGAGTTTGAGATTGGATTTTTAAATAGTTTTATCAATCTGTTTGAACTCCTTATCATTCCACTTGCTCTTTTGATTCTGTTGCTTGGCTACGTTGGTGTGATCACCTCGACTTCATTTCAATCAAATAAAAAATCCTCTCATGATGTCGGTTCAAAACAACAATCGACCCAGTCGAATGCTTCACAAATGAAAGGATATAAACGATTATATCGCTCGGGCAATGATCGAATCGTTGGTGGTGTATTGGGTGGCATCGCTGACTATTTCAATATTGATCCGGTGATTGTTAGAATCATCTACATTGTGTTGTTGTTTGCATCATTTGGGTTTATGGTGCTTGCTTATCTTGTGGCATGGATCATCATTCCCCGAAACCCAAATCAGAATTGGTAAAAGATTGTATCATACGGCATAACGCATCCACAGTTCACATCCTTGCTTTACCTGTGTTGAATCGGAGTTGAAGAGCTTAAAGGTTCCGACCATGATGTTTCCGCTCTGGGAAGGATATTCGATCATGGATCGTGCCCCAAGGTTCGTACTATCCCCCATACCATTTGGTTTAATGCCGATATCGTTTTTGATGACCGCCTGCCATTTGCTTCCATCGTAACACCAGATTTCACATCCTTCGGTTATGGTGGTGAAATACTCTTTTATTTTAGCATCCTTAAAAAGAAATGGAAGATAGACTTGTCCGTTGCCGGTACCAATCCAGAGTTTATCATCATTGCTGACCACCATGGACCAGACATATTTGTTCATTGGGTTGCCAAACCCATCATATAAATGATGATCTGAACTGATATTTGAGATCTCATCACTGATCACCGGGGTCCATTTGTGTCCATCGTATTTCCAGATTTCACAGCCATGGGTATGGAAAAAACTTGAGGCCACACCGACATATAATTCATCATGGTAGACCACCATACGCCGTATACCATAGTTTTCACCTTCTCCGAATCCGTCCTGCTGGTTCTGTTCCCCTCCGTTTGGAAGAGAGACCTTTTCCCAGTGTTTTCCATTACTGCTTCTATAGAGTTGACCGCCGGTTCCTGTTTCATTGAACAACCAAGCACGAGAGTTGAATGTTCCCATGTAGAGTGTGTTGTTGTAGACCTCCATGGTCCATGCGTAGGTGTTGATGGCTTCCTTTTTTCGGTCTTCAGCGCTCATATTAGGTCTAAATCCATGTTTTACCACTTGTTCCCAGTGAAGACCATCATCCGTTCGCCATATTTCACAGCCGCCAGTATCGGAAAAATCCCAGTTCATGGTGCCTACATATAGTTGATTCTGAAAGGTTTCGATGCTCCATGCTCCGGTGTTATCCGGGTTTCCGAATCCTCCTGGAGTATGTGGTGCTTTGTGTCCAACTACCTGTTCCCAGTGTATCCCATCTGGCGTACGCCAGATTTCACATCCCTTTCGGTTTGGATGTTGTGCACTTCCAATTGGTGTGTTCCATGTCCCCACGTAGAGATGATTATTGAACACATGTAATACCGCGGCTGCAGCATTGAAATGAGAGCCAAACCCAGCGTCGATGTTTGATCGTGATCCTTGTCCAATGATCTTAGTTAAACTATCAGTTGTACTGTTGTATTTCCAGATTTCACAGCCATTGCTAACAAAGGTCATGGCATGCATAGCGATACGTGATGGAATAGTGGTTAAATCACCGAAGAGTCGATAGAAATCCGGGCATACGGCAACAGCGGCATAGGGCATGTTTTCCTCCTCGGTTTTTGAATGCTGTGGCAGAAGATTGTTTTGAGTTCCGATGTAGAGTTCTCCGTTGAAGATACTCATTCCCCTGGTTGCATAATTTGATTGCTGACCGAATCCATCGTCGGTTAATCGTTTCCATCCAAAGGGGATGGTAAAGAACGAAAAGGCTGAGAGATGCCTGTTTGATTTGCTTGGGAATTGGGGGTGATAGTGGAGATTTCCCTGGCTGATGGATTGTAGAAAGGTCTGCAGGGTATGACTGACACTTTGTTTTTTTGCATAACTAAACAGTTCGAGTAATGAGATTTCACCATCTTCATCACTTTCTGCATGACCCCTTAATCCATTGATGATGAAATGAGAAAAAATGGTGTGATCAAGATGTGGATCGTTTGTATTGACGGTTGGTGAAAAAACACTTGTTGCTTTAAGGATCGTTCTTCTCTGTTTATTGAGTGCATTGTATTGATGTGCATAACTGGTGTCAAGAATTATGCTTATGTGATCTGATTCTAGTTCACTGACCCAGTTGTTTAATTCTTGATCCGTGATCTTATCATCGATGTCATTTGTATCTGTCGAATCAGCACAGCAGAATACGGGTTGTGATGATAAAAACGAAGTTTCTGGTATTTTTATTGTTTTTCCGATGAAATAGAGTAGGATTGTATCATCACTTTGTTCGATTGGGTCTAACCAATTAAGGATGGTTTGTTTGATGTTTTGTTTTGTTGCGTTTTCATTTTGTATGAGTCTGATGTTTTGCTTATTCCAGTTTTTTCCTTGCTGAAGTTCTTGGTATAGATCTGCTGCGGTTTCATCAATGGTTGTTCGATCAGATGATATTGTTGAAAGATAGGTTTCGATGCCAATGATGATGGCGTAATGAGTTGATGTTTGGCTGTAATTGGTTACAATTTTTTGTGGGCTTTGAGATTCTGATAAAGCACATTGAGATGCAAATGGTGAACTAATCGACAAGAGAAGAAATAGAACAAATATAAGAGAGAATGTTTGTTTCTTTCGATCGAACAACCAAATCACCATTAATATTAACGTACAAAAATATAAAACGTTTCCTTAAGTAGTTTATGACTTTGTTTGGAAAATAGCAAATGATATTGACTATGAAATGGGTGATCAATCATTTTGATAAACAATTTAAAATACTATTATCATATATAAATATGGGAGTACAATAAAACTGGATGCTTGGAGAAAAAGACATGTTTTTTGGGAAAAGAAAAGATAGAAACTGGTTGTATTATATCGTTATTCTTTTGATTTGTGGTATGTGTATCATCCCTTCATTATCAACATCATTTCATGTAAATAGACAAACTAAAAACGATTTTACCTTGATTTTAAATTGTGAAAACACTCAGGGATTTATCACTCATTTCGGTCATATTAACTGTGGACCGTTAGCCAATCATGATGTCACAGATGCTGTTTCATTAACCCAGCAGTATCAAACCACGGGATTTGACATGGTAAGAACCCATGATTTCTATGGGCCTACTGATATTAGTACTATTTTTCCAGATATGAGCAAGGATCCTCGTAACGAATCAGCTTATAATTTCACAGCATCAGATCGATATGTTTCTGCTATTGTCGATGCCGGTGGAAAGGTGTTTTACCGACTAGGGGAAAGTGCAAGTGGTGATGAACGCCTTCGTACTCCTCCAGAAAACTTCAGTCGGTGGGCTGAAGTCTGTAAACATATCGTCATGCATTATAATGATGGTTGGGCTGATGGATTTCAGTATGATATCACTTATTGGGAGGTTTGGAATGAACCGGATTTAAGTGGCTTTTGGAGTGGATCAGTGCAGCAATATTATGAATTATTTGAGATAACAGCTAATCGATTAAAATCCTATGATCCACAGTTAAAAATCGGAGGGCCATGTACCTCATCGATTACCAATGAAAATTTTACCACAGGGTTTCTTTCATTTGTTAAACAACATCAGGTTCCTCTTGATTTCTATTCCTGGCATATGTATACTGATTCTGCATACGATCTCTATGAAGGATCTAGACAGATGAGATTGCTTCTAGATTCCTATGGGTTTGTTGATACAGAAAATATGAACACGGAATGGAATAACAACATTCTCTCACCGCAGCGAGACCATGATAATGCAAAGAATGCCGCATTTACCGCCTGCGCGCTTTCCGCGTTTCAGGATGCAGGAATTGATTACGCCTTCCGTTATCGGGGAACACAAGATAACAATGATTTCAGCCGTTTCATCGGATTTGATCTTAGTCTATTCACCTATGACGGATTGTATAAAACTCCTGCACTTTCTTATTTAGCGTTTCATCATATGGTAAAGAACACCCCAATTCGCTTGCAATCACCAGTTATTGATGCAAAAGACCAGTTCACTTGTTTAGCGGGAATTGCTGAGGACGGATCAAATATAACTCTTCTGCTCAGCAATATTGATAATCATGAGATCAGTTTTAATATTACCATCGATCAATTACCCTGGCACACTTCATGTGAGGTGATTGAATATGGGATTGATGAAGATCTTCATTTTCAAATCATCGATCAATCGACTCATCAAAATTCCTCGATTAACTTAAGAAACAACCTAGAACCCTCTTCTGTTAGATTTATACGATTAACACATGGGTCTGTTTTTCCAGAGGAAGGACCTGTTCCAGCTGAGATTCCTTTGTTTTTACGGCTGAGGATTTTTGATCCTATCGCAAAAATTCTTGGGTTTATATTGTTACTTATTATTTTCTCATAAACAGAGCGGTAAAGCTTATAAAAAATGGCAGAAAAGCCAGGAGGAGGAAGAGTGGGATGCACCCTCTTCTGGCTAATTCCCCCGTATTAATCGTCTGTCTAAGTATGCTATTGTCATTTCTTGTATATAAATACAAAAAAAGGGTGATTGAAAGTATTACGTCTAATTCAGAGCATCAATCGTTGCATATCAATGGAATCAGTGAATGGTTCTGCACCATCTTCAATTGCTTGTTCAACGGAGAGATCATCTTTCATCAGAAAGATACGATCGCTTCCCAGTTCCGTTTGCTCGATAGAGTTTTTAAGAATGATTCCATATTTTTTGAATCGATCGATTTTCACTAAAAATGGTTGAAAATCCTTAATGATGATTGGTTCAAATCCTGCTTGAATTAATATAGACATGATATTGTCCAGTTCATCAGTAGTATTACATTCGAACCGATATTTGCTATCGTTATAATAATCTGATAAGCTTTGAAAAATACCTTTATCATCAAAAAATTGTTTAAAACAGTATTGTTTTCCAATCGTAAAGATATTTATCTTTTTTCGTGATATATCAAATTTCATGGCTATTCCAAGCATAGAATTTTTTTGCTCTGTTTTGAATAATATCTCTGGTTTAAATAATGGTTGATAACCTGAGTGAAAGTAATAAGGGAAAAATATTTTCTGACAAATAACTGTTCATTCTGATTAATTCAATAATTCAAATCGCAATATTGCTTCTGAAATGATCTCGATTTCACTGCCATCCTTAGTAATGAGTCGTAAGGACTCTGCTTCAACTGGTGCTCCTTTCGGGAAACAAATATCCTGGTGAATATCACTTGTAATCTTTCCTCCAATATGGCTGCTGGTTCCATAGGCGATGTGAAGACCAGGGACTTTTTCATCTTCAAGAATGTTTCCAATCACTTTTGCTTCTGGATTGCATCCAATCCCTAGTTCAGCAATGTTTCTTCTGGTAGGATTTTCAGTGAAAAACTGATTCCATTCTTCTGCCCTTTTTGTATGACCGTTGACTTTTGTTATGTTATTTTCCTTTACTTCGCATAATAAAATTTCATTTTCATCATATAATGGAAGGATTCCATGTGTCTTGCTTGTTCCAAATTGATCAATTTCATCTGCTGTTGATTCATAGGGTGCAATAAATCCTTCTCCACTGGGAAAATTAATGGTTTGACCTGTTTTTCTGCATTCTCCAGTATCTGCTCCAGCTGTCCGATTCCTCAGATCGATTGAAAGATTGTCCCCTGTTGAAAAAGAAACGGATGCTGCAATGGAAGAATCAAGGATTTTTTTTAATTCCTCCGCATCATGTTTTACCTGTGTGTAATCTGCTTGAAAGGAGGTTTTCTCCATCCGTCGTTCTACTCCGGGCATACTTGCACAGCGGGTGATTGAATCCTTTTTTTGACAGAGGGGAACTAGTGAGGAAGTTGCGGAGTATTCGGTCATGGCAATGACCAAATGAGATTGTGCTGCCTCATCCAAAATAGCATTAGGTAATGCAGCATTATTTTTACCGGTCGCTGGATAGTATTGAACGGAAACACTGAACTGATTTTTTTTACCAAGATGTTCAAAAATATTTTTCCATTCAGTTGCCATTTCTCGCCGATCCTTCCATACAGCCGTATCTACAAATGCATCATGTGGTGTATCAATAAGAATTAGGACGTGTTCGTTTTTCTTTGGGGCAAACACATCCTGGATGAGCTTTATTTTTTGGCTTTTATCCATCGTCCTATCAAATGCCTTAAAAAGCTCAATGCTTTAAGAGCCTATTCATTGTTGAACCACATTACAATCGTTTTCTATCTTCTCACAATCAGATAAGCTCCAAAGATAATGATTGCTCCACCAAGTAGCTGAATGATGGAGACTGCTTCCTCTAAAAGAAAAACAGCAAAAATTGTTGAAAAAATGGGGCTGATAAAAAAAAGCGTTGATGCTAATGATGCCCCAATGAGTTTAATGGATTGATATAAGAAAATAATGGTAATTGCTAAGAATAGTCCATTGAGCAGTACAGAGAAACCCAGTGAGGAAAATGGATTCTGAGCGAGAAAAAGGGAAAAGAAAAAGAGAATGGGAATGCCAAACAGTGTTCTCCAGAACACAATGGTTCGAGGGCTATGCTGTTTCATCAGTTTTTTAGCAAACGCATTTGAAAATCCGAGAAAAAGTGATGAGAGAAGAATGAAGACATCTCCTGTTTGAAAGGTTAATCTTCCTTCACTGCTGAGAAGAAAGACACCAAAAAAGGCAATGGCTATAGCAATAAAATCAAGTGTTCGCAATCGTTCATTGACTAGAATAAAAGCAAAAATAACGGTAAAAAGCGTCGTAATCTTGATGAGAAATCCAGCATTAACTGCTGAGGTATAATTCTGACCGAAAAAAAGTAAAAAATGAGCCATCCCTGATGCAGTTAATCCTAATATGAAAAAATTTCGATAGTCTTTTCCAGTTATGTCTTCCTTTTTTTTTGAAAAATAATAGGGAGCAATTAAACAAAATGCGATAGCCATGGTAAGAAAGGTAAATGAACTTGATTCCAGACCAGCGTTGAGACCTGCTTTGGTGTTTACGATGACCACTGCATAGAAAATGGAAGAGATGCTGATATAGATAAGCCCCTTCTTCATTTCTGGTTGATCCATGGCAGTCTTGCGTATAAAATAGTGTTTATTAAGATAATCTATGATTGAGAAAAATGCATCGGTGGCCTATTAAGCTAATAGAGAATATGAGGTCATTTGGAATTTGAAATATGATTTGGGTTGTCTTTGCGTTTCTCACTGCGTTCTTCGAATCAATCAAGGATGTGCTCAGTAAAAGATCATTAGGTGAAATCGATGAGTACGTGATTGCCTGGGCTCTTTGGTTTTTTCCCTTACCCCTGCTTATAATCGTCTTGTTCATAACTGGTATTCCAACAGTTGATCATTCATTTTGGTTGGTATTAGTACTTGGCGGCTGTGCAAATATAATTGCAACCATTTGCTATATGAAAGCCATTAAATATGCAGATTTATCCAAAACGGTTCCTTTACTTGCATTTAGCCCGTTGTTTTTGTTAATTACTTCCCCGCTCATTGTTGGTGAATTCCCCAATCAGTTCGGTCTCATTGGGGTCCTTCTGATTGTGTTTGGTTCATATATTCTGAACATTAAAAAAAGATCTGAAGGAATTATTGAACCATTTCGAGCACTGGTGAAGGAAAAAGGACCTCGTTATATGTTACTTGTTGCGGTTATTTGGAGTGTGAGTGCTAACATTGATAAAATTGGGGTGGTGAATTCATCTCCTTTTTTTTGGATTACCATGATGGCAGCATTTGTTTCTATTACGTTATTTCCGATTATTATCCTTCGTTTTCCAAAAGAAAGAGCAACGATGAAAACATGGACAATTGCCTTGTTTCCCATCGGCTTGGTATATGGGTTAACCATTCTAAATCAAATGATAGCTATCAATCTAGCATTGGTTCCTTATGTGATATCAATTAAAAGAACTAGTTTGATATTGGCAGTGTTTTGGGGGTATCTCATTTTTAAGGAAAAAAATATCAAAGACCGGCTTGCCGGAGTGATCATCATGATTATTGGTGTGGTAATGATTACTTTATTATAATCATCCAATGGGTAAAATCCTCTTAAATATCAACTATTTTTGCCTAAATAAAAAGAAATCTTTAACTACAATTGTTAATTTACAAGGAGGTATATCTTAAATGTTTTACATTTGGGAGGTTAAGAAATGATGAAAAATAAAGGAACAAAAATAGTCATTATACTGTTATTATTTGTTACAATATTGCCTGCATTCAGCCAGATGACCAATGCCGCAGATACACCTTCACCAAAAACATATAGCACAACATTGGAATCAAGCTATTCTGTTTATGTGAGTCAAGAACAACCAACGTATAATTTTAATTCAGGTACAAATATGTTTTATCTATACATAACTCAAAATGAATTTGAAAATAAATGGGTAAGTTTTGTAAAATTTGATTTATCCGCCCTTCCTGAAGATGCAAATGTATTAGATGCTGAGATTCGACTATATCTCACTGCTGCCCCTAGTGAAAGCGCAACAGTTAAAATGTACCCAATTCGTCAAACTTGGTCTGAAACTACAGTTACATGGAATACGAAGCCATCATATAAGGATTTTACAAAAACCCAAGGATTAATCGATACAATTTCTATTACTACTGCAGGGTGGAAAGAATGGGATTCGAATAGTATTGTTGAAGATTGGCTTGGTGGTAGCCGAACAAATTATGGAGTTGCATTTGAAACTGAATATAGCATACCAAGATTCAGGAGTGATGAATCTTCGTATAAGCCCAGATTGTGGATTTTGTACGAATCGGCAAGTGGAGAAGAGCCCGAGGATCCACCGGAAGAACCTCCAGAGGATGATATTCCCTGTGAAATCTCGTATACAATAACACCTGAAAATCCTCAATCGGGTGATGAAGTAACCATTTCTGCAACGGCAACTGACAATATTGGTCTTGAATATATTACAATAAAAGAAGGAAGCATTGAATTGTGCTCTGCATACGCAGAAGATGACACCACAACTGAATTAACTTGTAACCATACTGAGGTAGTTTACACCCCTGGAAAAAGCTTTTTTATAGAAGCTAATGATAAAGGAAGTTCTCCAACCCAATTGATAACAGTGGATGTCGATGTCGCAGGAACAGGTAGTAATCCAGTAGTAACGTTAGACATTGAATTTGAAGAAGATGATGTAACACCTGATAAATACCGATTACTTCCTATGGATGGTCAAAGAATTGATATCACTTCTACTGCAACTGATCCTGATGGAATTGATTTCTTGACCATAACCGTTGATGGAATACCAGTTGATTTTAGCTATGATCCACCACAAACAGAGGTTGAAGAATCAATCACAGTATACAATGGTGTTGACATCTTAGATGATTGCTCCGTTCCCTGCACATTACGTTATTCAGTTCGAGCCTATGATACAGAAGACAGATCCACACGAGTTGAAGGAGATGATATTGAAATAGCGGCTCCTTGGCAGTGGTATTGGGGTCTTCCCTTTGCAAACTGGGGATGTGATGAGAATCATACCTGGAGTTGGAGTATGATGGAATCTATTTTTGGTGATGAAGTCTGGTGGAACGAAGAATACGGCTGGCGGACACCTCACGCTGATTATTTATTCAAAAATAAAGTCAAGGAAGGTGGAAGACGTGGTCAATGTTATGGTATGTGTGCATTATCTCTTGAGCTGGCTTCCACATCATCAAGTCTATATGCAAATATGATCCAGCCCACCGCAGTTACCATTGATGATCTTGAAAAAGAGAATTGGAACAACACTTGGCCATATTACTATGCTCGTCAGGCAGGTCAATATAGTTTTCATCGTCTTCTTTTGAAATCTGCTCAATATTTGCTTCAACCAGAACGCTCTGGATCTGGACTTCATCCATTTATTGATGACATCCTTGATGATATCATCGATGATCTCAATGCGGGAACACCTGGGATTATCTCAATTTTTGAAGGAAGTTCAGGTCATGCCGTCGTGCCTTGGAGGGTTGTTCCACTTGGCGGGGATATGTATAATATTTATATCTATGATCCAAACCATGCCTATGCAAGTACTCATGATTCAACGGATTATTCCAATTTCAATCAATACCCATTTATTGTTTTCGGAGAAGATGGCTGGGCTAGAGATGGATGGTGGTCTTATGAGTGGAATAGTACGTCGACCTGGAATGAAAACATCTACTACACCCCATATGAAACCGTGATCGGTAATCCAAGTGTAAAAAATTATATCGGCATATCTCCAACAACCGTTGGCATTACAGATCAACGACTTCCTGATCCCATGCAAACCCTGATGTATGGTTCAGGGGATGCATCATTTTATGCGGAAGACGCCTCTGGAAGAAAAACGGGATATGTGAATGGTGATCTTGTTGCTGAGATTCCGTATTCAGCTCCAATTCATGAGTCTGATGGTAGTGATGAAACTGTTGATATGTTCATGTTACCAAGTAATGTCACCCTCACCATCCACACAGAA
>CAZQMI010000060.1:0-14206 GCA_964594475.1 uncultured Thermoplasmatales archaeon
TCATATTTCAATTTTGTGAATCGGATGGCCCTTGGCTTAGATGTGACAGAAAATGAAAAAGAATTAAAAGGTTATAAATATTAAAAGAGATAGAGGTAAATCATATGGAAGAATGTTGTGTATGTGGTGCAAGAGAAGAAAAGAAGCAGATGAATAAGGTAGATGTCAAAGGGAAAACAAAATATGTATGTGAAGGGTGTTTAACAGCGATCAAAGGCCTTGCATAACATATTAGAATGCATTCATCTAGGCTTTGAAAAAAGATGATGTAACCAGGCTAATACAGTTTTTTCTGCTATGCTGTTGGTTATCCTTAATAGGGCGTGGATGAATGATTATTATTCCAATTTTTTATAGTCAGATAGTGTTATGAACCTTATCTTACTGCAAATAGCACATAAAAAAACATAAATTATTTATAGAAGTATTTACACATATAGTATTGAAGGGTGAAAAGAAGAGATGAACAATCTAACCGATTTTCATTCAACGAATCGTTGAAAAAATATGACGTTAACCTCTTCTCAAAAAAAATCCCCTTCTTTTCAAGTGGGAAGATACTGCTTCCATTTTTTGTATCCCATCCTTTCCTCCCTCCAAAAGAGGTATCTTCCCACTTTTGCCTCCCTTTTTATTATAGTCTTGCGTTACAGAATAGATTAAGTTTAATTTATTGAATCCTTCTGTCCAAAGAATAAAGAAAATGATTATTTGGAAGGAATTATTATCGTTGGATTCATTAAGGGATACTCATCTTCAACGGTTTCTCTCGTATCGCCTGAGCCTTTTGAATCAATAAGATAAGCAGTATCACCAATGCCATCTTGGTTTTCATCGATACCAGAGTAATCACTCCAGTAATTCCCACCGATCAAACTATTTTTATACCAGGTATTTCCCCTAAAATTTGGTTTACCATTGTAATTCGAGTTATTAATCAAAGTATTATGATATATAATATTGTCTCGTGCTGAACAACAAAAATAAATCCCTCGTACATTATCTTCAAAAAGGTTTTGAATAATGTAATTTTCATTTCCTTTTACGCGTAAGCCATAATTATTGAACAGAAAAACATTATCTCTCAGCACGTTATCCTCAGATGATGAGTACACATAACATCCATAGTCATTATTTGATTTGATTGAATTATTTGAAATCATGCTATTATCACCGTGATACACAAAAATACCATATGAATTATTGACAATTTCATTATGAGTAATCCGGTTTGATTTAGTGTTTTTGATATGGATGCCAGCAGTGTTATTATAGAACATACAATGAGTAATGATCACATCATTTGATCGAGACGCAATACCTGCTTGCATATCATGATAGGAGCTTTTCATTCCACTATTTCGAATGGTGAATCCTTTCACGGTAACATTATCACTATTGATCGTAAGAACAATGGATGATTTATTTCCATCAATGATGGTATTCTGCATGGATGATCCCACAAGGTTGATGGTTTTGTTGATCACCACATGTTCATAATATACACCTGGTGAAACTGAAATAGTTTGATTCTCTAAACTAGCATCAATGGCCATTTGAATACTAAGATAATCTCCTTTACCTGTGAGACTAACATGAATCGTGTTTTCATCATCTTGGTTGATACAACCACTAAATCCAATAATAAGAATTATCATAAAGATGAAAATGATAATAGCATTTTTCATAAGCAGCCTCCTAGTAAAAATATCCTAATCCTATATAACATTTTAGAAAAAAAGAGGTATTAATGGAAAAAATGGTATAGAACATATCATTTTTCACTTTATATCTATTTCTAGCCCTGAATGCCAACACTTTTTACGTTCGATAAGGATATCAAGAACTCCGTTATTATATGATGATGTTGCAGTATTCGGTTTTACAAGAGCAGGCAGATCAATGATATCATACAAGGTGTGCTTACCTTTCGTGACCACGATTTCAATATCTGATTCAGTAGCATAAAGACTGATGTGATCCCGTTTAATAAATGGAAGAGAGATGGTAATCATAACGTGGGTGTCATCCTTCATGATGTCAGCGGTTGGTTTGTTGAGAACGCTGTGATCATCGACAAAAAAATTATCCTCCTGAGTATGATCGATATCGGCAGTGTAAGATTCATCCTCGTTTACTTCAAAATCAAAGAGACCATCTATTTCCTGTTTTTCAAGATAACTATTATTAATAATATCTTCAACGAGTTCTTTGAATGAATCGCTTTCTATGTAATCTCTCATTTCATCAAAGATTCGTTTTAAATCCTTATCAGAAAGATGATCAAATGGATGATTTCCCTTTTTCGTATTCTTATCATCAGATGAGTTCAACTGATTCCCCCGATTTTTTTTCAGCGGATAAAATATATATGAAAGCCATATCTTTAAAAGGTTTTGGTAGTGTTCTATGTAGAGGGAAGTTCTTGTTGAAGCTGCTGGAGGAGTTTTTTTGCTTTTCTACTCAGGTTTTCAGGGGTTTTGACCTTTATAGTAACGTATAAATCACCATATTTTCGTTGTTGAATATAGGGCATACCATATTTTCGTAGCTTAAACACATCTCCATGTTGTGTCCCCTCAGGTATTTTTAAGACTCCCTGTTCACCAGAAAGTGTTGTAATTGTCCGTTTTGTCCCAAGAGCTGCTTCGGGAAAGGTTATTTCCTGGGTTGTGGAAAGATTTACTCCTCGCCTCTCAAAATGAGGATGTGATTTAATGTGAACCACCACATATAAATCACCTGTTCCACCTGGACCTGATTCGCCCTCGCCCTGCAAGCGTAGTTGTGATCGGTCATCTATTCCAGCCGGTATTTTCAATGCGATTGATCTAGTCACTTGAACAAACCCTGAGCCACGACATTTTTTACATTTTTCTTCGATGATGGTTCCCTTTCCACGGCATTGAGAACAGGGTGCCACTTGGGTAAACATTCCAAATGGGGTACGTCGGGATTGTTTCATTTGACCGGTCCCATGACATCGATCACATGTTTTTGGATTGGTCCCAGGTTTCGCACCGGTTCCTCCGCAGGTGTCACATGCTTCTGTACGAGGTACCTCTATCTCGGTTTCCATCCCATGATATGCATTCTCAAGTGTTATCTGCATATCATACCGAAGATCAGCTCCTCTGCGCTGCCTCCTTCGGGATGTAAACCCTCCTCTTCCACCGAAGAACTGATTGAAGATATCATCAAAATCAAATCCCATTCCTCGAAAGATATCACCAAAATCTGCACCTCTAAAGATATCTTCGGAACTGAACTGTTGATCGATTCCAGCATGACCATATTGATCATACATTTGTCTTTTTTCATCATCAGAAAGCACAGCGTAGGCTTCTGAAATTTCTTTGAATTTTTCTTCCGCTTCTTTACTTGGGTTCTTATCAGGATGATATTTTAGGGCAAGTTTTCGATAAGCACGTTTAATCTGCTTCTTATCTGCATCTTTAGCTACACCTAAAATATCGTAATAGTCTTGTTTTGACATAATTCGGCTGATGCTAAATTAGTAACTACTATTTGTGTTTTTTCAACACCATCTTTTCAATATCTTACTTATAATCCCATAATCAGATAAGCCAGAAAAAAGAGAATATCGCCGATGAAAAAAGCAGTAATAAAACCTGCCAATAAGGGAATCATGAACGGAATCTTTGGTGTCACCCAGATTTCTTCTATCCCCATTTCTTCAAACGCATCAAATTGATCCTGTGGATCTATAGAGTGAGGAACGTATGATAATTTCTTTTCTCCATCCACTATATGCTCTAGAGGCCAGACAAAGGTTTTCCGTGCTTCATCTAATTTCATCCGGTACCCAAGTAGACTATGGGGGAACTTGACTTGTTTTTTGATGAGATTATAAAGAAATAGTCCTATCGGGATAAACAAAAACAAAATGATTGCATTGGAAAAGATCACCCATGAGAATGGGAGCAAGGAGATAAATAATGGAAATGAAAAAAGCGAGGGAGTGAATGGAGCTAGAATGGCAAGCGACATCATCGCTTTGGCATCTGCTCCTCCAAAGAGTAATCGTAATTGAAAGAAAACATACATGATGATGATAATGATCGGAATAAACAACAAATAACTAAGCTTTCCTTGAATATCCCCAATGAAAAAATAATCTAAAATCAGTAAAATTCCTCCAATGATTCCCATGGTTAACCAGAGTGTGTTTGATGCTTTTCGTGTTTTTATATCGGTAAAGGATGCATAGGAGAGGATGAGGATGCCAACACTGAGACGTATGGAGTCGAGTATCAATTGAGTTGATATCATACAAAAAAGCCTAATCCAAAACATCCTATAAAAATAATTGTTTCAAATAGATAATCAGTATTGATACATTAAAAATTTCCTAAGGAGAGAGGAAATAATTTTCTCCTTATACATTCATCATCATTGGCCAATAGAAATATTTATTAAAATAATAACAGCTTACATGTCTTGAAAAAGGATGCATGGGATGCAGAATTGATACATTCTGTGGATAATGTAAAAAAGGAAATGAGGAGACGATGGATATGCCTCAAGACAATGAAGAGGAAGGAAAAAAAAATAAGACCATAAGCAGTGATTCGATACCACCATCAACAGAGACAATGTCCTCTAAGCAATCTGATTTTTCTCAAACACAAAATGATTTCACACCAAAATCAAATCATGATTTTGAGGATACTCGAAAACAAATTGATGCTTTACTTAATAATGATCAATCGACAGGTGATGCTCCGAAACCACAGAAACAACCCACAAGTAATGGTTTTGGTTCAGAAAACCAAAATTCACCAGATCCACTTACAAAAAACCCGCAGGAATCAGACATACATACTCAGGATACGGCAAAAGAAACACAGCCAACAAAACCAAAAAATCAGGACAATATGAAACCTCGTGTTACCATTACTGATTCTAATGAATCATGGAATAAAAAACCAGCTGTTCAACCTATCAGTGATACCCCAAAACCTTCAACCAAACCAAAAGAGGAAGTATTCGAAATTCAACAGTCACATAAAACCAATGAGAAAATAATGACAAAAAAGCATCCAGACGATACAAAGAAAAAATTATTTTCCTTCCCGAAGATACGATTAAATCTTAAACGAAGCAAGGAAGAGAAAACAGAGGAGAATAAACAGAATCATGGATTTTTTTCAGCAAAAAAACCATTAAAAAATCAATTTCAGAAAAAAAAAGGTCAACAAGAAATGGATTCCCTTCGACAGCAAGAAACCAAAACGACAACGAAACCATCAGATCAAGAAGGCCAACAAAAGCAAAAAAAGAAATTTTCTCTTTTTTCAAAGGATAAATCAAAGCAAACAAAAAAGAAATCATTAATTAAAACAAAGAAACTTAAGGATAAGACAAGTCAACCTAATCAATCATCGGCTCAACAAAACAAGCAAAACACACTTATTTCACCTATCCCCCCCCAAACTACAAGCCACTCAACACAATCAACGAATGACCAGACCATGGATGAAGATATCAAAAAGGTTCTTCTCATGACCGATGAGCTGTTAGCGAAATTACCCGAAGATGTTATCGAAGATTTTGCTTCATCAGAAGATTTTGCCCTCTATCAAAAGGTGATGAATAAGTACAATGTCAAGTGAGGATTGAATGGGACTCCTAGAGAAAGCAGAACTGCAGAAGAAAGAGATTCCTGAGATCACCGACGATTCACAAAAAAGTAATAGTGAAGATGAGATTCTTTTTGAAGGCAGCGGTCTGTTAGCAAAAGCCAGGCAGAAAAAACAAAAAACAAAGGAAAAATCTAATGTTTCTCCCAAGGCATCCGAAATTTTGAAGGCATTCGAAGGAAAACATGAAATTATCGATGAGAAAAGGGGATTCGGTTGGCATGGGCTCGGCACGCGGAAGGTAATTAAAAATAGTAAGACAGGAGAAATTCTGTATGCCGTATATGAGCCAGTGTTAACCACTCATGAAAAAAAGGTAAAACAGGAATTAATGCATTTATTTAAAATGCTAGCTGATATCGATGTGACTCGGACAGAGGAATCAGAACGAAAGAAATACCTCCAGGATACCCTTGAGCAAATCATCATTGATAATGATATTAAATTTTATCCCACGGAGAAAAAAGAAAAAAAGGAACAAAAATCATTCAAAGAACTCTTTCAATTCTCTTTTAAGAAAAATCCAGAAAAACAGAATGCAAAGAAACAGGGTTTTTCATTTTCCTCGTTATCATCATCTCTTTCCATTGATAAATTAAAAAAGAAATTTAATAGTGAAGAAAGAAAAAAGGAAAGGGAACGGTTAGAGCGCATCGGAAGGAAATCAAAGGAAAAGATTTTCTATCATTTATTTCGGGAATTCTTAGGTTATGGCCGCATTGATATCATCATGAAGGATGAGGGTATTGAGGATATTTCCTGTGATGGTCCTGATGTTCCAATCTTTTTGTATCATAAGAAATATGATGAGATTACCACCAATGTCCTGTTTGAAAACGACAAAGAACTTGATTCCTTTGTGGTTAGACTTGCTCAAATCTGTGGAAAGCAGATATCTATTTTTTCACCAATCGTCGATGGTAAATTGCCGGACGGTTCACGATTACAGGCAACACTTGCAAAAACGGTGACTAGGGGATCTACCTTTACCATCCGCCGATTCAGGGAAAACCCGTTGACCCCGATCGATTTGATTAACTTTCATTCACTTTCCTTTAACATGGCCGCCTATTTCTGGATGGCTATTGAAAATGGTGCCTCCATTCTCTTTTGTGGTGGAACCGCTAGTGGAAAGACCACAGCATTGAACGCATTATCCCTGTTCATTCCTTCATCTCATAAGATCATTACCATTGAAGATACCAGAGAGATAAGTCTTCCTCATAATAATTGGATAGCAGGAACTACTCGAAAAGGATTTTCTGGCGATGATTCAAAAACGGGTAAAGACATTGATATGTTTGATTTAATCCGAGCTGCTTTACGGCAAAGACCAAAGGTAATAATGGTCGGTGAGGTCCGTGGGAAGGAAGCATATAGTCTGTTTCAAGCCATGGCAACGGGCCATACTTCATATTCTACTGTACATGCAAGTACCATTCATACTCTAATCCAACGGTTGGAAAATCCACCGATTTCTCTTCCTCGAGCATTATTAACCTCTCTTGACATTATTGTGTTTCAGAACGCAATAGATATTGGAAAAAAGACCGTACGTCGTATGACCAGTGTTACCGAGGTCATCAAACTTGATCCTGATACCAATCAACTCATTTTCATGGAACCCTTCCGCTGGATCTCAAAAACTGATGATACTTTCGAAGAACATGGTGGAAGTAAACTGCTGAGTACCATTAGACAACAAAATGATTGGACTGAGGAACAGTTAGAGGAAGAAATTGAACGAAGGAAAACCATTTTGAAATGGATGGTTGAAAAAAATAAACGTGATTATCGAGAGGTTGGTCGGATTGTTGCTGAGTATGAAATTCATCCTGATGCGGTTTTAAAACAAGCGCAGCGGGAGTTGGAAACGTGAAATCAACTACCTATAGTCGATTTTGCAGACGACTCTTTACGAACATATTCGATCGATTCAATGTTAGTTCCACCAGTAAAAATCGGTTGTTGGAAAAAGCAGATATCAGCATGATGTACACTGAATATTATTCAATGGTGATCATGAATATCATTCTTGGTTTTCTTGCATCCTTTTTTGCATCATTATTATTTTATTTGATCATCCCACATCCAATCACTGCATTACTCATACTGCTTATCTCCTCCCTTGTACCTGTGGGCATTGGGTTATATTACTTGAGTCTTCCCTCCTCCAAAGCAAAGACACGAGGAAAAAATATCGACCGTTTTCTACCTTATGCAACGAATTTTATCAATACCATGTCTGTGGCTGGAATTTCTCCAGCTGAGATCTTTGAAACATTGTCCACGGTCTCTTTATATGGTGAAATCCAGAAAGAAGCAAAAAAAATCACTATGGAAATCGATATGATGGGCGTTGATACAATAACGGCATTGAAACATGCAATTAAGATCTCACCATCAGATAAGTTTAAAGAATTTCTTCAAGGCATTCTTGGAGTCATTCAATCAGGAAGTGAACTTGGTCCTTATTTCAACCGGTGTGTTGAAAAATACATGGAGGCCGAGCTTGTAGAAAGGAAAAGAGATTTGGAATCACTTGCGGTGATGGCTGAAGCATTTGTAGTAACCGTTATTGCATTTCCATTGTTTTTGGTCATTATTATTTCTATTATGGGAATGACCAGTGGTGGTATTTCATTTGAATTTCTTTTCATTCTTGCCTTTATGATCCTTCCGTTGGCCTATGTCGGTTTTTACGTAATGATGAAATCTGGGATGGGTGAAGCGATTTGAAGGAGATTAAGGACCTTTTTCAGAGTCATAAATACAATCTGAAAAAAGTCTATAGTTCCGATTTTCTCATGAATATCATCCTAGGTATTTCCTCTAGCATCACTATTCTCTTCTTTGTTGTAGGCTTTTTTTCTTTGATTGGAATGTTACATACCTCTTCAATTGGGCTTGATGCTGTCGATTTTTTAGTTTTTGCGGTATTATCTGCGATTGGTCCGATTGGGTTTTTTAATTATATGCAAGCGAAGAAAAAAAAGGATGTTGAGAATCATCTCCCGGATTTTCTTAGAGAAATCAGTAGTTCGACGGCTTCTGGTATGACCGTGTTTGATGCAATTAATTCTTCAGCGAAATCCGATCATGGTAGATTGACTGCAGAGTTGCAGCGGATGTCAGCCCAGCTTTCTTGGGGTATTTCAGTGAGGCAAGCTTTGGATAATTTCGCTGAACGAATAAATACTGATGCTGTGAAACGGATGGCTGTAACGGTAAATAAGGCCCTTGAGATTGGGGGGAATACATCAGCCGTGTTTGAGGCTGCAGCAAAGGAAATTGATCAATCCAAACGGGTTGAACTGCAGCGGAAAACCGAGATGTCAATGTATAGTATAGTGATTTTTATTAGCTTCTTTGTCTTTTTAGCTGTTATACTTATCATTGACAAAACTATCTTTCAAGCAATTTTTGATTTACAGGATAAAATGGCCGGTCAAGCAATAGGAAACATGCGTATTGCCAACATCGATCATAACTTGTTGAAATATACGTTTTTTTCCTTTGTCATGGTACAAAGCATTGGTGGTGGTCTCCTAGGAGGTTTTATGATGGATGGTCGTCTGTCTTCTGGTGTTCGCTTCGGTTTTATTCTGGTGCTTGTTTCATTCTTTGTGTTTAAGTTTATTTTCTAAAGAGGTTGAGTTTAACATTTTGAAAAAATGACAGAAATCGTTTAAATAAGAAGAATATGAAAAAGTATAGATAGGTGGATGGTACGATGAGAACCAAGCGTGTTCTACCCAATACTACTGCAGTTACTGAAGTTATTGGGAGTTTTCTTCTTATCCTCATTGCTATCCTTGTCTTTTCTGCGATTTATATGTATATTTTTCCATTACCCTCACTCGATGCAGATACCCATGTGGAAATTGAAGGATATGTCAATAGCAATGGAGTTATTATCCTTGAGCATGTGGGTGGAGAATCAATTTCCTCATATCGGATTGATGTAAGAGATCTCAATGGTACCTTGCTTGATTCAAAAGCTCCATCATATGAGAGCTGGTGTATTGGTGGTAAGGAAAATATCGCCAGCACTCTCCTTTTATCAGAGGATGATAAAGTCCGAATCACCATCTACAACTCTGATAGAGATAAACAGGAAATTGTATTTGATGGATTACTTCAAGGAACAACACTTGCCTCTTCAGGTAATGTGAATTCCTCCGATCCATATTTAATATCCAGCTTACTTTCAGATAGTTCTGATGAAGATCTAATCTGCTTTAATAAAACCAGTAACGGTGAAACCATTAACGCAACATTTGATGCGGATAGTTATGTGTATAACTGGTTATTGAACGGCAATACAATTGCTTCAGTTCTCTATCCGATGGATGGTAATAATGCAACAGATCTAAAGGATTACTCAGGAAATGATTATCATGCAACCATCCATGGTGCTTCATGGATTGAAAACGGACGAGTCGGTGGTTCATATCAATTCGATGGAGATGATTATATCAGTGTGCCGTATTGTTTCGATAACACTTTTGTTGATGATATAACCGTTGAAGTATGGATAAAAACAACCAATGAAACGGGATCAATTTTTAGTTTTAATCGATCATCATATGTTGATCTCTCAGTTGTCCAAGGAAATATTAAATGGACAGTAAGTACGAACTCAGCAACTGTTGAATTACAGTCATCAGGACCGGTAAATGATGGCAGTTGGCATTTGATTACTGCTACCTATGAGAGCACAACTGGATTATCTGAAATCTATATCGACGGAATATTGAATGTCTCAATCACAGGTTCACCTGGTGAAAGTCTTGGTGTTACTGAGGAGCTTGTCGGATATATTGGAAGAAGTATCAATCCATTAAGTATTGAACAATCTGTTATTTTTACAGATGATTTTGAAACAGATAAAGGATGGACCATTGATTCCACCTACTGGTGGATGAATGGTATATGGGAACGTGGGATTCCAGTGAATGATTCCCGAGGAGATCCACCAACTGATTATGATGGATCTGGACACTGTTATGTGACTGAAAATGAGCGTGATGAAGATGTTGATTATGCTAGTACCTATCTAATTTCTCCAACCCTAGATATGAGTCATTATGATGATGTATTTTGTTCCTATGCTGTCTGGTACACCAATGATTATGGAAATTCTCCCAATAACGATATATTTGAAGTATATATCTCCAACAACGGAGGAAGTTCTTGGGTTTCAGCATCAACCATCGGTCCAGATACACCCCTACCATATCGTTGGATTGAATACAGTCTTAATCTTTCAGATTTTATTACCCTGACGGATTCTGTGAAAATTTGTTTTGAAGCTTCAGATTTAGGTTCGGGATCAGTTGTAGAAGCAGCAGTTGATGCGGTAAATATCACCGGTATCGCCCAATCTGAAATTTCGAATTTCACCGGTAATATTGATGAGATTTCTGTGTATCCTGTTAAATTATCTGAGGAACAAATCTATCAAAATTATTTGTGTAAGAAATCAGGTCTTAGTGCCTTAAGTGTACTTGTATCGGAACAGACAAGTGTTGGGCAACAGTGGAGTTGTCTGGTAACTCCAGTAAATGAAACTGTTGATGCAAGTGCACAGATTTCAAATACGTTACTCATCAAAAATTATGGAGGAGGTTGAAATGAATAAACAAGTGAAGAAAATAGATGTCATTGGTGTGGTAATCATCCTTCTTGTTACAAGTTGGATTATGGTTTCTACCAGTGATAGAGTACAGGCTGATACATACGATGGTCAAGATCTCGCACTTGCCATTCTTGCCAATCAATCCACATTGATTGATAGTTCCTATGCTGATTGTGATTCATCTGGCAATAGGCAAAGTACCACTCTTAGTTCCCTTGGAACCTTATATCCAACTCATGGGTCAGAATTTGCTTTATTCAGTACTGGTATTGCAGGAGCAAGTATCGTTACCACTGATGAAACAAATCCGGGTGATGAACGAGGTACCTGGTTTGTTGGTGGACAGTATGGCTACCCTCGTGATGAAGTGACACTTGAAATGACTTTGCAGGTTCCTGCATTTATGCATTATCTTTATTATGATGTTCAGTTTTTAAGTACTGAATATCCTGAATATATTGATTCCCAGTATAATGATAAATTAACTATATCCGTTCAATCACCATCAGAAGGAACATCTACCTTTGTTCTTGATGTGAATGGAGGGTATTTCGTTCCTGATTATATTGATATTACGGGCACTGGTTTTGATGTATATGCCAGGAGCGGTTATCCTGGTGGTGTTGACTGGATTGATACGACCCCCCGCGACCCCGGATTGGATGCTGGATCTTCTGATTTAATTCAGATTGGTGGTACATCTCATCCTGTTTCACCGTTCGAACTGATCATCGTGACTATTACGTTGAATGATAATGGTGATAATCAATTTGATAGTGCAGCATTTATCGATAATTTGTTTTTCACGGGATTTGCACGAACCAATATTATCGCTCGAAAAACGGTGCAAGATACAAATGGTGGAAATGTGGAAGCAGGGGACATCCTCCGTTATACGATTACGGTGAGTAATACTGGGACGGCTGATCAGAATGATAATCCGAGCGATGAGTTTGAAGATTATATTCCGGATAATGTAACATATGTCACCGGATCTGCCTCAGCGACATCAGGATTAATAAGTTACGACAATGGAACGGATAAAATCACGTGGAACGGTGGTATCTCTGCAGAAAGTAGCATTTCATTGACTTTTGATGTTGAAGTTAACAGCGGGATTCAAAATGGTACTCTGCTGTCAAATCAAGGAATTGTGCATTGGGATGAAAATGAGGATGGGACAAATAATGCAGATGAGTTGACTGATGATCCTCATGTTGATGATGGAATTGATAGTGATGGAGATGGAGATACTGATGATGATGATCCCACGAATCGCTTCGTAATCTCGTTTGAACCACCAGGTAATGTAACTGAAGGGTTTGCTGATGATACCGTTGGTGGAAAGGCAGTTCAAAGCTATATGGGAAGAGAGTGGTTCTTAACAAGTACGGAATCAGGTGAAAGCAATTTTGAGGTCGCTGGAAGTGTCTATAGTGCCTCTGCGAAATCGTTTAAGACTAAACTTCGATTAGCAGGTAGTCCTCAGTATTGGTATTATAATTTCTCATGTCTGGAAAGTTATTTGAAAAGCTGGGAAATTAGTTTCTTTGCTGGTAATTCCACAGAAGATTCAACGCTCTTTCTGAATTTCTCCAATAGTGATAATGATCCATTGGTCCGATTTAAATTTGCATATCTCAATCAGGGTTCAAAACCTCCTGTGGATTGGTTGCTTAAGCTCTCATATTGGAGCAAAAACAACAATCGTTGGGAACAATTGAGTACGGATACATCTGGATATCTCTATAATAGTTGGTATACATTGAAGTTTGAAAGAAACGATATTGACTCTGTTACTTATTATCTGTATAAATCAGGAGTGTTGATGGACACAAAATCAGATAAACCGATTACTAATTTCGCTTTGTCACGACCGTCAGATTCCTGTTTTTCAAATCTTGCTTGCATTGAATGGAGCAGTAATAAGAACGCTGTGGTCTGTCCCATGCTTTTCTGGGATGATCATCAGGTGGGATTGACTAGTGAATAGGAGTTGAAAAAGAGATGGAACGAGTATTTGATCGAAATATGTTCATTATGGCTATTGCTATCATGGTAGGTGTCGTTGTGGTGACCTATTTTGTCGCCGATATCGTGCATCAATCACAGATTCAGAGTTTGAATACGGAGCATACTCAGGAAATTGAAACCATCGAGGAAAATAATATCAATTTTACCAGTAGTTTTCTTGAATCTAGTGTTCTTCTTGATTCTGCTCGAGAAGATAGGGCATTTGGTAATTATCATTTCGATATTGCTCGTTTGTTTTACATTAGTGCCCTCTCAGAGAACAATATTACCGATGGTCAGCATTATAAAAATAAAAGTATTGAAAACTGTAGCCTTGCCATGCCGGTCTATTTTACGGCTCATCAGAATTTCAAACAGGCATCATCGTTCTTTGATAACACCAAAAAATTCACAGAATATGAAAATTATATACAATTATTAGATTTGTATGTAAATCTAAGTTCATCAGGTGAAAGACTAACATTACTTCGATATAATGCAAGTAATTATCTACGTATGCTAGCTGAAAACATCACAATTTCCAATGGTTCTATAGGTCAGGAAAATGTGACTGCTCTTGAGAATCTGTTCAATGAAACACTGGCCATGTATGATGGCGAATTAGCGACCTATGAGGAAATCCAAGAAGATATCGATGAATATGACATCAAAGGCTTTAGCACAATCAGAGAACCTACCTAATTCTTTCTTTTTCTGATTTTACCAAATAATCATGCTTATTTATAAATGAAGTATGGTTTGGAAGGAAAACATTAAAGAAAGGGAGTTATTTACCTGTTAGCAAAATTTTCATTTCTGCCCTGGTAGTGTAGTGGCCTATCATCCGAGCCTGTCGAGCTCGGGACTCGGATTCAAATTCCGGCCGGGG